>CP067345.1:2991691-3308546 GCA_020641055.1 Clostridioides sp. ES-S-0010-02
AATAATTGAAGATATACAAAGTATAATGGTACAATAAAGTATTTTTCCAGTCCAGATATTTTTTTTGTCAACTGGCAATGACAATACACCTCGATACTTCTTTTTTTCATCTTTTTGTACTACTAAAGAACAAATCAAAGTTATTGCTCCTGGAAGAAACATAGTATACCACCAATTGTAAGCACCATTTTGTCCTCCACCTAGTCCAAAGCAGATAAGTATAGAAAATATTGGGGCTATCCAAGACAATCTCATTCCAAAAGTTCCTTTCATCTTTAGGAATTCTGCTCTAACAAATCTTTCCATGTTACTTACCTCTCTTTCTATTTTCAGCTACAACTTTCATAAAAAGTTCTTCTAAATTTTGTTCCCTTGATACTTCTCCTTGATACCCTATTACTCCATTAGAAATTATTCCAATTTCATCTACAACTTGCTCAACCTCAGATAAAATATGACTTGATAAAATAACTGTAATTCCTTGTTTTGGAAAAGAACGAATCAGTTCTCTAAGTTCCTCAATTCCAATAGGGTCAAGTCCATTTGTAGGCTCATCTAAGATTAAAAGTTTTGGGTGATTTAATAATGCAATAGCAATACCAAGACGTTGCTTCATACCCAGAGAAAACTGACCTGAACGCTTTTTAAAAGTATCTCTTAAATCAACAATCCCTAAAACTTCTTCAATGCGAGAGTCAGGAATACCAAGTAATGTAGTATGAACTTTTAAATTTTCTCTTGCTGTTAAATTCTCATATATAGCAGGTGATTCAATAAGAGACCCAATGTTTGCTAAATCTTTTCTAGTCCATCTATGACCTTCAAATAATATCTTCCCAGAAGTGGGGTTTAAGATTCCTGTTATCATTTTTAATAAAGTGGATTTCCCAGCTCCATTCGGCCCTAATAATCCATAAATAGAATTATGTTTAATTGCAATTGAAATATTATCAACTGCAACCTGCTCCTTAAACTTTTTAGAAACTCCTTTTACTTCCAAAATATAATTACTCATAATTTTCATCCTTTCTTTTGTCAAACTTATTTACAAGAATCATTCTAAATCATAAATATAAGGATTTTATAAGAATTAAAAAATTATAAAAAAATGATGTGCTTTTAAATAAAACACATCATTTCTTATGTTAACTCTATTAATTCTCCATTGTAGTATATCTCTACTTCTTCAATCCAAATACTATTATCATCTTCTTGAATGACATTTTTGATAATATTATTTATAGTATATATTATATTTTGTTCATTTAAATAATCATCTTTCCAAGAAACTCTCCCCTTTTCATCAGGTTCAACTAAGTTTATCTTAACTAGACTATCTTTTTCCTGAACTTCTACTTCCATATCTAAACCATTAAAATACTCATGTGATAAAGTATCTAAGATTAACTGTAGTTTTTCTTTTAATGTACTTTCTTCATCTATTTGTAAGTATTTTACTATCTTTTCATCCTTTGAAACTATCTCTATAGGTATTTTAGCTGTTCTTCTAGGATTAATTGTATCAGTTTCTTCTTTGATATCTTCACCTTTCTTTACAACTGCAGAATCTCTAGAATCAACCAATTCTACTTTGTCAACTTTATAATCCATACATGCTGTACTCAATAAAGTAGTAGCAATTATTAAAAAACTTACTGCTATTTTATTCATAAGTATCCCTCTCCCAATTCTATTTCGATACTTATTATACCATAGTATAGACTATATTTTTATACTTTTAGGTCAATTTATTAATTATAGTAATGAATTATTTACATTTCTAATTTATTTGAATTTATTTTTATAGTATACTCTTGTTCTAAATTCGACAAGTTTTCATTTAAAAGCCCTTTTATTTCTCTTATATTTTTATATGCGTTATGATTTTCTTCACTGTGTTCATATTCAATTGAACTATCATTGTATTCTTCTGACTCATCATTAATTTCTTCTATTCTTTCTTTAGATTTTATATCGCAATTAAACTTATACTTATTTACTGGTAGACTAAGACTTACTTTAGAATTTGGAACCTCTATATCTAAATTTTTAGCAATTGGAAAATCACAATATATGCTAAAGTTGTTATCGTAATGTGAATTTCTACCTATTTTTTCTTTTATATTTATATTTTCAGGTATATATTGTTCTACATTATTGACAAATATGTCTTCATATTCTGAAGATATATCTAATGATTCTGTTTCTATATTTACGTTTTTAACACCTAAGACTGATTTTGTAGATAATTCAAGATTATTGCTAGATATTAAGTTTAATGTATCTAACTTATTTATATTATTTTCAGTTATAACTCTCTCAAATCTTCCATAAGAAGTCTTATATGTTATATTGCTTGAAGCTACATTATCATATACTAATAAAGATGAATCTACACTTGATACATTTATATCTACATTATTTGGTACATAGATTACTATTTCCCTATAATCTCCTGAAAACATATTATTTATAGATGTATTGAATAATTGGTCAAAATTTTTAATTTTTTTAACACGATTTTCATATTTTCTTTCACCTTTTACAACTAATGTCTTATCCTTTAAAGTTACATTATATTTGTAAAATTCATTGTTTCCTCTTGTTGTCACACGTACATCTTCACTTGAATGTCTCTTTATCGTAACATTTATATTGCCAACAGATACATCTAACTTGTCAATATTTACTTTTTCTTGATAAAGTTTATTTTCCTTTTTGAATTCAGCTTCTTTTTCGAGTCCAAAGTTTATTAAGCTTGGCATAACTAAAATCCCTGACCATGTTGTTCCAATTATACCTATTACCAATAAAACCGCAGCAAATATGGCAAGTTTCTTATTCATGTTTATCTTCTCCTTTCTTATCATCTATTTCTTCAAAATCTTTATACATTGCCTCAAAATTTATACTATCATCGTTGTAATTATCAGATTCCTTTATATTCTCTTCTTTTTCTATATTACAATAATCATCATATAAATCTTCATTACTATCTTTATTTAAATCTTTCTCACTTAAAGTATCCTTATTTCTTTTTTCCATCTTTTTATTTGCATTTATATAAATGTTTTTTCTCTTTATCCAATTTATATAACTGCCTAACAATTGTTTACCTAACTTTATAACAAACAGTAAAATTTGCCATGCCAGTATCTCTAAACCTATAAATGCTATAGTCGCAAATATACAAAACATTGTAACATCTGGAACCATTGAAATAAATTTAATCACAAATGGAATTGATATGACAAAAGCAATCAATGTACATACTAACCCAATAGCAACTGAAATAATAGCACATACAAATGCAAATGCTGGAATAATCAATAATAAGGATAAAAATACTAATAAAATCTTTATAGCTTCTCTAGATACTCCTCCGACACCTTCTTCTATACTTGGAGTAAGCTTATCATTTACTCTTTCTTTCGATTTATTGTACTTTTCTTTAGCTTCATCTTTTAAAATAGAATAACCCTTTTTCATATCTAACTTGAATTTACTAAACTTATCATTTAAAATATCTGTGTTTATTATTTTTTCATCTTCAATGTTTTTTTCTTTTGTCTGTAGAATAAGTTCTCTTGCTATAGATTTTGGTGAACCAAGTGATGCTATTATTTCCATATCACTCTTTCCCTCTATAATCCCATCTACAAAATATTCTTCATAATCTCTCAATATATCATTAACTTCGCTCTCAGAAAAATCCTTTTTTAGATAATCCTTTAAAATTTCCAGAAACTCAGTTTTATTCAAGTTCATTACCTCCCTCATCTTCACTTATTAAAATCTCAACAGCTTTTACAAATTCTCTCCACTCTTCCATCAGATTGGATAAGTTTTCTTTTCCTAGTGAAGTTATTCTATAGTATTTTCTAGCAGGACCCTCATTAGATTCTAGTATATACGTTTCAAAATACAAATCTTTTGTCAGTCTTCTTAGAATAGGATATATCGTTCCTTCATTTACATCTATTACTTTGGAAATATTATGTACTATTTCATATCCATACATATCTTTTTTAGATATTAGAGCAAGTACACAAATTTCTAAGACACCCTTTCTAAATTGTGTGTTCATATACTCCATCCTTTCTTTAAATACACAGTATTGTGTTTTACAAGGTACTATGTTAAAACTTCTTATGTTTTTATAATAACACAGTACTATGTTTTACACAATAGTTATTTTTTAATATTATTATTGATTAAATTCTTATGTAAATGTATAATACTCTAATCAGATATATTTTATGAAAGTGGTGATAAATTGTCTAAAACAAAAGAAGATAAAACTATATTAATCTTAACAGCTCAATTTGGTGCTGGTCATATAAGTGCTGCAAAAGCAGTTAAAGAATGTATCATGGAAAAATATAGTAATTACAATGTTGTTATACAAAACTTTATAAATGCAAGTATACCTATGATGAATAAGCCTATGGTGAAGCTTTATGAAAACAATACAAAATATACTCCTGGATTATATAATTATTATTATTATTTTAAGAAATCGTTTGACTCAAGACATGATTTCTCTCATAAATTATATACACCTAAACTTTCTGAGTATATTTCTGATATAAATCCAGATTTGATTATCTCTACATTTCCACTAGCTGCTGCTTGTGTAAATAATTTCAAGATAAAAAACCCTGATATAAATATACCAACATTGACAGTTATCACAGATGTTGTAGACAGTATGGAATGGGTTTTTGAAAATACAGATTTATATTTTGTTCCATCTCCAGAGATAAAAAATAGATTTTTTCAAAAAGGAATAAGTCCAGATTCCATAAAAGTTACTGGTGTTCCTGTAGATAAGAGATTCCAGATTGAAAGTAAAGAACCTTGTTGTGGAAAATATAGGCTATTGCTTTTGGGTGGAGGAAGAGGTCTATTTGATATAGATGAGGATTTTATGCATTGGATAGATGACTTCATTGAAGAACATATTAATTCCATAGAGATTACAATAGTTACAGGTAAAAATAAAAAACTATATGATAATTTAACTCATAAAAAACCTCTAAAAAATATAAAAGTACTTGGATTTGTAAATGATATGTACAATCTGATAAAAGAATGTGACTTAATGTTGACTAAACCTGGAGGAGCAACTATATTTGAAGCAATCCAGTCTCAAACTCCAGTACTTGTTAAAATGCCAAAAGTTGGTCAAGAAATTGAAAATGCTAAATTTATAATAGATAAAGGACTTGGAATGATTTATAGTGATGACTTAGACCTAAAAAATATATTTTATAAGTTAGTATCAAATGAGTTTGATTCTATAATAAATTTTATGAAAAAGAATCTAGAAGAATTTAAAACAGTCATTCATCCAGATGAAATTGCTGATTATATATCAGAATTAATAGATAATCAATATAATTAATTTTATTGTAAAACTTAAAATCCAAAATTCAAGGCAATTGAGTATGGTTTTTACATTTGAGATTTAACTCAAAATGATTTAACCATACTTAATTGCCTTTATAACATCAAAATCAAATTATTACTATTTTATTTTAATATATATTTTTCTTGTATTGCATATATAATTGTTGTATTTCTTCCATGCTTCTCTTTAGTTCTATTTGTAAATCCGAAGCAGTTTGATAATCTTTATTTTCTACAGCCTCTCTTACTCTAGTAAATAGTGATTCTCTAGTTAAAGTATCTTTCATAATATTAAACTTTAAGTCTGATATTGAATTCCAAACTACTTCATCAAGTGCATCCATATTTTCTTTTGTGTGTACTTTTACAATACTTCTTATCTTTTGAATTCCAGCTTCTATTATTCTAGTTTTTAATTTTTTTTGCCACTTATCTATTGCCCCAACTTTAAATGATTCTATTATACTATCAGTAAATACATCACCTTGTTTTAAAGATTTTAATTTAGAAGCATATATTTCTAGGTTTTTCATATTTTCATAAACTGTTGCTGGAGGTGTTCCAAATCTTGCATTTCTTTCTTCTAAATTATAATGTTCAAATACATCATTTTCATCTCTATATGCTCTGTCTTTTTCTAAATAGAAACTTTCTTCTCCCACATTTTTAGATAATTCTTTTTCTAGTTCTTTAGTACTAAGTCCACTCTTAGCTGCTGCTTTTATACCATCTAACATTGTTTGATAACATCCTGCTATTACTAGGTAAGTATTAGATAGAGGACTTGGTGATCTTAATTCAAATCTTACAGTTTTTGGATTCTTTATATCTCTTATTAACCCAACAAGTACCGACCTATTTCTAGATGGCATTTCATAACTATGACCTAAAGATGTAACTATACATACAGGTGCTTCAAATCCAGGAACCAGTCTATTAAATCCATCATTAGAAGCTGTTACAATCGGATTTAATACTTCATAATTATAAAGAAGTCCCATAAGAGCTCCATACCCTAATTCACTTAGATAGTCTTCTTTTAAATCTTTTGGAGCAAATAAGTTTTTGATACTTCCATCTTTTAATTTTGCACTTACTCCTACATGTGTATGACCACCACTTCCTGCAACTCCATGAATTGGCTTTGCTTTAAATGTAACTTCTAATCCATGCGATGTAAATACATCTTCTATAACATCTCTTACTAATAATTCATTATCTGCCGCTTGTAGTGGTGTAGAAAACTTCCAAGAAACCTCTAATTGCTCCATAGCATGGTTTGTTTTTCCATCTATACTTATAGAACTTTGAATTCCCCCAACCTCTTTATGAGCCATTTCAGGGCTTACACCTAGCTTTTGAAGTATTATTAAACTTTGTTCCAGACAAGTTCTTATAATACCATGAGTTCTTTTCCAGTATTGTTCTTTTAAGCTTTGTGATACATATAATTTTTCTAAGTCAGCTTTATCTTCAGGAGTATTAACCCAAAATTCGAGTTCTGTAGCTGCTGTTAACATTATTTCTTCTATATCATCTACTGAGTTTATTCCTATATTGTTTATTACATGTGGATATTCTCTAAATATTTCAAACATAGATTTCTTAAAATATTTATCTGCTTTTTGAAGAATTCCCCTAGAACATACTTTTTTATTATCGTGTATTAGAAATGCAGGTATCTTTAATGTTCCTACAGGCAACCCTACTTCTTCATCTATGTATTCCATATTGTAATCTACATACCAATGACAACTTTTATCTGGCATTAAGTCTACTTTTGCATTATTCAATGTTGCTATATTGTAAAGTTCAACACTTGAACCATCAGTTTGTATAGCTGATTCTAAGAATTTATCTATATCCTCTAAAAATAATTCTACAGGAATTTTTTCATCTGTTGCATTTCCTCCTAAGTCAACTCCCATTAAAGAAACGAACCTTATGTTTTTATTGCTCTCTAGGATTTCTCTTATTTCTTCATTGGTATGCTTATCTTTCTCTATTACATATAATAAACTCTCCATCTTTTCACTCTCCTATGATTTTTGTGTAAATTTTATTTTATTAAATATACAAGATAAAATTCATTTTTCCTTATATTCATGAATTTTTCTTGCAAAATATTCGTGTTTTATTCGTGTTTTTATTTATATTATTATATATCAAGTACAAAAAGTTCGCAATATTTTTTCTTGGAAAAATATTATACATACAATAGTTTAACATTTTTATAAATATGGGGTATACTAAAATAAAAGTATTTTTGTTTAAAAATTTAATTTAGCTTATAATATAATCTATACTAGTAATAATACAAAAATTTAGGAGATAAACTTTATGGAATACATAATTTTCGATTTGGAATTCAACCAAGGATTTGACAAAAAACTCAATAAAACTGTGTCCAATGAAAAATGTCCTTTTGAAATTATACAAATAGGAGCAATTAAACTGGATTCTAAATTTAATATAGTAGATACATTTAATAGCTATATTAAACCTACACTATACAAGGCAATGCACCCTTTTATTAGTCGTATGACCAATATTAAAGACTCTGATTTTAACGATTCACCTACTTTTCCTGAGGTTTACAACAATTTCATAAAATTCATAGCATCACACGACCCTATACTATGTGTTTGGGGGGTTGGAGATTTAAAGGAGTTATACAGAAATATCAATTATCATAAGCTAGCATCAGATATTTTACCTAAGTCTTATATTAATATTCAACAACATGCATCTAAATATTTTAATAATCCAGCAGGAAAAAGTATTGGCTTGCAAAATGCTATTTCTATATTGGAACTTGATGAAAAAATGTCTTATCACAACGCTTTAAATGATGCATATTATACAGCGAAGGTTTTTATTAAGATATATAATCCAAGCATAGTACCTGATATATATGTGTATACAAATATTAAATCTAAATCTATAAAGTATTCTAATAAAAAAAGAGTTGACTATGATAAATTATTTGATGAGTTTAAGAAAATTCTAAATCGTGATTTGACTAAAGATGAGAAAAAAATTATTAATTTAGCTTACAACATGGGAAAAACAAATCAATTTGAATTAGAAAACTCTAAGCAAAGAAAAAATAAGTGAAATTTATTTAGGTTAAAAAAAGGCATGTAGATTAAAAGAATAATTAACTTTAAATTTACATCTACAGCCCAATTTTTATCCTGATTAAACTTCTATCTTATCTCTAATTCTACTGGACAATGGTCTGACCCCAATACCTCAGTATGTATATTTGCACTTGTCAATCTATCTTCTAATTTTTTAGATGCACAAAAATAATCGATTCTCCATCCAGCGTTATTTTTTCTTGCATTAAATCTATATGACCACCAACTATACACTCCTTCTTTATCAGGATTAAAGTATCTATATGTGTCTATAAATCCACTATCTAATAATTTAGAGAATTTTTCTCTTTCTTCTTTTGTAAAACCTGCGTTCTTTGTATTGTTTTTAGGATTTTTTAAGTCTATTTCTTTATGTGCAACATTCATATCTCCACACACTATTACAGGCTTATGATTATCTAATTTAACTAAATAATCTATAAAGTCATCTTCCCATCTAGTTCTATATTCTAATCTCTTTAATTCAGATTGAGAATTTGGCGTATATACAGTAATAAAATAAAAATCTTCAAATTCTAAAGTTATAACTCTACCTTCCTTATCATGTTCTTCTATATTTATTCCATACATTACTTTTAAAGGCTCTTTTTTTGTAAATATAGCAGTACCTGAATAGCCTTTTCGCTCTGCATAATTCCAGTACTGAAAATAACCTGGCAAATCTAACTCTATTTGCCCTTCCTGTAATTTAGTCTCTTGTAAGCAAAATATATCTGCATCAATATCTCTAAAAAAGTCTAAAAATCCTTTCCCAACACACGCTCTTATCCCATTGACATTCCACGATATAAATTTCATATTCCACTCCTCATCTAAATAGCAATTTTCTATTAGTTTTTTTATTTATTTTTCTATTTGTTTTTATTTTAACATTAATATACTATAAATTTATTTTAAAATCATTATTTCTTTAATACCTAAAAGATACATACTTTAATCAAATTTTAATTTTTTTGTTAATTCTTCAGGATTCATTGAAGAAACATACATATTTGTTCCAAGTTCAAATCCTCCAAGGTTATACTTTCTTGGTATTATGTGCATATGGACATTAAAGTATGATTTTGTTTCAATTTTTGTTGGATGAGTATGGATACATAAGTTAAATGGCATATACCCATTTATATTATATAATTTTTTAAATAACTTTTCGAATATCATAGAAATCTCTTTTACATTATTATCTGTTAATTCATCAAACTTTATGTTGTCTTTAAATATTACTCTTACTTCTCCACTGTACTTAGTTGCATATGGTATAATCACTAAAAAAGCGTCTCCATTATAAACCACTCTTTTATTTAAACTTATTTCATTTTCTACCAAGTCATTATACAAAGAGCTTTTATTACTATCATAATACTCTTTTGAAACCAACAATTCATTTGTAATTTCAGGTGGAATAAAAGACATAGATAGTATTTGAGCATGTGGATGCATCAAAGATGCTCCAGCCTTTCTCAAGAAATTTTTAAAAATACTCACATATTCTACTTTGTCATCTTTCGACAAATCTTTAAATCTATTTCTATACATAAAAAAAACATCTTCAAATTCTTTTTGATTCATATTGTAAAAACTGCTGTTATGTTTATTGCTTTCTATCATTACCTCATGAATACCATATATATCTCTTGCCAAATCATCAATTATAGGAAATTTATTATATATAGATTTTACAAGCCAACCTTCATCACCTTTTATTTCAAATAGTGTATCTGTTGCATAAGCTTCATTTCCCTTACAAAATGGGCATCCTTCATCGTATTCATTCGTTTCTTCTTCATCATTTGGTACATCAATTGTATCTAATGGTCTTTTCAGCCTATCAGTAGCAAATATAACAACATCATTAGTAATTGGATCTATTCTTAATTCTCTCATAATTAACACCTCTTAGTTAATAGCCTTTAATATAATTATATGATATTTATTGTATCTGTTAAATAAATTTATAATATTTTTTATAATTTTACATATTTAGTATTAGGTATTTTAATTTTCTAATACAAAAAAATTATAACTAATATATCCATATATTATCATACTATAAATAAGTTTATGTACATATAATTTATTAGTATAAATACAAGTGTTTCACTGTAATTTGTTAAAAGTTTATTTTAAAGCTATATTAATTTTTTTTGATGATTTTTACCTATAAGTATGTTATTATTATCTTGTAAAGATGTCTTGTATTCCAATATACAATTTACATAATACAATATACGTATTTAAATTAAATAGGGGGTATTAAAATGAATTATTCAAACAGAGTTAGTGCAATGCAAGCCTCTCCAATCAGAAAACTTGTTCCATTTGCACAAGCAGCAAAAGATAAAGGAATCAAAGTATATCACTTAAATATAGGTCAACCAGACATAAAAACTCCTCAAGGGTTTTTTGATGCTGTTAAAAACTTTGATAGCGAAGTTTTAGAATATGCTACTTCTGAAGGTATTCCAGAATTATTAGAAGCACTTCAAAATTACTACAAAACTTACAACATGGATTTTGAAAAAGATGAATTATTAGTGACTAATGGTGGTAGTGAGGCTTTACTTTTCACTATGATGGCTGTTTGTGACCCAGGAGATAATTTATTAGTTCCAGAACCATTCTATACTAACTACAATGGATTTGGTCAATGTGTAAACGTGGAAGTTAATGCTGTTACAACAAAAGCAGAAAACGGTTTCCACCTTCCATCAAAAGAAGAAATAGCTTCTAAGGTAGATGATAGAACTAAAGCTATAATTCTTTCTAACCCAGGAAATCCAACTGGTGCAATTTATACAAAAGAAGAACTTAATATCCTAGCTGAAATAGCTAAAGAAAAAAATCTATGGATAATAGCAGACGAAGTTTATAGAGAATTTGTTTATGATGGACTTGAGTATACTAGCTGTGGTAACTTAGAAGGTGTACAAGACAGAGTTATAATAATAGACAGTGTTTCTAAGAGATACAGTGCTTGTGGTGCTAGAATTGGTTCTATCGCTTGTAAAAATAAAGGTCTTATAGCTCAAATACTTAAATTGTGTCAAGGAAGACTTTGTGTTCCTACATTAGAACAAATAGGAGCTGTTGAATTATACAAAACTCCAGCTTCTTACTTCAAAGAGGTTAATGAAGAATACAAAAAAAGAAGAGACGTATTATACAATGAATTAATGAAAGTTGAAGGTGTTATATGTAAAAAACCAACTGGTGCATTCTATATAGTTGCTAAATTACCAGTTGAAAATGCAGAAGATTTCACAATCTGGATGTTAAAAGAGTTCAGTAAAAATAATGAAACTGTTATGGTTTGCCCTGCTGAAGGATTCTATGCTACTCCAGGTTTAGGACGTGACGAAATAAGATTAGCTTACATCCTAAATGAAACTGACCTTCATAGAGCTGCTACATTATTAAAAGAAGGTTTAGAGCAATATGTAGCTTTACACAAATAAATTTTAAAAGTTTACTTTATGTAAATTTTATCAGATAAAAAGTCCCCTTTTCAACCAATATTTGAAAAGGGGATTTTTCATAGTTTTCTATCTAAATTCGTCTTTATTTAATATATATTGAAGAGTATTTATTGCTCCTAGATAGTTCTTTCTATCTTCTTCAGTTAGTCTAGAAAGCTTCTCTTCTAATCCATCACTCAATTTATCCATAAAATCAGAAGCTATCTTATCTCCTTCTTCTGTAATATCAATTAAATACTTTCTTCTATCAACTAAATCTCTTTTTCTTGTTACATATTTCTTTTCTGTTAAATCATCTACCATACTAGTTAGACTGCCTTTTTCTATATTTAATTTAGAGCATAAATCAGTCATGCTTATTACTCCATAATTTCTTATAAATACTAATGCTCTTAATTGTGTTTTATTTACATTATAGTCTGGTGCGAATTTTTTTAGGTCTTCTAAATATAAGCTAGAATAAATCTTCGGAAATGTTTTTACCAAAAAACTTATAGTATCTTTTACTACGTATTTCATACAATCACCTCAGTTGTTTTAAAATTTATTAAATTATCTAACTAACTTATTTCAGTTTACATTAAAAATATTGCAAGTACAATAGTTTTTAAATAATGATTAAATTTAATTAGTAATCTTATTGTTTTTCTTATTTTTAATAATATTTCTCTGATTAAATATTATTTATATAGCTATTTTATTAAATTCATGATATAGTAAATAAGGAAGAACTCTTCACAGCGGTGAAGAGCAGACGCTAGCCCATTAAAATGGCTATCTTATTTATAAATAAGATAGCCATTTTTAATTATATTTTATCTATAAAACTTACACTCTTAAATCCACATCTACTTTTCCTAAATCTTCTTTATAATCTTTTATAGCTGGTTCTACAACTTCATTTACAAATTCTACAACTTGTTCTGGAGCTCTACCTATAAAGTTTTTTGGGTCCATTATAGATAATATTTCTTCCTTACTCATTTTAAATGAATCATCATTCATTATAAGCTCAATTAAATTATTATCTTTACCTTCATGTTTAACTCTATAAGCAGCTTTCATAGAATATTCTCTTATTATCTCATGTAATTCCTGTCTATCTCCACCTCTTTTTACAGCTTCCATAAGTATTGTTTCTGTAGCCATAAAAGGAAGTTCTTCATTTACACGTTTATTTATCATATTTTCATATACTACTAACCCATCAGTTACATTTATACCTATTTCAAGTATAGCATCTGCTGCCATAAAAGCTTGAGGTATAGCTAATCTTTTATTGGCTGAGTCATCTAATGTTCTCTCTAACCATTGAGTAGCCTGTACCATTGCAGGGCTTATAGATTCAGATATTATATATTTAGATAAAGAAGCTATTCTTTCACTTCTCATTGGATTTC
Source organism: Clostridioides sp. ES-S-0010-02 (assembly GCA_020641055.1). Classification (NCBI taxonomy): domain Bacteria; kingdom Bacillati; phylum Bacillota; class Clostridia; order Peptostreptococcales; family Peptostreptococcaceae; genus Clostridioides; species Clostridioides sp. ES-S-0010-02. The sequence goes on from CP067345.1 coordinate 3,005,144, forward strand.
TTTTATAAGCCATTGCTGATGAACCTATTTGATTTTTTTCAAATGGCTCTTCTAATTCTTTTAGACTTTGTAAAAGTCTTATGTCATTAGTCATTTTATGCATACTTTGAGCTATTCCTGATAATACACTTATTACTTGATAGTCCAGCTTTCTAGTGTATGTTTGTCCACTTACTGCATAAGAAGAACTATATCCCATTTTGTTACAGATTTTCTTATCTAACTCTTTTACTTTTTCATGGTCTCCTTCAAATAAACTTAAAAAACTTGCTTGAGTCCCAGTAGTCCCTTTAACTCCTCTTAATTTCATATTGTCTATTCTATAATTTAAGTCTTCTAAATCAAGAATTAAATCTTGAGCCCACAAACAAGCTCTTTTCCCTACTGTTGTAAGTTGTGCTGCTTGAAAGTGCGTAAAACCAAGAGCTGGCATATCCTTATACTTAAGTGCAAATTCTTTTAAGTTGTTTATCAAATTTACAAGCTTTACTCTTAAAAGTTTTAGAGCTTCATTCATTTGTACAACATCTGTATTATCTCCAACATAAGCAGATGTTGCTCCTAAATGAATGATTCCTTTAGCTTTTTCACATTGTAAACCATACGCTTTTACATGAGACATTACATCATGTCTTACTTCTTTTTCTATTTTTCTAGCTTCATCAAAATTTATATTATCTATATTAGCTCTTAACTCATCTAATTGTTCTTCAGTTATATTGATTCCTAACTCATGCTCGCCTTCAGCAAGAGCAACCCATAATCTTCTCCATGTAGAAAATTTAAATTGTGGAGAAAATATATAACTCATATCTTTACTACAGTATCTATCTGTAAGCGGATTTGAGTACGTAGTATATTTGTTATCTATCATTATATTAGCACCTTCCTTAAATCTTTTGTTGTATAGTTATTATGTACATATTAGTACATAAATAATTATATATAATTTTACGAACTATAACAAGGCTTTTTTATTTTTTGTTCATATTTATATAGATTATTTTTTATGTGCTAATATTTTTTATTTATATCTAGATTATCTTTTTCAATTAAATAATCCACAATCTCGCTATCAACAAAATTCAATACATATTTATACCTAATTGCATAGTATTTATCACTCCAGCCAAGTTGATTTTTTACGTCACTCTCATCTGCCCCAAGTCTTAAACTTATTGCTGCAAATGAATGTCTAAAGTCTCTTGCTGAATATTGAGAAAGTCCTGCTAAATCTAATGCTTTTTTTACTATCAATCTGACATTTCTATCTGTTATAGAATTGCTTTTTTGAGTTGTAAAAATAAAATCATCATTAGGTATTATTACTTCTGGAAGTCCAGAATAGTTTCTGTAGTCTTCTAAAAGCCTAAAAAAGTATGGATGTAACTTTACTACTCTCTCTTTTCTTCCCTTTCCTAGTCTAACATACGAGTTATCGTTTTCATCTACCATAAGGTCTTTCCACTTTAAGCTAACTAATTCATTTAATAAACACCCAGTAGTAACTAGACAGACTATTATCACTCTATCTCTTATATTCAGTTTTGGCAAAATACCTATAAGCTTATTTATTTCCTGTATGCTTAAAACATCATCCTTTGTCTTTATTCTAGTTACTGTTGGTTTTTCTACATGTCTAAATGGATTTATATCTATATATCCTTCTTTTTTTAAGAAGTTGTAAAAACTATGTAAATAACTATATATCTTTTCACAAGTTGATTTTGCATATTTGGTTTGTATATAGTCCACAAAATTTTTACAATCTTCTTTTGTTACATAAATTAATTCCTTTCCTTTTAGAAACTCTTTAAATAACATAACCTTTGATAAATAATCGTGTTTTGTATTTGGGTTTAATTTTGTAGAAAAAACATTAAAAGTTTCATACTCATAATCATCCAATATTTTCGTACTATACATAATAACTCCTTTCCTTTTCATAAAATAAAATAGTTATACTTTTACTATACCATATATTTCCCCCTCATATATACCCCTTATTCAATAGACAAGTTTCAAGTTTATGATTTTAAATTATGAAGGTTTTATGAAAATATCAATCTTCCATTGTGCACTACACAGTACTATGGTATTATAAGTTAGTAAAAGATGGCATATTTTATTAATCTTTGAATAAAATATGCTACTATAAATTTGTATTGGAGGTATTTAAATTTGGAAACATTTAGTTTGCTTGAAGTTTTTAAAGCAGTCATTTTGGGAATAGTTCAAGGAATTACAGAATGGCTACCAGTAAGTAGTACAGGGCATATGATATTAGTTGATGAATTTATAAAATTGAATTTTTCATCTACATTTATAAATACATTTTTAGTTGTAATTCAATTTGGTTCAATATTGGCTGTACTTGTTATATTTTTTAGGAAGTTAAATCCTTTTGATAGTGCAAAAAATACTAAACAAAAAAAAGAAACAGTTCGCTTATGGCTTAAGGTTATAATTGCAGTTATACCATCTGGAGTTATTGGTATACTGTTTGAGGATGATATAGACAGATTATTCTTCAATTCAACAGTAGTTGCAATTGCTCTTATTGTATATGGTATAATAATGATAGGACTTGAAAATAGAAATAAAAGACCAAAATATAAAGATTTTTCTCAAGTTACATATAAACTAGCTCTTTGTATAGGTTTATTCCAATGTCTAGCTCTTATTCCAGGTACATCTAGATCTGGTTCAACTATAATCGGTGCAGTATTACTTGGTACTTCTAGATACGTAGCAGCAGAATTTTCATTCTTCTTAGCTATTCCTACAATGCTTGGAGCTAGTGCATTAAAACTTTTAAAAGCTGGGTTTGGATTTACTGGATTTGAATGGCTTATTTTAGGTGTTGGCTCTGTAGTAGCTTTTATAGTTTCAATCGTAGTTATTAAGTTTTTTATGGATTATATCAAAAAACACGATTTCAAAGTCTTTGGCTATTATAGAATAATTTTGGGTATAGTTGTTCTTGGTTATTTCTTTTTATTCTAGAGTATTTTAATTTAATGACAAATGATAAGGAGAAAAATTATGAGTGTTAAAAAGGAAATATTTGATTGGATTAAGTCAATAGCCATGGCTATTGTACTTGCATTTGTAATATTACAATTTATAAGACCTTCTATTGTTAGTGGAGAATCAATGTATCCTACTTTAGATGATAAAGACTATCTAATTTTAAATAGAATATCATATAAAGTTGGTAAACCTGAAAAAGGTGATATTGTAGTTTTTAAAACTAATTTAGTTGATGGAGATACTGGAAAGAAAAAAGATTTAATAAAGAGAGTTATAGCTACTGAAGGTGACAGTATAAAAATATCAAATTCTAAAGTATATGTAAATGGCAAATTACTAACCGAACCATATATACATAATAATTATACTTCTGGAGATATAGACACAGTTGTTCCAGAAGGAAAGTTATTTGCAATGGGTGATAACAGAGAAAATAGTAATGATAGTAGATCCCCAGATGTAGGTATGGTTGATGAAGACGAAATTCTTGGTAAGGTCATGGTAAGGTTATTACCTTTTGATAATATTGGAAAAGTAAGTTAAAAAAATAAGAGACTGAGTTGGTAATATTTATTCTACACAATTCAGTCTCTTTTAATTTTTTGAATTCAAAATATGTTTTATTCCCTATCTTCTTTTGATTCTGTAATAATTCTTATTATATCACTTGCATCTTCATTAAAGGTTGTTACTATACTTAGATAGTCAGTGGCCCTGCTCATAGCCAAATAAACCTTATTTAAATCACCTACAAAGTCATTTACTTGATAATCTTGCTCTGTATCATTTATTGTTTGATTATACAACATTTCTAACTCACATATTATTATCGCTTTATATTCTAAATTCTTTATTGTATATATATTTGCTATTGTCGTTCCTATCTTCTTACTTATGTTTGTTAAGTTATCTTCTGCACATATATAAGGAATTTGTGCTTCTTCTAATGCCTTTTTTAACATGTATTGAAAATAAATAGTTTTTCCACTTTTTAATTTCTTCTTATTATAAGGATATACAATAGCAACTTCAGAATAATCAAGACCTTTTTTGCTTATTAAATATTCGATTTCCCATATTACAGAACTTATTTGGTCATCTAAATCACTTACTTTTATTATATCAACCGACTTATTACCACCTCTAAGTGCTTTTGTATTAAAAAAAGTATTAAACTTTGTATTAGGTCTTAATTCATTAATATAAGCGTTAGAATTATTGGAAAAATTATTTGTAAAATCAACAATTTCTTTAGCTTGCCTATAATTTTTATTTAATATTATTTTATCATCAAACTCTATATTGCTGTATAGTTTCCTAAATATATTTAGTCTATTAAAGATATTTAAAGAGTTACAAGAATACACATTAAATATGAATTTTGTTTTATATAAAAACTCTCTTATAAAATCTATTTCATAATCTAAAAAACTTTCTGCTTCATCAATAAAAATCGCCTTAAACATATTTTTATTCTTTATAATGTTTTGTGCTTGCTTTACAAGATTATTAAATGTTTTTTCATAATCATTTTTTAACATATTATAGTCAATAATTAGATTATATTTTTTAGCTAATTTAAATATAAAGGAACTAAATGTATGAACTTCTAAATTGTTATTGTCTTTATATAATAATTCTATTCTTTCTCGAAGTTCATTACATAGTTGTTTTGTATGTGTAAATATTAGTAACTTATGATGTGGATATACTTTTGCCAGTTTTATAGCTCTAGAAAGCATATTTGCCGTTTTTCCTATACCAGAACCGCCTTCAATAAGTGTATTTCCATATTTAATAGAAATAGCATCTTTAATTTGAATTTCTTCCATCATAGTTGCTGTATACTTATAGTCATCATTATAGAAGGAAATTTTTTTAAATTTTTCGTTTAGGTGAAGTGTGTCATTTATTATATAGTATTCTGAACATATATCTAATAAAAATAAATTTAAATTTATTTCATCATTTTTTTCCTTAAGATATTCATCCAGTGAAGCACTAGCCATTATATCTTGAAGCTTATTTTTATCTATTATATTATTATTCACAAATTCTTCAAACTCATAAGCTTCGTCTACTTCAACATATGGCATAATGTAAACATAGTTATAGCTTATATTTCTATTCTTTTGTCCCATTTTTAGTTTCAAAAGCTCATATTCCTCATGCATAACTTCAAGTAACTCTTCTTCCAAAATAAAATATATGTCTTCTGTTGTATCCATAAATTTTATAAATAAAATTTTTCCATCTTTTACATACAACAAGTCAGTATTTATTCCTTTAAAAGGAGTAACTTTTGGCACTACTTTAACGTCCTTATTGATATTTTCGTAAAATACTTTCTCGAATTCTTTCAATTTCAGGGCGTCTAACTGAGAGTTTATATTTATGTATTGGCTCACTTATATTACCTCCTTCTGTTATAACTAATTATACCATTTTAAACTATATTTTTATATATACTTTTTATAGGCAAATTTCGTAAACAAATTCAAAATAAGTACAAATAAATACAAAACTATTAAAGAAAAATTGCAATAAGTATAGATATATATAAATATAAAATTCTTTATGATAAGCACTGACAAAATAAACTTCAGAATTATTTTTTTAAATAATAAATAAAATCTACTCTAAAAAGGTAAAATTTCTTTAACTAGTGACTTATATTACTTAATTATATAAAAATTAACGAACAAAAAATTTTAAAACCTGCTAAAAAATAATTCATTCATATTAGCAGGTTTTATTTAAATTATCTTCCTAAAAAAACATTAAAGTTTGATATATCTGTGTAAACTGCATAAAAAACAGGGTAACGATTTTGGTATAGTTCATTTACAAACTTACCTTGCATTCTCACAGGGAAATAGTGTCCATCTATATGACGGAAGTTAAAAATCACTTCAAAAGTTTCTCTCTTAGGTATTGCTTTATTCAGCGTATCAAGTACAACCTGTAAATCCTCTGGTAATATAGGTGAAAGTACATCAAAATCTTTGGATGAAACATTTCTAGCTGAATAACCAGTAAACTCAAGCATTTTTTGATTAAAGTAAAGTAGTTTCAAATTTTCCATACAAGCAAATTTTGCAATACCATCAGTAGACATCTCCAACAATAACTTTACATCTCTAGTGTCTATATTAAATGCTATACCATCAATAGAATCATCCCCAAAAATATGGAAAGAATTTTTTCCATGACCCTTTGTATAGTAAAGTGCTTGGTCTGCTTTTTCATAGAGTTCAGAATACTTACAGCCATGCTCAGGATATATTGCCACACCAATGCTACATGAAATAGAAAATTCTTCATGTTCAGCAAAACGTTTCTGGTTAATCTTAGAACAAAAACGCTCTAATTTATCCATAATTACATAATTACTGCTATTGAAATCTTTTATCAACACAACAAATTCATCTCCACCAATACGCCCAACAATATCATCTTCACGAAATTGAGACTTTAATTCTAATGCAAATTCACTTATAATAAAATCTCCAAATGCATGACCATATCTATCATTTACATTTTTGAAATCATCAATATCAAAAATCAGAAAAATATGTTCTGAATTTTGATTTTTATCACTTTTTAAAAATGTACTAATAAAGTCCTCTGTTACTCCCTTATTATAAAGACCAGTAAGAGAATCACGTTGTGAACGCTCAAGAAGCAACAATTCTCTATTTTTTTCTTCATCTATATTTTCACGATAAGAAATCATGCGAACAGATTCATCTGATGTCCAAAAGAAAATTCTGGCAGTAATCCTCATCCAATGATAATTTTCTTCATCTCTTTTAATTAAAAAGTCATAACTTATGTTATTGATTCCACTATTATAACACTTAAGAACATTTTCAGGTAAAAATGTATCTAAATAACCTTGTGCATACTCTTCTTTAATTTGCCCTTTAGCAATTATATAGAGTGCTTCATCATATGGTGTGCTAAGACTTAAGCCAAACTCTTTAAAATATCGATTTGCATCTTCACAACCAGCTTTGTTATTAGTAACATCAATCTCAAAAATATTTTCATAGAGATCTTCAGTAGATTTACTCAATAACTTTTGATATTCTAATTTCTGAGAAGAGCTGAGATTAATTATTTGTTGCTTGTATTTCTTAAGCACACGTGTAATTGTAAAAAGTACAAACATTATAATTAAAATTATAATTGCAATCCCTTTTAAAAACTGTATTTGAAGTTGTCTACTCATTGTAGTCAAATCATTTTCCAAAACAAGATGCCATTTTAAACTTGGGATATACTGATATACAACATAACTTTTTAATTTTTCTGATGAATTCCAAAAACTATTCTGTTCTTTTTTATTGCTCAAGATTAAATCTTTTGAAGCAGATAAATTACTACTTTTGTCTTCAAATAAATTAACATGTTCATAGCCTGTTTCCTCAGATGATAATTGAACAAATCCTTTATCATCAATTAGACGTGCTACAACATCAAACTTTTCATCATATTCTTTAAGTAACATTTGTAATGAGTCAACTTTTAATCCAACCCCAATAATTCCCATAGTTGATCCATTATCATCTTTTATCTTACAATTTACAAATACAGTAATACTATTATTACTTGCCTCATCATTATCAACATTTAATGAATATTCTTCATCCTGTTTTAAAAAATCATAATACCACTGATTCTCTGAGTTGTCAGCACTAAGTGTCCTATCAAGTCCATTAAAATGATAATAATTATTTGTCTTGGTTGAAACTAAAAAAACAGAATCATAGGAATATTTATTTCTGTATGTATTTAAGTAATCCTGTAATTTATAAACAAAGTTCCTATCATTTATATATTCTTTCTCACTAGTTAAAAAATTTTTTAATAGACTATCATTGGCCATGGTAAGTGATACATTTATAGGTTGTGAAAGAAGTTTATCTATCTGATAATAAATACCTTCAGCAGCCAATGTAGATACGTGTTCAATATCATTTTTAAAAATATTAGTATTAGATTGGTACCCAATCACAGATGTAGCTATAAAACCAATAGTAATAATAACGCAAACAATAACATTTGTATGTAAAAGTGTATTTTTTTTCATCATGTATCCTCTCTTTCATCATCACTTTGGCTCATTGTATTCTCAACTTTTTAGTGCTTACAATATAATTAATTTTAATCAGCAAACTATCTCAAAAACTTAATTTTATTTCAAATATTAAATTTCATAAATCAACATTAATGCATAGATATTACATGTAAAAACATATAAATTGCTCATCTAAATCATTTTTAATAATATAAATCTATTATATAATTTTTATTTATTATTATATATTTTTAATATTCCTATAATATATTAATATAATCGATAATGCACATCCAAAGCACATCAACAAAACAAAAAACTTAAGAACTTCTGCTGTATAAAAACATATTATCTATCTTTAACAATTATAATTAAAAGTTTTTTGATACAGCATACCTGTAGTTAATTCTGCCCAACTGTAATTTGTCATGTATTCTCCAGCATATGTGTTAATTGCCATCATATCCCACCTTAACATATTATAATAATCACAATCAAATTTTGTAATATCTACTGCAAGGCTATTCCATTTTTTAATAACTATATATTCAATTTTTGCATCCTTTATGGTTTTCATCAGATGTGATATAACAGTTTGCGTTTGATTTTGCAAAGAACGATTGTATTCTTTGTCTTCCCAAAGTACTGCTGCAATTTCAGCAATAGTCACACTTGCTCCTTTCCTATCTACTAAATAAGCAAGTAATTCTTTTGATTTTGCTCTACTAAAAGTTAATGGCTTTTCATCTACAAATACCTCAAAGTTACCAAATGTATGAATAAATATATGGCTCTTATGGTTCAAAACAACAGGAGAACGTAAATTTTCTATTTCTTTCTGAATTCCTTCTATTGTAACAGGCTTTAGAAGATATCCACTGGCATGCATTGAAAATGCATCTAACGCATATTCTGAATAACCAGTTACAAAAATAATATTTATGTTTGGTAAAATTTCTTTTGCTAGACATGCAAACTCTAGTCCATTCATACCGTACATCTCAATGTCAAGAAATGCAATATCTACAAAATTTCTTTTTAAATACTCTAGCGCCAACTTAGGTTCATCAAAAAGAGTAACTTTTTCAATACCAGAAATATATGTTAATTTTTCATTCAAATTTTTAAGAGCAATTTGCTCGTCATCTACGACAATTATATTCATAATTTTACCCCTTTCTAATAGGAATGATTATTGTTGCTATTGTACCTTTTCCTATGCCACTTTCTATATTTAGAATTCCATTACATTGTGTCTCTAATCGTCTTTTTACATTTTGAATACCAACATGGCTTTTTCCATCATTAACTCTTTCAAAGGGTTGGAAACCTACTCCATCATCTTTTATAACAATATAAATGTTATTTTCATCCTTGGATGTTGATACTATAATTGTTCCCCCTTCTTTTTGTTTTGTAACACCATGTCGTATCGCATTTTCAACAATTGGTTGTATAGTGAGAACAGGAATAAAAAAATCAGTAATTGTAAGCTCATAATGTATTTTTATACGCTCTCCAAAGCGTAATAACTCTATGTACAAATAATTTTTTAAATGAGCTAATTCTTTTTCAAATGGAATTAGCTTTTTTTGTGTAAGAGAATCCATATTTCCACGAAGATAAGAAGAAAATTTTTCTACTGCATGAACTGCCATGTTAGAATCATGTTTACACAAATATTGGATAGTGTTAAGTGCATTATATAAAAAATGAGGCTGTATTTGACTAAGCATTATAGAAATACGATTTTCCATCAATTCTCCCTCTAATCTCTGTTGAAACTTTTCCTTTCTTTTGATAGATAGCATCATATGCCCAATCTGTAATACAATAGTGGTTAGAAAACCTATACAAAAAAATGGTAGACTTCTAATGTATATAGTATAATAATTTGCTATTTCTGCAATACCACCTATAGTTGCTGGTAGATAAGCAAACAAAGCAATCTTAGCATCAGATTCTCTGTATATAATAATTTCAATAACCAAGAACCCCATACCAAGTAATACAATTAGAATACAGATGCTATTTTGTAAAATCAGAAACTCATGCAAATCATAAATATGAAGTATTTGGAGAATAACACAAAGTAGTATGATAGTCATAATTAAATACACACATAAATTTATAACGTTCAATCTCCACTCAGTTAAGTAAGTAGACAAATAAAGTATACAAAAAGTTGGAAGTAAAAACTGCGACAGTAATTCCAAAATACTGACAAGAGTTGGAGATTGGATAATAAGAGTAAGTATATTAAAATCTGCTAAACACCAAATTCCTCCAAATATAGCAAAACATGATAACAAAAAAATCTGACGTGTTAGCTCACTTTTCAAAAAAAACAAAATGATACTTGCAATTAGACCAAATAAGCCAAAAGATATTGTTAACATAGTAAATATAAGACCAATCCTGTTTTCGTGGAATATACTAACAATTAAATCGCCCTTGGAGCCAATCTGCATTTCATCAAAAAAACATACTAATTGTAATGCTCGCCCACTAGGGTACACTCGTTGTATATTTATCTCAACTAAATCGTCAACCGATATTCCATCAGATTTAAAACCTGTCCAAAGATGACCTGTAGACTTTGTTAGTGCATTTTCTCTACCTTCTTGTATGGAAAATACCTCTTTATTAGATACACGAATATCAACTTTTAGATGGCTGATATGTAGCAAAAGTGTCTCTCCAGCTGGAATATTTCTGCTAAAATGTCCACGCAAATAAATAGACTCTTTTCTTATATCATTCAATGAGTCAACATTGATAAACGGCTGAAGATTTTCAGAATTAGATGTTCTAAATTCTCCAATAAATGAAACTGGAATAAGATTGCTTCGAGGATTTGAATGTTTATCTGATTTAAAAGCACAAACAAACAACAGTATTACTGATAAAGTTAGTAATACTGGTAAATAATACATATACCATCTAGATGTTTTCTTTTCCACAATAGTTTCCTCCATAAAATATATGTATATCTTTTATATATTTGAATATATAAAAAAGTTATATAACCTAAAAATATTTATTTAGATATAATAGATTATTTTATCACTTCATTATATCAAACAAACTTAAATAATTATACAAACAATGTGTATATAAGGATTAATTTTATTAATTCTTTATAATTAATATTTATCAGCCTTATAATTATTTCAAATTATATCATTTTATACCTTGAAAATTAAAAAGCCACAGGATAAATTATTAAATCCTGTGGCAAATCTAAATTTTTAAAAATATTTTTATTATCATTTAGATATTTATATTTTATTTTGCATATTCTATAGCTCTTGTTTCTCTTATTATACTTACTTTTATTTGTCCAGGATATTCAAGTTCATCCTCTATTTTCTTAGTCATATCTCTAGCTAATAAGTGTATTTCTTCATCATTTATAGCTTCTGGTTTTACCATTATTCTAATTTCTCTACCAGCTTGTATAGCAAATGATTTTTCTACACCTTCGTATGAATTAGCTATTTCTTCTAGTTTTTCAAGTCTCTTAATATAAGCTTCTAAAGTCTCTCTTCTAGCACCAGGTCTAGCAGCTGATATTGCATCTGCTGCTGTAACTAATACAGCTTCTACTGTTTGAGGTTCATAATCTCCATGATGTGTACTCATAGCATGTATAACTTCTTTAGATTCCTTATAACGTCTAAGTAAATCCATACCTATTTCAACATGTGTACCTTCCATTTCATGGTCTACAGCCTTACCTATATCATGTAACAAACCAGCTCTCTTAGCTAATCTAATATCTGCACCTATCTCAGCAGCCATTATACCAGCTATATGAGCAACTTCTATAGAATGTTTAAGAACATTTTGTCCATAACTAGTTCTATAATTAAGTCTACCTAATAATCTTATTAATTCTGGATGAATTCCATGTACACTAGTTTCAAATGCAGCTTGTTCACCATATTCTTTTATAATATTGTCAACTTCTTTTCTCGCTTTTTCAACCATTTCTTCAATTCTAGCTGGATGTATTCTTCCATCTGCTATTAACTTCTCTAGAGCAATTCTTGCAATTTCTCTTCTTATTGGATCAAATCCTGATAAAATTACTGCTTCTGGAGTGTCATCTATTATAAGGTCTATCCCTGTTAAAGTTTCTAGAGTCCTTATATTTCTACCTTCTCTACCTATTATTCTACCCTTCATTTCATCATTAGGTAAGCTTACTACTGTAACAGTAGTTTCAGCTACGTGATCTGCTGCACATTTTTGAATTGCATATCCTATAATTTCTCTTGATTTCTTATCAGCTTCTTCTTTAGCTTGACCTTCTATCTCTTTTATCATTATAGACATTTCACGTCTTACATCTCTCTCAGCATTTGTTAAAATAATTTCTTTAGCCTTATCAGATGTAATTCCTGATATGCTTTCTAATTTTTCCAATTGTTGAGTTTTTATTACTTCAACTTCTTCTTCTTTCTTTTCAACTGTCTTTAATTTTTCACTTAAATTTACTTCTTTAGATTCTAAATTTTGTAATTTTCTATCTAAGACTTCTTCTTTTTGTACTACTCTTTTTTCATACTTTTGTACTTCTGTTCTTCTTTCTTTGTTTTCTCTTTCAGCTTCTGTTCTCCATTTATGGATCTCTTCTTTAGCTTCTAATAACTTTTCTTTCTGTACTGTTTCTGAATCGTGGTGTGCTTTATCTATTATTTCTTTGGCCAAGTTTTCAGCTTGTCCAATTTTTGCTTCAGATATATTTTTTCTAACAAAATATCCAGCTATAATACCAACAGCTGCACCTATTACAATCATTACTACACTATCTATGACATCCACCTCCTTCGTTAATAATCCCAAAATGTCATCACTATGATTAAAAAATATTCCTAATAATTAAAATTAAATTTAGATATTTTATCCTCACTTAATTTTATAATTTTTTCAACATTGTGTCAAGCTAATAGGGAGCGTGGTATGTCCTTATTTAATAGTTATTTTTTTATATTTTCACTTATTTTTCAACAACTTCTTCTGATACCAAAGTACCGGCTTCTTCACTAACCTCATTTAAATTGTAAAATGTTCTAACTTTTTCATCTATTTCATTAGTTAAATCCATATTATCCTCTAGGAATTTTTTTACATTTTCTCTTCCTTGTCCAAGTTTAGTGTCATTGTAACTATACCATGAGCCTGATTTTTTAACTATATCTATGTCAGCAGCTATATCTAAAAGATCTCCAATTTTTGATATACCTTCTCCATACATTATATCAAATTCAGATTGTTTAAATGGTGGTGCTACTTTGTTTTTAACAACCTTAACTCTTGTTCTGCTTCCTATAACCTTGTCACCTTGTTTTATTGTGTCTATTTTTCTAACATCCAATCTAACAGATGAATAGAACTTTAATGCACGTCCTCCAGTAGTCGTTTCTGGATTTCCAAACATTATTCCTACTTTCTCTCTTAATTGGTTTATAAATATAGCAACACAATTTGATTTTTTAATCGAACCAGTTAATTTTCTAAGTGCTTGAGACATAAGTCTAGCTTGTAAACCTACATGAGAATCACCCATATCTCCGTCTATTTCTGCTTTTGGAACCAATGCTGCAACTGAATCTATTACTATTATATCAATTGCACCACTTCTTATTAATGCCTCTGCTATTTCTAAGGCTTGCTCTCCTGTATCTGGTTGAGATATGATTAGATTATCAACATCCACACCCAATGCTTTTGCATATACTGGGTCAAGCGCATGTTCAGCATCTATAAATGCAGCTATTCCTCCATTTTTTTGAGCTGATGCTACACAACTAAGTGCAACAGTCGTCTTACCAGAAGATTCAGGACCATATATTTCAACTATTCTCCCTCTAGGTAGACCTCCTATACCAATAGCTATATCTAAACCAATTGCTCCTGTTGATATAACATCTATAGACATAGACGTTGCTTCTCCCAATTTCATTACTGAACCTTTACCAAAATCTTTTTCAATTTTACCTAAAGCTTCATTCAACGCTTTTAATTTTTCTTGATCTACACTCATCTCTATACCATCCCTTCATTTATCTACAAACATTTGTTCTCTTGTTATATATTAATTATATAACATAAATCAAACCTAGTCAATTTAAAAACGCTCCTAATGATTATATTTTTATTTGCTACATTTTATTTATAAACCATTATCAATAATTATATACACAAAAGAAAATATTCCTAAAAAAGAAAAGAGATATACTATTATAGTATACCCTTTTTTACATTTTTAAAATTTTAAGTTGCTATTTTTTATTTATTAATCAATCAATTTATGATTATTAAATGATAAGATTCTATTTAGAAGACATGAAAAGTTCTTTATTTTTATATAGGTATTCCCATCCAGAATATAAAGTAAGCAGTGTTGCTATAAGTATAAGAATTCCACCTATATTTAGTATTAATTCATTTTCAAACTGAGCCCCTAACAATAAAATTACTACTGATATCATTTGAGTTATCGTTTTAAGCTTTCCACTGCCACCAGCTGCTATTACTTTTCCATCAGCAGCTGCTATAGCCCTCAATATGCTAACTGTAAGTTCTCTAGCTACTATTATAATTACCATCCAACTACTTACAAGACCATCTTCTATCATACATGTAAGTGCTGAGATTACTAATAACTTATCTGCTAATGGGTCCATAAACTTCCCAAAATCAGTAACTAAGTTATACTTTCTAGCTATCTTTCCATCTAGTGCATCAGTAATTGAAGCTACTATAAAAATAATACAAGCTAATAAAAACTTGTTCGGTACATTAAATAACATTATTAAAACAAATACTGGAATTAAAAATATTCTAAACAAAGTTAATTTGTTAGGCAAGTTCATATACAACATCTCCCATTAAATCGTATTCCATTGCATCATTTATTTGAACACTTACGAATTCTCCTACTTCAAGATTATCTACACTTTTTACATATACTATACTATCAATTTCTTCTGCATCACCCTGTGTTCTTCCTGTATATACATTATTTTCTATTTGCTCTTCTATAAGGACTTCATATGTTTTTCCTATTTTTTTATCATTAAGTTCTTCAGATATTTTTTGTTGAATCATCATTAAAGTATCTCTTCTTTGTATTTTTACTTCTTCATCTATGTGATTTGGTAATTTATCTGCTGGTGTATCTTCTTCTCTTGAATATGCAAATGCACCTAGCCTATCAAATTTAACTTCTTTGACAAAATCTACAAGCTGTTTAAAATCTTCTTCTGTTTCACCAGGAAAACCTACTATTATCGTAGTTCTAAGTATAGCATCTGGTATATTCTTTCTTATAAGTTTAATTTTATTTAATATATCCTCTTTACTAGTTTTTCTATTCATTAACTTTAAAATACTGTTACTTGCATGTTGTATTGGCATATCAAAATAGCTACATATATTATCATGTTCTTTTATAACTTTAATCAGTTCTTCTGTTATTGATTCTGGATATGAGTACATGACTCTTATCCATTTAAACCCATTTATCTTTGCAAGCTCTTCTAAAAGTTCTGGTAATCTTTCTTTACCATATAAATCAAAACCATACTTTGTAGTATCTTGAGCTATAACTACGAGTTCTTTTACTCCAGATTCAGCCAATTTATTCGCTTCTTTAATTATATCTTCAAATTTTCTACTTCTATATTTACCTCTAAGCTTAGGTATTATACAATAAGTACAATTATTGGAACATCCCTCTCCAATTTTTAAGTATGCCATATAGCTAGGTGTAGATAGATATCTTGGTAAGTCCTCATTAAATACAAACTCTATATCATCAAGGCTTACAATTTGATGTTTCTCACTCAAATCTTTAAGTATGTCATCTATATTTTGGTAGCTTCCT
Source organism: Clostridioides sp. ES-S-0010-02 (assembly GCA_020641055.1). Taxonomy (NCBI): domain Bacteria; kingdom Bacillati; phylum Bacillota; class Clostridia; order Peptostreptococcales; family Peptostreptococcaceae; genus Clostridioides; species Clostridioides sp. ES-S-0010-02. Next base: position 3,021,157 of record CP067345.1, read on the forward strand.
GTACCAACTATTGCATCTATTTCTGGAATTTCAGTTTTTAATTCCTCAGAGTATCTTTGAGCTAGACATCCTGTTACTATCAATAGCTTTAGATTACCAGTCTGTTTTAATTCTGCAAATTCTATTATCGTATCAATTGATTCCTGCTTAGCTGACTCTATAAACCCACAAGTATTTACTATAATTACATCAGCTTCTTCAAAATCTCCTATTAATTTATAACCCTTTTTATTTAAAATTCCCATCATTATTTCTGCATCCACCAAATTTTTTGAGCATCCTAATGATTCTAATGCTATCTTTAACATTTTTTCTCTCCTTCCAATATGCTCTCATATAAGCCTATAACATCTTCTAGGGCTTTTTGTGTGTCATCAAAATTTACAATTTTATTGTACTTATATTTTTCCACTGAATGCATATAAAGTGGGTCGTAATATTCTATAAGATATTTTTTTACAAGCTCTTCATATTTACCTGATTCTAATAAATCAATATATCCATCTACTTCTTTATGACCCAATCTTTTTCTGAATTTATTTATACACTCTTTTAAAACCAATATATTATCTTCACCTTTACCATAAATATAATCTCTACAAAGCCTATTGACTCTATTATCAATATCACATTCCAGTAGTATATGATACCCATCTCGTATCATTGCATCGAAGATTTCATTAGGAACTATGACACTTCCAACTCGCTTACTTTCACTTTCAACAAATATATAATCCTTCTTTGAGAAAAATATACTTTCAAATAAATTAGTTTCAAAGTTCTTTTGAGATGGTGGCTTCTCATCAAATGTTATAAAACCAAAGGTTGAACCACTATTTTTAGCTATACCTTCTAAATCTAATACATCTATTTCTTTTTTCTTCAATAAATGCAATAAATCAGTCTTTCCTGAACCAGTTAATCCATGCACAGATATAAAATTCTTTGTATTCATTATATTTCTTAAGTAATCCAATACAAAGTTTCTGTAAGCCTTATATCCACCTTCAAGTTGATAAACATTTACACCTAATGATGACAATACATTTACTATACTTCCACTTCTCATTCCGCCTCTTGCACAATATATGACGATATTATCATAATTTGCTGCAAGCTCTGCTGCCTGTAAATATATATCCTTTAGCTTATATGATACATAATCAAATCCTTTTTGTATTGCTTCATGTTTTCCCTGCATCTTATAAATAGTTCCGACTTCATTATGCTCATTGTTTTTAAAAAGAGGCATATTAAAAGCATTTAATATATGGTCTTCTTCATATTCCCCTTCTGTTCTTACATCTACAAAAACTACTTTTTCTAGCTTAAGTGCTTTTTCTATTTCTATAACTGACAATTCTATTCACCTTCTAAATTCTGCAAATCTTGTTTGCTTATTAGTACCTTTCTCGGTTTGCTTCCCTCGCTAGCTCCAATTATACCTCTTTCTTCCATAGAGTCAATAAGTCTAGCCGCTCTATTAAATCCTATTTTAAATCTTCTTTGCAACATAGAAGCAGATGCTTGACCACTATCTACAACAAATTCTATTGCCTCACTTAAAAATTCATCCTCATCACTAGATTTTGATGTGTTAACTTTAGATATAGTTTCAATTATATCTTCCTCATACTTTATTCCATCCTTAACTTGGTCTTTTACAAAATCAATTACTCTTTCTGACTCACTTTCTGATATAAATGCACCTTGAAGTCTAACTGGTTTTGCCGCTCCAAGTGGGTAAAATAGCATATCACCTTTACCTAAAAGTTTCTCTGCTCCACCCATATCAAGTATTGTTCTTGAATCAGTTTGAGATGACACTGCAAATGCTATTCTAGATGGTATATTAGCTTTTATAACACCCGTTATGACATCAACAGATGGTCTTTGTGTAGCTACAATCAAGTGCATTCCAGCAGCTCTGGCCATCTGAGCTAGTCTACAAATATAATCCTCTACATCATTTGCGCTTGCCATCATTAAATCTGCTAACTCATCTATTATTATTACTATTTTAGGTAATTTTTCCTCTGATTTTTCATTATAACTTGTTACATCTTTTACTTGAGCATCTGCAAATAATTTATATCTTCTATTCATTTCTGTCACTGCCCAGTTTAAAGCATTAGCAGCTTTTTTAGGGTCTGTAACTACAGGTATCAGAAGATGTGGTATTCCATTATAATTTGCAAGTTCAACTACCTTTGGGTCTATTAAAAGTAATTTTACTTCATCAGGGTTTGCCTTATATAATATACTACTTATCAAAGTGTTTACACAGACACTCTTCCCTGAACCTGTAGAACCAGCTATAAGTAAATGTGGCATCTTACCTATATCTCCAATTATAATTTTACCTGCTACATCTTTTCCAAGTCCCATTGCAAGAGGTGAATCAAAATTATTAAACTCTTCACTTTCTAGAACTTCTCTTACTCCAACCATTTGAGCTTCCTCATTTGGAACCTCTATTCCAATTGCACTTTTCCCAGGGATTGGTGCTTCAATTCTTATACTTTTAGCTGCTAAACTCAAAGCTATATCATCAGTTAAGTTTACAATTTTACTTACTTTAACCCCTGGACTTGGTTGTATCTCATATCTTGTTATAGTCGGACCAACTGTAACTTGATTAATCTTTGCTTCCACTCCAAAATCTGAAAGTGTCTTTTCTAAAAGAGAGGCATTTTTTAAAACCTTCTTTTTGCCATTTTCATCAGATTTTTTATTTACTTTATTTAAAAGTTCAACACCAGGTTTTTTATAATTTGAATAGTCTTCATTATTTGACTCTGATACAATGCTTATTGGTTGAGTTTTTTCTACAGCTAAATTAGATTTGCTTATATCAACTTTCTTTTCTGGTTTAGTCTCTACAACTGAATTTTCATTTGTAGCTTTCTGTAACTCTTTTAAAACATCTAGTTCTGGCATACTTTGAGTTCCTTCTAATATTTCTAAATATTCATCTTCTGCCTTGTTAAAACCAACTATTTTAATAGTTTTATCGTCTACACCATCACCATTTTCTTCTTCTAAATATTCATCTTCTTCATCTTCATTGTCACGACCTTTTGACATTAGCCCTTTAAAAAATCCAGGCTTCTTGTTTACAGTAGTATCATCCACTTCATCAGTTATCATATCTATTGCAGATTTTTTCATATTTGAAATTTTATCTTTAAAAGTTAAATTACTGTCTTTTGATGCTTTAGATTTTGACTTTGCATTTGATACCAAGTCTTTTATAGAAATATTAAATATAAACATTATAGAAAGTATAAGAGCAAATATACTTATTAGCCATCCACCTGCTATACCAAATATTTTACTCATATAATACGCAATGGTTGTTGCTATTAAACCACTACCTTGTCCACTTACACCCAATTTCATAACATCATCAAACATATTACCTTTTAGTGGGCTATCTACAGGAAGAGTTCCTGCATTTAACAATCCATAAAATACAAAAATAAATAAAATAATTATGTAGTATAATTTAGTCTTTCTCAGTCTATATATATATTCATTTCCATCAAAAAATCCTAGAAGTCCTGTTATAATTACTATAAATGGTATTGCTATGGAAAGTCCTCCAAATAATCCTTTAAAGAGATTTTGCATTATCACAGGTATCCATCCCATAGAATTAGAATTTAAACTATATAATAAAAATACACCTATAAATATGGTTATCAAATTATGATATTCTGCATTAAAGCTTAAGGTATTTACCTTCTTTTTTTTCTTCTTTTTCGTGGCCATTAATATCACTCCTTATTTTTAGCAAGTTTTACCCCTTCATAGCAAAAAGTGCTAATGCCTTAACACTAACACTCCTACTTTATTACATCATTATATCATAAATTTTATTATTTAAACAAATTTTAATCATTATTTTTTTCTTCTTCTGACTCTTTTATAAGCTCTTTTAATTTTTTAATAGCATCTTTTAATCCACCAACTTCATCTATAAGCCCATAATCTACAGCTTCTTTTCCTATTAGAACACTACCCACATCACTTATAAGCTCATCTTTCTCATGCATAAGTTTATCAAGTATATCTCTTTCGATATTAGATGTTCTTATGATAAATTGAATTATTCTCTCTTGCATCTTTTTAAAATACTCGAAAGTTTCATTTATACCTATTACAAGTCCAGTTGTTCTTACAGGATGTATAATCATTGTTGCAGTTGGAGCTATAAATGAGTAATCACCAGCAGTAGCAAGAGGAACACCTATACTATGACTTCCCCCTAATACAAGAGTAACTACTTTTTTGGATGTACTATTTAAAAGTTCTGCAATAGCTAGACCTGCCTCAATATCTCCTCCAACAGTATTTAAAACAACTAGTACTCCTTTAACATCATTACTTTCTTCAATTGAATAAAGCATTGGAATTATATGTTCATACTTCGTAGCTTTTTTCTGAGGATTTCCTATAAAATGACCTTCAATTTCTCCAATTATAGTTATACATTGGGTATCTTTAGGAGGCTGAGGAGGCATCTCACTAGTGCCAAATTGTTTTATACATTCTCTTTCCTCACAGCTAGAATCTCTTCTACAATTATCTTTATCAAATGTTTCATTATCATCTTTATAATCTTTCATAAAAAAACTCCTATCAAAATATATTTAACTTAGTTTTACCAAATAAATCAAATATATTAAGATATAAGCAAAATTATTAAATTTTGAATAAAAGTAATTGTATTACGATTCTTATTTTACATAAAATTGTTGGTGTATTGCATGTACTGCTGTATGCATATCTTCTTCACTAACTAAACAAGATATAGTCATATTTGAATCTGATGTTTGTAAAAGAGATACTCCTGCTTTTGATAACCCTCTAACTACTTTTGACATGATACCAGACATTTCATCAGCTATTCTTGAACATATCAATGTTACTTTAGCACAATCTCTATTTACTTCATAATCTAATTCAAATTTATCTAGTATTTCTTTTAATTCTTTTATATCAGCATCTTCAATAACAAAGGCTTTTTCTGATATAAAGAAATTTATCATATCTATATTTATAAGTTTCTTTTCTATTTCATTTAATACTTCTGTAAACACTTCTTCTGCTGATTTAATCTTAACTTGAGCAACACTATCTTTATTTGCAACAGCAACTTTAAGGTCTTTTTCTTGTTCATATTCTATATTTTGTTCTAAATGCTTACATAAAGAACCTATTTTTGTACCTTCAAAAGTTGGATTCATTGTATTTTTTATTGCTAGAGTTATATTTCCACTTTTAGCCAACTGTACTGCTCTTGGATGTATTACCTTAGCTCCTTTATCTGCCATTTGAAATACTTCTTCATAATCTATAAAACTCAATACTTTAGCATTTGGTTCTACTCTAGGGTCTGCAGTCATTATACCATCTACATCAGTGTAAATTTCAACTGTCTCACATTCTAAAGATTTACCAATAGCAACTGCTGATGTATCACTTCCACCTCTTCCAAGAGTCGTTACTTCACCATCATCTGTTACACCTTGAAATCCAGCTATAACAACAACTTTACCATCATCTAATGCTCTTTTTACCTTTTTAGGGTTTATATATTTTATTTTTGCATTAGAATACTCATCACTTGTAATTATACCTGCTTGTTGACCAGTAAAGAAAACAGATTCTATACCTTTTGCATTTAATAAATTAGCAAGAACTGTCCCTGATATTATTTCACCACAAGACATTATTAAATCAAGTTCTCTTTTATTTGGTTCGTCATTTACTGAATTACATAGATTTATAAGTGTATCTGTGGCATATGGAGCTCCCTTTCTACCCATTGCTGAAACTACTAATACTAATTGTAACTCTTCATCATTATCTCTGTATGCTTTTACTATTTTACATACTTCATTCATTTTTTCATATGATTCTACTGATGTCCCACCAAACTTTTGCACTAAAATACTCATTTTTTCCTCCTAAATATATCCCTCATATTCTATAATTATCATATCATTGCCTATTTTTTTTACATTTCTCCATGGAACTTCTAAAAATGACTTATCTTTTCTTCTGGCAAAAAAGCCTTTTTCTTTTGGAATTAAAAGCGCCAATATCCCGCCTGTAGTTTCATCTAGTATAAGGTCACACTCTCCAATAACTCCTAATCTTTCTCCTGTGACTAAGTTAACTATTTCCTTACCTGCTATTTCAGATAAATTCATATTTTATACCTCCAGAGATTTACTTTTTAAGATATTAATCCAAGTGCAGAATATCTTCTACATCTCTTCCCACTATACATGTACCAATATTTTCTATATTGAATACCTTATCAACAACTTTTTTTACTGAATTAATATCAACATTATTTATACATTCAAGTATTTCATCTGTAGTTTTTACTTTTTTACTCAATAACATAGATTTACCAGTAGACATCATTCTACTGCTAGTACTTTCTAAATCCAATATATAATTACCTTTTAGTTGCTCCTTACTTTCAAATATTTCTTTTTCTGTAAGATAATTTTTTCTTATATTTTCAATTTCTTCTTTTATTAAATTATAAACATCTTGTAAATTTTCTGTACTCATACTTGCAAATATACCCAATTCACCACATTTTCTGTATAGTGTTTGTGATGAATATATTGAATATACTAACCCTTTTTCCTCCCTTATCTTCTGAAAAAGTCTTGAGCTTATACTTCCACCAAAAATATTGTTTACCACTGCCATTGAATAAACTTCATCATCATTTTCAAATGGAATACCTTTTAAACACATAGCCAAATTTACCTGTTCAGTATCTTTATTTTTTGATATAAAACAAGGATTAAACGTAGCCTCAGTTACGTCTATATTTAAATTTCTCTTTTTCCAGTTTCCAAATTTAGATTTAAGTTTATCTACCATATCATCAAAGTCAAAGTTTCCAACTATAGAAATGACTGCATTATTTGGAATATAATATTTGTTTAAGTACTCTAACATAGATTCCTTAGTTATATTGTATAGAGAATCTTTTGTCCCAATTATATTCATCCCTAAACCATCATTAGCATATATATTTTCGACTAATAAATCATAAGATAAATCGTCTGGAGAATCTTCATACATCTTAAGTTCCTCCAGTATTATAAGTCTTTCCTTATCTATATCATTTTTATCAAATCTAGAATTTAGTATCATATCACTTAATACATCTATTCCTGTATCTATATGCTCATCTATTAATTTTACATAATAACATGTACATTCTTTACTTGTAAATGCATTGATTTGCCCACCTAAATTGTCAATTGTGCTAGCAATCTCTTTTGAGGTTCTATTTTTGGTTCCTTTAAACATCATATGTTCTATAAAATGAGAAGTTCCACTTACCTCTTCTTCTTCTATTCTAGACCCTGCATTTATCCAAATACCTAATGTTATTGACTTTAGATATGGTATTTCTTCACCAATTATTGTAAGCCCATTTTCCAGTATTTTTGTCTTATACATTACATTCTCCTAAAAATTTATTCTTTATTTTACATTGGATTATTGAAAACACTATGTTCTAATTCTATTTATTTTTATATGTATTACATTATAAGTCAGTCTTTTAATTAATTCAACTACAACTTATACAATCTTAATCAAATTTTTATACTTTGTCTACTTAAATACATCACTAAGTTTACCTGGTTTTAATCCTTTTTCTCTTACAATTGCTATAATATCATCAATACATTTTGTCGTTGCATCAGTTGGATGCATTAAGATTATACTACTATCTTTAATATCTTTTTTCTTCATTCTATCTATAATTACTTCTGGTTGATCTTTATATTTCCAGTCTATAGTATCAGCATCCCATTTAATTGAAGTATATCCTAATTCTTTAGCTGCCTTCACGGTTTCTGCTCCAAAAGAACCTGCTGGAGCTTGAAAAAACTTAGTCTTTTCATTTATAATTTCTTCAATTATCTTTTTAGAGGTTTCTATTTGTTTGTAGTTATCTTCATATGATAGTGTCGAATAATCTAAGTGTTTGTATCCATGATTTCCTATTTCATGTCCTTGTTTCTTTATCTTCAATAATTCATCTTTGTTTTTTTCTGCCCACTTCCCAGTTACATTAAAAGTAATTTTTACATTCTCTTTTTTGAGAGTTTCTAAAATAGATTCTATGTACTCTGTTTCCCATCCAAGGTCTACGTTGCATGTTAATGCAACGTAGCCACTTTTATCTTTTGTGCCTCTCTCATATGGTAAATCTACTCCATTAAATAAGTTGAAAACGGGCTTATTGTTAAACAATTTTAATACCATTACCCCTCCTGACAATCCTAATAATATCACTAAAATTAGTATTATAATTTTTTTGAGCTTACTCTTATTAAGTACCATCATTATCATTAAAACTCCCCCTAATTATGTACAAATTGTTTCTTATTTAATACTATTAAAGGAAAGCTCTATTTATGCACTAAATATAACATAAACCTTTCTCTGTATATCAATAAAAAATTATCTTAAAAATCTCTTAACTAAACCTCTATTATTAAAAAAATTTTAAATTAGCTATTTATTTTTCCTATTATTTTAGAATTTCCTATAGTACTTCCTTCCATTACCTTTAATATAAGAGGACATAATACATTTTATATAAAAAGCCTCTGTTAGCAAAAGTAACATAGGCTTTTAATTTCATATTCAAAAGTTTAATTTCATACTTGAAAATTTATTATAATAACTAGAACATGTTTATGTAATTGTGCTTTTAAAATCTACAAATCAGCTTTAGTTTGTTGATTTCTTTAAACTTTTTCTTTCTATAAAAAAGAAAGCCACTAAAAGCTGAACTACTGCAACAATTGAAATACAAATAAATGCAACATCCATTCCAAATACATTTGCTGTAGCATTTGTCATACCTCGTGATGTTACTGTAGCAGTTGTCATTACTGCAACAAAAACTGCTGAGCCAATAGCACCAGCTATTGTACGCAATGAAGTAAGTAATGCTGTTCCGTGAGCAATATTTTTTTCACCAAGCACACTCATTCCCCAGGTAACAATAGGCATCATAATTAATCCAATAGCTATCAGACGTATAATATAAAAAGCAGAGATATACAATACTGAAGTATCTTCTCCTACAAAAGATACACCAAGACAACTTATTGCCAAGAATATACTTCCACATACAACTAGCTTTCGTATTCCAAACCTATCATAAAATCTACCTGCAAAAGGACTTATAAGTGCCATTACAAGAGAACCTGGCATCATAATGAGACCACACTTAGTTGCTGAAAATCCTCTTACTGTCTGGATATATATTGGAATTAAAGTGGAACCTGCCATCATTACAACATATAAAAGCATACTTATAATTACAGCAAGTCTATAACTTTTATTTTTAAGAATACGAAGTTCTAGAAATGGCTCTTTTGAGTGAATCTGACGTAAAGAAAATACTATAATTGATACTATCCCTACAAATAATGGTAAAGCAATATTTATACTAAAAAACTCAGTTGTCCCAATATTCCCAAGCCCAAGTAAAAGACCACTAAATCCTACTGCACATAAAATCATAGAAAACGTATCAAATGATTGTTTTTTTGTCTCTATTACATTTTGTAACACTCTAGATGCTATAATAATATCAATAATACTTATAACTAAAGAAAACCAAAAAATAGCTTGCCAATTAAAAATATCAATGACAATTCCTGCTAGAGTTGGAGCAAATATTGGAGCAGCACCAGCAGCCAAACCATATATACCCATTATAGAGCCCATTTGCTCTGCAGGATAAATTGTTAAAATTATTACTTGTGTCATGGATAGCAACACTCCATTCCCCATTGCTTGCAATATACGCCCAAACAAAAGGGGTGTAAATGAAGATGCACTAGCAGAAAGCAACAATCCTACAGCAAAAAGACTCATAGCACTAATGAAAAGTGGTTTTGTTGGAAATCTCCTAATCAAAAATGCAGTGGCAGGAACCATAATTCCCATAGCAAGCGTATATGCACTAGTAAGCCATTGAGCTGTTGTGGCTGATATATTTAAATCCCCCATCATAACTGGCAATGCAGTAGTAAGAGATGTCTGAAGTAATGAGCCAACTATAGATCCAATCAATAGTACAGCAAAAATCATATTTCTAGATTGCTTATTTAAATTCATGTCTTTACCTTCTTTCTGTTTTTATTAGCAACACTTAAGAAATATCTCTATTTTTTATCTTCAAAAAACTTTATAATCTTTTTTTGAATACGTATGTAAGCAATAGCATCTTCTGGACCTAGTGCTTTTAAAAATTCAACTGTATACTCTAAAAATTCTTTTTCATTTATTTTCTGCTGTTGTATTCCCTTAGGCATTAATTGAACTAGTGTCTGTCTACCATTTTGTGGGTCAACACAGCGTTCAATCATTTCCTTTGATTCTAATTGATTAAGAATAGCAGACATTCTAGCAGTACTAACATTCATAGTACTACTTATTTCTTTTGGATTTACTTTTTTATTATTTTTAGATAAATAACCCAATACAAATTTTTCACCACTTTGTATATCTGCAATTTTATCTTTATGCGGTATTTTTACCATCAACGTCTTAACCTTTCCAAGTTCAAGTGCTAATTTCATATAGTCCACATTATCACCTCCTTAATTGCTAATACTATTAGTAATTTACCATATGTTGTAAATAAAATCAATATTAACACGATATTTAATAGTCATTATCATATTAGCAATAAAAAAAGCAAAACCCTAGGATTTTGCCTTTAATTATTTAATATATTATTTATTTTTATGCTCTGGTTTTGGTAAAAGAACTTTTCTGGATAAGTTAACTCTTCCTTTTTCATCTATTTCTGTAACTTTAACTTCAACTTCATCTCCTATATTTAATACATCTTCAACCTTAGCAACTCTTTCATGAGCTATATGAGATATATGAAGTAATCCTTCTTTTCCTGGAAGTATTTCAATAAATGCTCCAAAATTCATTATTCTACTTACTTTACCTTTATAAGTTTTTCCTACTTCTGGTTCAATAACTATATTATTTATAAGTTCTTGAGCTCTATTAATCATATCAATTTCAATACCTGATATGAATACTTCTCCAGTTTGTTCAATATCTATCTTAACTCCAGTTTCATCTATTATCTTAGTTATTATTTTTCCACCAGGTCCTATTACATCTTTTATTTTGTCAGGATTTATTTGCATTTTAACAATCTTAGGTGCATATGGTGAAAGCTCTGGTTTTGGTTGAGATATAGTTTTTCTCATTTCTCCTAGTATATGGATTCTACCTTCCTTAGCTTGTTTTAAAGCACGTTGTAGAACTTCTTTATCTATACCATCTATTTTTATATCCATTTGTATCGCAGTTATACCATGCTCTGTTCCAGCCACTTTAAAGTCCATGTCTCCTAAGTGGTCTTCCATACCTTGTATATCTGAAAGCACTGCTACTTTACCATCATGCTTTATAAGTCCCATTGCTATACCTGCAACCATGTCTCTTATAGGTACACCTGCATCAAGCAGAGATAATGTTGAGCCACATACACTCGCTTGAGATGTAGAACCATTTGAACTCAATACTTCAGAAACTAATCTAATAGCATAAGGGAAGTCTTCTTGAGATGGTATCACTGGTAGTAAAGCTCTCTCAGCTAAAGCACCATGCCCTATTTCTCTTCTACCTGGACCTCTTGATGGTCTAGCTTCTCCAACACTATATGATGGGAAATTGTAGTGATGCATATATCTCTTGTTTTCTTCTTCATCTAATCCATCTAACTTTTGAACATCTCCTAAAGCACCTAAAGTAGCTACATTAAGTACTTGAGTTTGTCCTCTAGTAAATATAGCTGAACCATGAGCTCTAGGTATCATACCAGTTTCACACCATATAGGTCTGATTTCTTCTAATTTTCTATTATCTGGTCTTACATTTTCATGCACTATAAGTTTTCTTACTTCTTCTTTTATTATATCTTGTAATACTTCCTCTATATCACCAATAAGTTCTTCAAAATTTTCAATAGTTTCTTCAAAATGAGCTAGAGTTTCTTCTTTAACTCTATCCATCTTTTCCATTCTTTCTAGTTTTTCAAAAGTTTGAACTGCGTCCTTCATCTTAGCAGTTGCAAATTCACGAACCAATTGAGTTATTTCTTCTCCTGCATGGTATAATTCAACAACAATTTTTTCTTTTCCAACTTCTGCAACTATACCATCTATAAATTCAACCACTTTTTTTATTTCTTGATGAGCGAATAAAATAGCATCAAGCATTATATCATCTGGAACTTCATCTGCTCCAGCTTCAACCATCATTATTGCTTCTTTTGTACCTGAAACAACTAGATGCATTGAACTTTTCTCTCTTTGCTCTGCATTTGGATTTACAACAAATGCACCATCTACAAGACCAACACATACTGAACCTGTTGGACCATTAAATGGTATATCTGATATAGAAAGTGCTATAGATGAACCTATCATTGCTACTATATCTGGTGTGCAATCTTGATCTACTGATAAAACTGTTGCAACTACCTGAACATCATTTCTAAATCCTTTTGGAAATAATGGTCTTATTGGTCTATCTATCAATCTTGATGTAAGTATCGCTTTTTCTGAAGGCTTACCTTCTCTCTTTAAAAAACCTCCAGGTATTTTACCTACAGAGTATAATTTTTCTTCATAATCTACACTTAAAGGGAAAAAGTCTATTCCGTCTCTAGGCTTAGCTGATTTAGTTGTATTTACCATTACCATACTGTCGCTATATCTAACTATACAGCTACCGTTAGTCATTTCACAAATTTTTCCTATTTCTACAGAAAGTTCTCTCCCTGCGAAATCCATTTTAAATATTTTATGTTCAAACATTAATGCTTGTCCTCCTCTTATTAAAAACACGTATATCACTCTATTTACTATATTATCAAAAATACTATAAATTAACAATATAAAAATTATCTTTGCCTATATATGCAAGAAGCTTATATTCCTGCTAATTAGAACAACTTATAGCTAATATATCTGGCCCTGTATGAGAGCAAATAGAAACTCCACCTCTAGTAAACAAGACTCTTCTTGCTTTTATTCTTTTATTTACTTCTTCTTTTAATATTTCACAATCATGTAGATTATCTCCACAGCCTATTGTTACTATTTTCCCTTCTAAAGACCCTTCATTCATTTCTAAAATTATATCTACTAGTTTACTTGCTATATTTTTTACTCCTCTGACCTTGTTTACCAACTTAGCTTCCCCATTATCAAAGAAAAATATAGGTTTTATATTCAACATATTTCCTATTAAAGCAGTTGCTACTGGAACCCTTCCACTTTGTTTTAAGAAATCAAGGGTATATGGAGCAAAAAGTAATCTTATACTGCTACGAATGTTTTCTAACTCATTTATTATTTCTTCAAACCCCAAACCTTCTTCAACAAGTTCACAGGCTTTTATAACATATTGCCCACTACCAAGTGATAAGTTTCGAGTATCAAATATATGTATTTTTTCTTTTTCATTCATATCATTCTTAGCTATTACAGCACTTTGAAAAGTTCCTGAGGCATTTGATGCACCTGTTAAACAGATTATATGATATCCCTCTTCTATAAACTTATCAAATACTTCTTTAAACTCCATATATGTAGCTTGTGAAGTCTTAGGTATTTGTTTTATTTCTTTTACTTTCTTGTAAAACTCTTCTTTATCTATATCCACTCCTTCTATGTATTCTCTATCATTAAAAATAACTGTAAGTGGAACTATTTCTATATAATCTTTCTTTGATATTTCATCTGGAATATCGCACAAACTATCACATACTAACTTTATTTTCAAAATAATTTCCTCCTTATTCTAACTAAATATTATAGTATAAAGTTTCTATATTTATCTTGTCTTTCCTTTTTAATTGCTTATGTATTTATATATTACCTTATATTCTTACCCAATATTATTCATTTTATAATTTTTTATAATGTATAAATTACTTTTATTATTAACTATTTTACTCTATAATAAATTAACTATAAAAAAGCAGGTATACACTATACCTGCTTTTTTATAAAGAATGAAATTACTTTCTTAATCCTAATTTAGCTATTAATGCTCTATATCCTTCAAGATCTTTTTCTTTTAAGTAAGCTAATAAGTTTCTTCTTCTACCAACCATTTTTAATAGTCCTCTTCTTGAATGGTGGTCTTTCTTATGAGTTTTTAAATGTCCATTTAGATCATTTATTCTAGCTGTTAATAAAGCTATTTGTACTTCTGGAGAACCAGTATCTCCTTCAACTCTTCCATATTCTTTGATTATTTCTGTTTTGTTTATCATTTAGATTACCTCCGTATTTTTTTAGAAACGCCTATTACTAAGCATTGATTGGAGTATTCAAAAGCTGAGTAATGGTTATTTTCCTTAATCATTTTATCATACATTACCTGTTTTTGCAAACATAGTTTTCATATACATAGTTTATGTCATTAGACAATTGATTTTTTAAGTCATCTATTGAATTAAATTTTCTCTCATCCCTTATTCTTTCCAAAAATTCAACAATTATATTTTCACCATAAATATCTCTGTCAAATTCTAAAATATTTGTTTCAATAGACAAAGATTTTCCATTAACTGTTGGGTTGTAACCTACATTTGTAGCACCAAAATAAACCTCATCTCCAATATGTACAATAGAAGCATAGATACCTCTCTTTGGAATGAGCATATTATTCTTAAGGTCAATATTTGCTGTTGGGAATCCAATAGTTCTTCCAAGGTGTTTAGAATGTATAACACAGCCTTCCAACTTGTAATTACGACCTAAATACTCTTTGACATTAGTCATATCACCTTGGGATACTAAACTTCTAATATAAGTACTACTCACTCTTACATCATTTATTTTGATTGGTTTTATTACTTCCACCTCAAAACCAAATTCATCTTCTAAGCTTTTTAATAGATTGACATTACCTTCCTTCGCTCTGGCAAACGTAAAGTCATGTCCAATTACTATTTTTTTAGCTTTTAATTTTTTTACTAGTATCTCCTCTACAAAATCCTTTGCAGGTATTTTGGTCATATACTCATCAAATGGTATGATTACAACTATATCTATTCCCAATTCTTCCAATAATCTTATTTTGTCCTCATTGCTTATAATATTTTTTGTTGAGTTTGGTCTAAAGTAGTTTACAGGATGATTTGCAAATGTAAATACAATACTCTGTATATTTTCTTTTTTTGCATATTCAACTGCTTTTTTTATAAGAACTTGATGTCCTTTGTGTATGCCATCAAAATTCCCTATGGTAATGACACTTTCTTTTATGTTTGCTATTTCTGCTATAGATTTTATAATCACCATAATAAATTTTCCCCGCTAAAATTATAATTTACTCTTAACTTATTCACAAACTATTATAGCATAAGTAAAAGAGATAGACTATAGAAGTTATTATAGTACTATCTCTTTTGGTGTTTTTTCAAATACATTGATTATACAAACATCTTATCACTTTTAACACTTATTGTATTATTATGTTTTGATAATTTTCCTAATCCTAAGAAGTTATCTTTACTGTATACTCTTACAAATTCATCATCTTTACTGAGATTGTTCTTTAAAAATCTCTTATCATCTATTGAACCACCATTACTATAATATTTTATAGCATTAGGGTTTAATACAATATAATTAAACGAATCCAATACATAATCTATATCATATAAATGTTTATCCAGAGTTTCATTTGCATAAAATAATTCTAATTCTTCCAGCGTTATCGAATTTTCCAAGTTAAATTTGCCAGAAGATGTTCTATTTAAAAACGACATATGTCCTCCACACCCTAGATATTCTCCTATATCATGGCAAATGCTTCTCACATAAGTCCCTTTAGAACATTCAACATAAAACATTACTTTATTACCTTTTATACTAAGGATTTTTATATCTTTTATGTTTATTCTTCTAGTTTTTAAAGTAATCTCAGAGCCTCTACCACTTCTTACTAAATCACACATTCTCTTTCCATTTACTTTTAAAGCTGAGTAAATTGGAGGAAGTTGATCTATTTCACCTTTTTGCATATCAAAAGCTCTTTCTATATCTTCATTACTTAACTTAAAATCATCAACTTTTTTTATAATTTCGCCAGATGAATCATAGGTATCTGTACTTATACCTAAAGTAAGTTCACATATATACGATTTATCTTTGTTTAAAATAAGTTCACATACTTTTGTAGCTTTTCCTATACATATTGGTAAAACACCTGATGCATCTGGGTCAAGAGTACCTGTATGCCCAACTTTTTTCATATTTAAAATCTTTCTTACCCTACTTACAACATCATGAGACGTCATACCTGTAGGCTTCAATATATTTATAATCTTATTCATTTTATTGTCACCTTAAATTGATTTTAACACTGCCTCTAATACCATTTTTTTAGCATTATCAATACTATCTTTGATAGTGCATCCAGCAGCTCTTATGTGACCACCGCCACCAAATACCTTAGCTATTTCACTTACATCAACATAATTTTTTGACCTAAAACTCACTTTAATTTCATCTTGTTTTTTTTCTTTAAATAAAATTCCAACTTCAATATCCTTTATATCTCTAGTATATGTTGTTATACCATCAACATCATTGAAACTCATGTTATTCCTATTCATCATATCCTGAGTTAAAATTATACTAGATACCTTTGAATCAAATATCTCCAAAGATTTCAAAGCTTCACCTAATAATTTGTAATAATCAGAAGAATTACTTTGATATATATTTTGTATTATAGTATTTTTTTCTGCACCCAAAATAAGTAAATCCTTTGCCATTTCAAAACTACTTGCATGCACATTTGAATAGGAAAAATTTCCGGTATCAGTTACAAGACCTGTGTATAAACATGT
This sequence comes from Clostridioides sp. ES-S-0010-02, assembly GCA_020641055.1. Lineage (NCBI taxonomy): Bacteria > Bacillati > Bacillota > Clostridia > Peptostreptococcales > Peptostreptococcaceae > Clostridioides > Clostridioides sp. ES-S-0010-02. The sequence continues at coordinate 3,038,132 of CP067345.1, forward strand.
TGCTATGTCTTTATTTATAATCTTAATGTCTTTTATTTCTTGAAATCTAACCAATAAATTATACACTAGTTCACAAGTAGAAGATGCATCAATATCTACATAGTTTAAGTCTCCATATGAATCATTACTCGCATGATGGTCAATACAGATTACTTTTGATGCATTATTTTTGATTTCATCACTTACACATATTCTCATCTTATCTCCACAGTCAAGTGCAATTAGAGAATACTTATTTATATCAAATTCATGAGACTTATAAATTTCTATACCTTCAACTAAAAACTTTAAATTCAATGGAGCTTCATCATCAAGTACATAATATACATTTTTCCCTAAATTTTTTAGTGTATAATACATTGAAAGTGTGGAACCAATATTATCTCCATCTGGACTAATATGAGAGGTAACTATAAAATAGTCACCTTCATATATATAATTTATAATACTATCAATATTATTCATCATAATTTTCATCCTCATTTTTTTGAGTATTTTTTTCATTTACTCTCTTTATAAGGCTATCCATATACATTCCTTTTTCTATTGAATCATCAAGTTTAAATATTATCTCAGGAATATATCTAAGCTTTATATTTTTTCCTACTTCTCTTCTTATATACCCTCCAGCACTCTTAAGTCCTGCTAATGTGGATTCTTCATCTCCACCTAGAATACTTACATATACATAAGCATATCTTAGGTCATTTGTAACTTCTACATCAGTTACACTTACCAAAGATGTTATTCTAGGGTCTTTTACTCCATTTATAAGCATAGTGCTTACTACTTTTCTTATTTCTTCTGCAATTCTTCTTGTTCTATTATATGATGCCATACCATCGACCTTCTTTACTAACTGATTTTCTTTGATACGAATTTATAATTTTCTTTCTACTTCTTTAGTTATATAAGCTTCTACTATGTCGCCTTCTTTTATGTCATTATAATTTACAAAACTCATACCACATTCGTATCCAGAATTAACTTCTTTTACATCATCTTTAAATCTCTTAAGTGCTGCCAGTTCACCTTCATGTATTATTATACTATCTCTAACTAATCTTATTTTACAGTTTCTAAATATTTTACCATTAGTTACATAACATCCAGCTACTGTTCCAATACCAGATATTTTATATATTTCTCTTATTTCAGCTTTTCCTGTTTCTTCATCAACATATTCAGGGTCTAACATACCAGTCATAGCAGCTTGTATATCTTCTATAGCTTTGTATATTATAGTATATGTTCTTATATCAACATTTTCCTTCTCTCCTAGAGATTCTGCACCTGGAACTGGTCTTACATTGAATCCTATTATTATTGCATTAGAGGCTGCTGCAAGTAATATATCTGATTCTGTTACAGCTCCAACACCTCCATGTATTACTTTAACCTGTACTTCTTCATTTGATAATTTTTCTAAAGATTGTTTAACTGCTTGTACTGAACCTTGTACATCTGCTTTTATAACTATGTTAAGGTCTTTTATAGCACCTTCACTCATTTGACTAAATAAAGCATCTAGTGATAATCTTTGAGTTGATTTTAACATCTCATCTCTAAATAATTGTTGTCTTCTTGCTGCTACACTTCTAGCAATTTTATCTGTTGGAACCTCAACAAATTGGTCTCCACCTTGTGGAACTTCTGATAGCCCTAATATTTCCACTGCTGTAGATGGACCTGCTGTTTTTACTCTTTTTCCTTTTGCATTTATCATTGCTCTAACTTTACCACATGCAACACCTGCAACAATTGGATCACCTACTGTTAGAGTACCACCCTGAACAAGTACTGTTGCAACTGGACCTCTTCCCTTATCAAGCTCAGCTTCTATAACAGTTCCTACTGCTCTTTTATTTGGATTGGCTCTTAATTCTTCTATTTCAGCAACCAACAATACCATTTCTAAAAGTGTATCTATTCCTTCTTTTTTCTTAGCTGATACTGGAACTGCTATTACTTCTCCACCCCAGTCTTCAACTAATAATCCCTGGTCTGCTAATTCTTGTTTAACTTTATCTGGGTTTGCACCTGGTTTATCTATTTTATTTATAGCAACTATTAAAGGTACTCCTGCTGCTTTAACATGGTTTATTGCTTCTACTGTTTGAGGCATTATACCATCATCTGCTGCAACAACTAATATTGCTATATCTGTAACTTGTGCTCCTCTTGCTCTCATTGATGTGAAAGCCTCATGCCCTGGTGTATCTAAAAAGACTATTTTTTGTCCATTAATTTTAACTTCTGAAGCACCTATATGCTGAGTTATTCCTCCAGCTTCACCTGAAATTACATCAGTTTTTCTTATTGCATCTAGTAAAGATGTTTTACCATGGTCAACATGTCCCATAACTGTAACAACTGGTGGTCTAGGTTTTAAATCCTCTTCATTATCTTCTTCAATTTCCATTAAAGCTTCTATTTCTAAAGCTTCTGTATCATCACTTTCTGCTACTGTTAATTCAAATCCATAGTCTTTGGCAGCTAAAGCAGCAATCTCAAAATTTATCTCTTGATTTATTGTTGCCATAGTTCCCATTTTCATAAGCTTCATAATTATTTCTGATGGAGATTTATCTAATTTAGTTGCCAATACTTGTACTGTCAACTGTCCATCTATTTCTATAATATTTCCATTTTCTTGAGATGAATCTTCACTTAACACTTCAAGTGCTAATTCTAACGCTTCACCTTCTAATACTGAATCTTTGTCAGTTACATTAATATCTAATTCAGCTAACTTATTTATAAGCTCTTCATTTGATATATTTAATTTTTCTGCTATTTGGTATACTCTTGTTTTTGACACAAGATCACCCCCTATTTTATTTTAAATTTCTATTAGTTCAATTATCTTTTTAGCAAAATTTTCATCTTTTATTCCTACGACTGCTCTTGGAGATTTTCCTATTGCAAATCCTATTTCATCTTTTGTTGAAAAAAATAGATATGGAATATTTCTAAAAGTTGATTTATCTTTAAAAAGTTTTTTTGTGTTATTTGATGCATCTTCTGCAATTAAAATTAATTTTACTTTTCCTTTTTTTAAGTCAAGCAAAGTTGAATCATCACCAGACACTATTTTCCCTGCACGAGTTGCGAGTCCTAAGAACGAGTGTATCTTTTCTTTATTATTTTTCATATTCTTCTAACTCCATAAGTAGATTATCATAGACTTCATCAGGAACATCAATTTTAAAAGCTTTATTTAATGCTTTGCTTTTTATAGCTTTTTTTAGACATTCAGAGCTTTTGCACACATATGCTCCTCTTCCATTAGCTCTTCCTGTTGGGTCTAAAAATATTTTTCCTTCTTTATTTTTAACTATTCTTATAAGCTCTTTTTTAGAGTCTCTATCTTGACACGCTATGCATTTTCTTTGAGGCACTTTTTTTACTTTTTTCAAAGCCATCCCTCCTTACTCTTCTTCTTTGAAATTATCATCTGAGATATCTAACTCATCTTGATTGATAAATTCAGCTTTAATACCCTCATCTTCTATTTCTTTGGAATTTTCAAGATTTATCATTTCTTGTTCTGCTTGAGATTCGCTCTTAATATCTATCTTCCAGTTTGTCAATTTTGCTGCAAGTCTTGCATTTTGGCCTTCTTTACCTATAGCAAGTGATAGCTGATAATCTGGAACAATAACTAAGGCAGATTTTTCATCTTCATTTATATCTACTTTAACAACTTTTGATGGGCTAAGTGCTGCTGATATAAACTCTGCTGGATTTTCACTATATTTTATTATATCTATTTTTTCATCACCAAGTTCATCCACTATATTTTTTACTCTAAGTCCTTTTGGACCTACACAAGCTCCAATTGGGTCTATTTTTTCATCTATAGATCTTACTGCCATTTTAGTTCTTGACCCAGCTTCTCTTGCTACTGATTTTATTTGAACTATACCCTCATATATTTCAGGAACTTCTTCTTCAAATAATCTCTTTACTAGACCTGGATGACTTCTTGATACAACTATTTGAGGTCCTTTGTTAGTCTTTTTAACTTCAAGTATATAGAATTTTATTTTTTGACCTGCTTTATAATTTTCAAATGGGATTTGTTCACTTTGAGTCATTATCCCTTCTATTCTTCCAAGATTTACATAAACAATATTTTTATTTGCTCTAGCAACCTCTCCTGTAACTATTTCATTTTCTTTTTCTATAAATTCATTATACACTATTTCTCTCTCAGCTTCTCTTATTCTTTGAACAACTACTTGTTTTGCTGTCTGAGCTGCAATTCTCCCAAAGTTTTTAGGTGTAACTTCATGCTCTATAATATCACCCAGTTCATAATTAGGGTTTATTTCTCTAGCATCTGCTAACTCTATTTCTAAGAAAGTATCATACAAGTCTGATTCATCGACAACTACTCTTTGAGAAAACACCTTTATATCGCCTTTGTCTCTATCAAACTCAACTCTAACATTTTGTGCTGAACCAAAGTTTTTTTTGTATGCAGTTAAAAGAGCTTGCTCTATAGTATCTATAAGTATTTCTTTATCTATACCTCTATCAACTACTAATTCATTTAGTGCTTCCATAAATTCATGATTCATTTTTTATTTCCTCCCTATTTAATATACCACTAAAACTTTATTGCTAATCTAACAATAGCAACATCTTTTCTATTAAATTCCATTTCTTCACCATTTATAATGATTTTTATATTATTGTCTTCTGTTAATCCTACAAGTTCACCTTCAAATTGTTTACATCCATTTAATGGTTTATATAATTTTAAATCTACATCTCTACCTTGGTATCTAGCAAAATCTCTGTCTTTTTTTAGTGCTTTATCAAGCCCTGGAGAAGATACTTCTAAGAAATAATTCTCTTTTATAGGGTCTTTTTCGTCTAATATTGGGCTTAGTTCTCTACTAACTAATTCACATTCGTTTAAAGATATTCCTTCTTCTTTATCTATGTATACTCTTAAGTAGTATTCTCCCGCTTCTTTTACATATTCAACATCAACCATTTCAAATCCATGTTCATCCGTTATTTTAGTTACAATTTCTTCAATTGCTACTTCTAAATCTTTTTTCATTAAATTACCTCCTATTCAATTGTAAATGACTATTTTAAATTTATTAAATAATTTTTAAATTAAATGTATTTAATAAATTTAAACTAGTTCTTAATAATATATTTAAAATAAAAGAGTGAGAACAGCTGTCTCACTCTTAGTTTCTGCAAAGTATACTATTTTCTATACTATGATATCATAAAATTCTTTTATTTGCAACTTTTTGAACTAACCTAAAACAGTGACAATTGGTTTTCATCACTCATATTTTCAAGTGAGCCATGATTAGTAAGTGTTTCTATTACTGTTTTTGATACTTTTGCTCTCTTTCTTAAATCTTCTTTTGATATAAACTCACCATTTTTTCTTTCATTTTGAATATTTAAAGCTGCATTTCCTCCAAGACCTTGTATTGCTGCCATTGGTGGAAGTAATGTTTTTTCTCCAACAACTATAAAGTCACTTGCATCCGATTTATATATATCAACTGGTAACAGCCTTATCCCCCTTGCATACATTTCAAGTGCAACTTCTAATACGGTCAACATACCTTTTTCCTTTGTAGTTGCATCATTTCCCAATGCTTCAATCTCATTTATTTTTGATTTTATAGTATCCAAACCTTTAACAATTAAATCTGCATCAAAATCTTCCACCTTTGTAGTAAAGTAAGTTGCATAAAAGGCTTCTGGGTAATGTACTTTACAATATGCAATTCTAAATGAGGTCATAACATAAGCAACAGCATGTGCTTTAGGGAACATATATTTAATCTTTTTACACGAACCTATATACCATTCTGGAACATTATTTTTCTTCATTTCTTCAATATGTTCTGGTTTTAAACCTTTCCCTTTTCTTACACTCTCCATTATTGTAAAACTCATCTTAGGAGGTAAGCCTTTAAATATTAAGTAGTTCATTATGTCATCTCGTGTAGATATAACATCTTTTAATCCCACTATATCTTCTCTAACTAAATCTTGTGCGTTATTTACCCAAACATCTGTACCATGAGAAAGACCAGATATACGTACGAGCTCTGCAAACGTAGTAGGTTTTGTATCAAGGAGCATTTGTCGTACAAACTTAGTTCCAAATTCAGGTACAGCAAGACATCCTATAGGACAATTTATCTCTTCTGGTGTAACTCCTAACGCTTCTGTAGATGTAAATAAAGACATAGTCTCTTCATCATCTAGAGGAATTTCAGTTATATTTATTCCAGTAATATCTTCAAGCATTCTTATGATAGTAGGACCGTCGTGTCCAAGTATATCAAGTTTAAGTATCCTACCACTTATTGAATGATAATCAAAGTGAGTAGTTATAACGCCACAAGAAGTATCATTTGCTGGATATTGTATAGGTGTAAAATCATATACATCTTTATAGTCTGGTATAACCATAACTCCACCAGGATGCTGTCCTGAGGTTCTTTTTACGCCAGTACACCCATTTGAAAGTCTAAGAACCTCCGCATTTGGTACACTTATATTATTTTCTTCTACATATTTTCTTGCATATCCAAAAGCTGTTTTTTCTGCTACTGTACCTATAGTTCCTGCTCTATATACATATCCCTCTCCAAATAATTCTTCGGTGTATTTGTGGATTGTTGGCTGATAATTTCCTGAGAAATTTAGGTCTATATCTGGTTCTTTATCTCCTTCAAAACCTAAGAAAACCTCAAACGGAATGTCATGACCATTTTTAGCAAGTTTTCTTCCACATTTTGGACAATCCTTATCTGGCAAGTCAACACCTGACCCCCATTCACCTATTTCATAAAAAAAGGAATATTTACAATCTTCATTTTCACAAATATAGTGAGCTGGTAGAGGATTAACTTCTGTTATATCACTCATAGTAGCTGCAAATGATGAACCAACAGAACCTCTTGAACCAACCAAATACCCATCTGAAAGAGATTTTGCAACTAGTTTTTGAGCTATAATATACATAACTGCATATCCATTACTTATTATTGAATTTAATTCTCTATCCAATCTCTTTTGAACTATTTCTGGTATTGGCTCTCCATAAATCCGTTTAGCTTTTTCATAGCACATTTCCCTTAATTCTACATCTGAACCTTCTATAATTGGTGGATATGTATCATCTGGTATAGGTTTTATATTTTCAACCATATCAGCAATCAAATTACTATTTTCAACCACAACTTCATATGCTAATTCTTCTCCAAGATAACTAAACTCCTCCAACATTTCATCTGTTGTCCTAAAATGTAAATAAGTCTCTTCTTCATCTACCTTAAATCCTTGAGAATACTTTAGAACTTTTCTTAAAACAGCCTCATGTTTATCTAAAAAATGCACATCTCCAGTAGCTACTGGAATTTTATTAAACCTCTTAGCTGTATCAATTAATTTTCTATTTAATTCTCTCAGCTCTTCTTCATCCTTTACTTCTCCTTTATCAATCATAAACCTATTGTTATCTATAGGCATTACTTCTATATAATCATATAAATCTATTATTTTTTTCATTTCTTCATCAGATACATTTTTCTTTACAGCTTGAAAAACAACCCCTGCTTCACAAGCGGAACCAATTATGAGACCTTCCTTATACTCATTTAAAATACTTCTAAGGATTCTTGGGGCTCTAAAAAAATGATTTACATGTGCATCTGAAATTATTTTATATAAGTTTTTTATACCTATAGAATTTTTTGCTATCAAAGTTATATGATTTGTACTAAGCTTTGTATAATCGATTTTTCCAAGAATATTATTCACATCACTTAAAGTTTTGGCACCTTTTTCTGTAAGCATCTGTAAAAATTTATTAAATATAAGTGCAGTTGCTTCCGCATCATCAACTGCTCTATGGTGGTTTAAAAGAGGTATGCCAAGCTCTTTAGCAACAACATTTAATCTATGTCTTTTTAACTTGGGAAGCATTACTCTGGCTAACATAAGTGTATCTACTTTTTTGTGATTATACATTATCCCCTGTTCTCTACACTTTTGTGATATAAATCCAGTATCAAACTCCGCATTATGTGCAACTAGTACACTATCTCCAACAAACTCCATAAATCTTGGAAGAACTTCTTCAATAGTTGGCTTATCTTTAATCAATTCATTAGTTATTCCTGTTAATTCTTGTATCTTATACGAAATATCTTTTTCAGGATTTATTAATTCACTAAATCTATCTACAATTTTAAAATTTTCTATTTTTACAGCACCAATTTCAGTTATTTTATCATTTGTATTAGAAAATCCAGTAGTCTCTATATCAAATACAACAAACGTCTGAGAAAGTTCTTTATCATTTGCATCTTCTATAATAAGAGAATCATCTTCAACTAAATACCCTTCTACTCCATAAAGTATTTTTATGTTGTTTGCCTTACCAGCATTCATAGCATCTGGGAATCCCTGTACAACACCATGGTCTGTTATAGCAACCGCTGGATGTCCCCATTTTGCTGCACGTTCTACAAGTTTTTTAACAGAACAAATAGCATCCATAGAAGACATCTGAGTATGTGCATGAAGCTCCACCCTTTTTTCTTCTGAAGTATCTTTTCTCTCTGGTCTAGCTTCTTGTCTAATTCCACTAATCATCATACTAATTTCTCTTTGATATGTATCATAAACTATGTCACCTTTAAGTTTTAAATAAGCTCCTTTTTTAACATTTTCAAGTACTCCATCTTTATTGGTATCTGTTAAAAATAGCTTACAACTTATTGAACTAGTATAATCTGTAATTGATGCTATCATAAGTATTTTTCCATTTTTAAGTTCTTTAGTCTCAACATCAAATATATCTCCAACAACTGCAACTGTTCCAGAAGAGGCATTTAAACCAGATATATTTTCAATCATAGCATTTGCATTATCTCCATAGACTAAATTTTCGTCAACTTCTGATTTAATAACATAGCCTTCTTCTTCATTTTCTTCACACTTATTAATTTGTCCAATTTCCAATGCTCTAATTTTTTCTTCCATTTCTCTATCATTTATTCTTATAAGTCTTTCTACATTTACCTTTTCATCAACAGCTTTTTCAATAGTTATATCTAAATCCAATCCCAATTCTTCACTAAGAACAGTTTTAAGTACATGAACTACATTTTTTTTTATTAATCTCTCATAAAATATACCCTTTGGGAGTTTTATTTTTAATTCTTCATCTAAACAAAGAAATTCAACTTGCTTATACCATCCTGCAATGGATGGACACAGGTACTTTAATATATACAAGATATTATTCCAATATTTTTTTATAACATCTTTGTTAGATTTTCTTTCAAACCCAGTAAATCTTATTTTCATCTTTATATCTTTAAAATAATCAAGCTTATACATCAATTCTTCTCTAAATTTATCTAAAAGTTCATGTGAAACAATATCTTTAGATGTCAGGTAAAAATAAACAATTTTATTTTCTTTAAAATAAACTACTCTACTTATGTAAACTTCTTTAAGTTGCTTTCCAAGACCGCTGTTATTAATTTCTAATTTATCTAAATATTCCTTAACACTTTCCATTTATATCCTCCTTTCCTAACATTATATATATATTATTACCACTTTTTCTCTATTTCTATCTATTACTCATTTATATTTACTTAGAATTAATATTATAGCATAAAAATTTTGCTAATATTAAGATTTATATCTTGTAAATTATATACAAAAAGACTACAGATAATTTAAACAAAATGAAAAACTACCCATAGTCTATATTTTTTACTTATGTATTACTTATATTGTGGTACCTCAAAGACTAAACTACTTCCACCACTATAAAGGCCAATTAAATTTTCCATAATTCCAGAAATTCCATTAGCCCAATTTACATCAGTTGCATATTGGTGCCATGTATAATCATAATTCCACTTCATCTTGTAAATAGTATTTTGATTATACTTAGAACTATTTACATAGTTTTGAGATATCCATTTTGCAGAACCATCTATCGTAGCTTCAATACTAGTCCATCCATTAGAATATGCTGCCTCTGCTCCTGAAACATTGGCACTTTTATCTATTGCTCCTATTCCAAAAAAATTATACACTTTAACTGGTTTGCTAAGAGCTTGGCCTTTATAAGAAGTCAATGTCTGACCTTGTGCAAGTGTAGATTTACCATAAGCAGTTTCCCACATAGCATGAGATACTAGATATACTACATCTATATTATACTTCTTAGCAGCGTTTATAAATGCAGCTCCTTGATTCTTAAATACACTAGAAGATAATCCATTAAGGTATGAATTTAAGCTTGACTCTGATATACCACTTCTATAGCTATTAATTTTTAAGAATTGCATCATACCTTTTGTAGTATTTGTAAAGTTTTTAGGATTTAAATAATATTCTATGTCACTTGAACTAGCATTTACAAATGAACTTGTTCTTTGTGCTGAAAATGTACTAAATTCAGGACTTGGGGTACTTTTTCTATTACCTGGAGCTATTACATTCCCTCCTGCTGTTGCTTTCTCAACTTGTTTACTTACATGAGAAGCTAGTGTATAGTTTAAAGATTTGTAATCAATCTTAGCTCCACTTATATTTGCCATACCATTTACTTGTCCTGACGTTGTAGAATCATTATTTCCATTATTATTGGAATTGTTATTTGAGTTATTATTATTTGTATTATCATCTGATGTATCTGTCGAATCAGCTAGATAATTCCCCACAACAAATGCTTCTTTATTGTTAAAATTAATTTTAGCCCATCCACTACTTTCTGACATTACAGTTACTTTGCTTCCCTTATAGACTTTTCCTAATTTACTATATGTAGAGCCTGGACCACTTCTTACATTTAAAGAGGCTGTATTTACAAATTTATTAGTATTTTTTTTATCAGTATCTTGGCTAGAATTATTTGTATCACTCTGACCTGCATCTGATAAATACATACTAGATACATATCCATCTTTTCCATTATACTTTATTTTTGACCATCCATTAGATTCTGATATTACTTCTACCTTACTTCCTTTTTGTAACTTACCTAATACACCATAGCTTGTATTTGGACCACTTCTTACATTTAGTGAAGTTGTATTTACCTGCTTAGTTTTTGATTTATTAGTTGAACTTGATACATCTCCTAGATAAGAACTAGATACATAGCCTAGTCTTCCATCATATTTGATTTTTGACCAGCCATTGCTTTCTGATATTACTTCTACTTTTTGTCCCTTTTTTAATACAGTTATAACTCTATAGCTTGTTCCTGCTCCATTTCTCATATTTAAACTATTTGAGGTAACCTGTTTTTCTTTATTTGTAGATGTTCTTAAAAAGTCACCATTAGATTTTGCTATATATTTTGATGAAGCCCAACCTTCTTGTCCAGATTCAGCTTTTATTTTATACCATCCATTAGAAGAGTCTTTTATTAAAACTTTATCATCTTTTTTAGCAACAAAAGATATACTACTTTCGGCAGTTGGTTCATTTCTTACATTTAAATAATTTATAGTCACTATACCTATTTCTCCATCAGCATGTGCATTTACCATAGTTAATGGCAATACAGCTAATGTTGCTAAAGCTGCTTTTTTCTTCACTTACTTCCCCCGCCCTTCTTTTAACACTAAAACAATTTTAATATAATTATACGACAACTTATGATTTTAGTAAATATTGTCTATTTATATTATGTATACATTTTATTTATACTTTCTTTATTTTCATTTCTGATTTTAATTTATCTATTTATATATTGAAAAATATAAACTCTTTTAGCTCATATAATTTTATTTATGCCCACTCTTTAAATTGATTTGTAAAACATTAAGAAGATACTCAGAATCTAATAAAGTAACATAAACTTTATAATATGTAGTACAATCTATATATAATAATTTTGGAGGTGTAAACTATGGATGCAAATAACCTAAAAGACTTAATATCTAATCATAATAATATAGTATTTTTTGGTGGAGCAGGTGTTTCAACTGAATCTAATATACCAGATTTCAGAAGCTCTACTGGACTTTTTAGTCAAAAACTCAATAAACAATTTACTGCTGAGCAATTAGTTTCACATACTTTTTTTGTTAAATATCCAGAAGAGTTCTTTGAATTCTACAAAGATAAACTGATATATCCTAATGCAAGACCTAATAATGCCCATATAGCTTTGGCAAAGCTAGAAGAAATGGGCAAACTTAAAGCTGTTATAACTCAAAATATTGATGGACTTCATCAAATGGCTGGAAGTAAGAATGTTTTAGAACTTCATGGTTCTGTACATAGAAATTACTGTACTAACTGTGGTAAATTTTTTGATTTAGAAGCTATGCTAAATCTAGGAGGTAATATTCCTCATTGTGATGATTGTGGCTCTATAGTAAAACCTGATGTAGTGCTTTATGAAGAAGCTCTTGACGGTGATGTTATTACTAAGACAATTTCTGCTATAAGTAATGCTGATTTACTGATTATAGGAGGTACATCCTTGGCTGTATATCCAGCAGCTAGTTTTATAGATTATTACAAAGGTAAATATATTGCTCTTATTAATAAGGCAAACACAGTTTATGATAAATCTGCATCTCTTGTAATTAATAGACCTATTGGAGAAGTTCTATATGAAGCTGTATTAAGACAAATATAGATTTATTTCAATATTTTTATTATATATATGAGTTTTTATGTTGAATTTAAAGTTTCTTTTTATTATTATTTTTGTTATAGTATTTTAGTATAAATATATAATTTGAAAGGAGCTTTTTATGAAACTAAAAACTATATCTTTACCAGAACTTAATAATTTAGACCCAACACTGGAATCTACATTTATCAAAATGGGTGAAGAGCAAGGCGAACTAGCTGAATGTATAGGCAAATTCAGAAATCTAAGTGGAGAAAATAATGACTTAGATGAAGTTGATATTATAAAGAAAACTGCTAAAGAATTGATGGACGTGGCTCAAACATGTGTAACTATGATGTTTAAACTAGAAGAACAATATGGTATTAATCTTGATGAAATACGCAAAGAACATATAAAAAAACTAGAAAAAAGAGGCTACATAAAAAACCTAGATAAGTAAACATTCTATCTCTAAATATTTATTAAAATAAATTTAAAGTCTGAAATGTTTAATTTCTATGTAAATTTGCTATTAAATGGTATCTCAAAATGATTTTTTAAATTGTAATTGAGATACCATTTTTTATTTTATTTGTGTATATTATTTAATATTTTCATAAACAATTAAATTTTATCCAGTATAATGAGTTTTTGTCAGCAAAATTTTATTTTTAACTTCTATATTGTTCTCTCTTATTTTCATAAATTTTACTATATTCTTCTATCGCTTCATCCCATGCTTCTATATCTGTTATCCCTTTTTCAATTGCTAATAAATGAACTATCTCAGCTAACTTTGATGCTGATTCTATTATTCCCATTTGTTACACCCTCTCTATTGTCAAATACTTACAAAAACTGTTAATTAGTTCTAATATTTGTTATTATTATTCCCAAAAACTTTAATAAATAAAAATATTTTTATTTTTTGACACGATTCTAATATGGCCACTATGACTACGAAATTTAAAAACTTTTATCTCTTTAAATTTTCTATATAAAATCTTAACTTTATTAAATTTTTTATATATTAAATTGACAGAGGATGAATATATTTATATAGGTACATATTAATTTATTATAGGAGAGAATGCTCTATGTTTAAAATTTTTCTTTTTTCTAGTGAACAGTTTGTAAGTCTTTTTATATTCGGATTATTTCTATATCATTGTCCAAAGCTAACAAAAAATATTTTACCCTATAGTTACACAGTTGAAAAAATACTTTGTACCTTAATGGTAATAGTCGTTGCTTTAGAACAAATTTTAATTATTTCTTCAGGGAATTATAGCACCTTGAATTCCTTACCAATTGGAATTAGCCATATTTGTATCTACATATGTATAGCTATATTAGTTTTTAAACAGTATCATTTTTTTAACATATTTTTTTCTTGGAGTTTAGTTTGTTCTGTTGGAGAACTTATTTTTTCTAAAAACTTAGGATACGAATTTCCTAGCTTCATATATTTTCTATTTATCTTCTCTAAATGTTTGATAATATATGCAAATATTTATATGGTTGATGTAAGAAAATTTAAAGTTAACAGACATGCATTTAGAGATAATTTTGGAATTTGTCTTATTTATTTTTCATTTATATTTTTACTAAATACATTTACTGATTCACAATATTACTATAGCTTTTTAAGTTACAATACAACTACCATTTTCATATTTATTTTTGCTACTAGCATTGTGTACATACTTCCTCTTTTATCCAATATAGATACCTTTATCCTTGAAAAAAAGAAAAAGAGTAAATAATTTGTTTAAATTTATAAATAAAGCCACTTAGATATTTTTTAAGTTTTAAAAATATCCAAGTGGCTTTACACATTAAACTATAGTTTTTGTAATATATAATTTTATACCTCTGCTAAATAATACAATGTCCTAACAGGCTCTCCTGTCGCTCCTTTTGATTTATATCCCTTTGATTTTGATGATGTACTTGTACCTGCTATATCCATATGTATCCATGGAGTACTGCCAACAAATTCTCCAATAAAGGCTCCTGCTGTTATGCATCCAGCATTTTTACCTCCAGTATTTTTAAGGTCTGCTTCTTCTCCCTTTACCATATTTTTAAACTCATCATAAAGAGGCATCTTCCAAACTCTTTCTCCAGATAAAGTAGATGCTTTTTCCAATTCACAATAAAAATCATCATTATTTGTTACTACAGGAGTTGCAACATTACCTAATAATGTTAAAGCTGCACCAGTCAATGTTGCTACATCAACAACTTTTGTTACTTTTTCATTATTAATAATGTAATATATTGCATCGGCTAATGTAAGTCTACCTTCTGCATCTGTATTTAAAACTTCGATAGTTTTTCTTGCCATAGAGTTAATTATATCTCCTGGCTTATATGAACCTCCCGATAAAGCATTTTCACATGCAGCTACTACTGCTATAACATTTTTCTTTAATTTACTCTGAGATATGGCACACATAGCTCCTATTACACTTGCAGCTCCAGCCATGTCTGTTTTCATATCTAGCATAGATGCATTTGATTTTAAAGAATATCCACCAGTATCATAAGTCAATCCTTTGCCCACTAGACCTAGTATATCTGAATTCTCTTCATCTCCAAAATATCTCATTACTATAAATCTTGGTTTATTAACTGAACCTCTTGATACAGCAAAAAAAGCTTCCATACCCAATGCTTTTATTTTTTCTTCTTCATAAATCTCAACATTAAATCCATACTCTGCCCCAAGTCTAACTGCCTCTATTGCCAATGTCTTTGGGTATATTATATTTGATGGTTCGTTAACTAGATTTCTAGCTATTATAGTTGAATTAGATAGTATTCTAGCTTTTTCTATTTGACAATCTGCTTCTTTTTCAGTGAATATAATTATATTCTCTATTTCTCTTTCTTCAAATTCTTTACTTTTTGTCTTATATTTATCAAATTTATAGTTTCCAAGCAATATTCCTTCTGAAAAAGCACCTATCTCTTCTATATCTAAATTAATATTTATTATGTTAATATCATTATTTTTACATACTTTATTTCTCAATATACTTTTTATTTTTTTACATAAATTGCCCCCTATGATTCTAAGTTTTTCCTTATCTAAAGATTCTTTCTTACCAAGACCAACTAGACAAATGTCTATTAGATTTTCATTTTCGAGCAATGTCACAATCTCTATGTTATTTTCTTTAGCACTGAAGTTTTTACTTACAATATTTAATTTATCAAACATTGTAGAAACATTCTCATCTTCAAACACAGTAACTACAGTTATAGCATCATCCAAGCTTTTTAATATTTCTTTAGAACATTTTATCTGCATATCAAATTCTCCTTTTTAAAATAATTGCTCAATTATATTTCTAGAGTCTTCCAAAGAATCAAATAATTTATCTTTGTTTTTTACATCTAAACAGTTCATTTTATCACTTATTATAGATATAAATTTTAATATTTCATCATCTAATATTTTTTCTCCACTTTCAGTTATTCCATAAAAAGTATTTCGTCTATCTCTACTATCTTCTTCTCTATATACATAGTCTTGCTCAACTAGCTTATTAAGCAATATACACAAACTAGAAGTAGATACATGTAAGTCTCTACTTAAATTTTTAAGTTCCATTTTATTATGCTTTCTTATACTTACTAAAGCAAAAAATTGCCTTTCTGTAAGTACTTTACCTTTTTTATATCTTTCATTATTAATAATCTTTATTAAATTATGAAAGTTATTCATACTTTCCAACAACAAAATAGATAACTCTTTATCACTCATAAAATTCACCTCAAAATTAATAATTGGGACTCCCTCTTATCCCCCCAATATGTTTATATATCTCTAATATAATACTTCTTTTCTTTTTATAATTATACTATAGATAAACTTTATTATCCATTTAAATTGTTTTAAACTAAAATATTATTAGGTATAAAGTAAAAAACATTTAAATTACATTATAAAATAGTGAGACTTATATCAATCTCACTATTTTACTTAAGGATATATTTTATTTTCAAAAGTATTCTAATCTTATACTACATATTATTCTTGTCTGTATTTTTATTATTTTGAGATATATTCTGAATTTTTTCTAATACTCTAGGAGTTATAGACAAGATATTATCTACTAGATTAATATTACTATCTAAACTCATTATTCTAGTTTCTCCACTTTCAACTACTACAAATGCTACTGGTTGTACAGATATAGCTCCTGCACTACCTCCTGCAAAATTTGTATCTGCTTTTTCACTTTTTATTTCAATATTTTTATCTTTCTCATCATATCCTTTTGAATATTCTCCTCCACCTATACCAAATCCAATTGTTACTTTTGATATAGGAACAACTACTGTAGTATCTGTTTTTATAGGGTCTCCTATAATAGTATTTGCATCTATAGAACCTTTAATAGTTTCAAGAGTTGTTTCCATAAGACTTTGTATCGAACCTGTTGCTCTCATTACTATCACCTCCCTTATAATTTCCTTTATTTTTATTCATAACCTTATTAACCATTATTATAAAATGAAATAAATCTTTTATTCTTGACCTTATATGTATCCTTACATTTCCCAAAAAGTAATCTTTTGTAAAATTTGGATTTACATTTAGATATATTTTTTCTGCATCAATTATATTAAATAAATTTCCATATAGAGTATTTATTAATACATACACAGAAGATGTCAAACTTACATTTTTAGTTCCAAAATCAATGTTTGAATAAAATTCATGTATTTTTATCTTTTTTAATAGTCTATAAATACTTAAAAGGTCATCAGCTAATAATATACTAGAGTCTATATTATTCTTCATCCCCTCTTTTTTATCATTATTGTTACTATTTTCAGCTGGATATAGTTGTCTATTTATATTTATTAAATCAAACATGTATTTTATATTAAGTTTTAAGCAAACATCTTTATTGTTTATATCTGCTATTAATAAGATATTTATATGAGACATTAAAAACAATACAATTATACTTATTATAAAAATTATTGCTATTATTAAGTATTTAAAATTAAGTAATTCATTAATCTCCATGTCTATATTATCATCAAAAAATTACTATTTATACTTAATTAACCATATTTATTTTACCAAAAGCACTTTTTTATATTCAAACAAAAAAACACAATAACTTAGAGTATTTTAAACCTTCTAAAAAATTTAAAAATATAAACTAAATTACTGTGTTCTCCATATTTTTATTTTAAAATTAACATTTCTATTGTAAAATTAATATTCTCTTTGTATAACATTTTATTCATTTGTTAATGCTTCTTGATAAGTTTCTATAGCAGGCAACTCTTCAAGACTTTCTATATTTAGCAACTTTAAAAATTCATCTGTTGTCTTATAAATTATAGGTTTTCCTATTTTATTAAGTCTACCAGCCTCTCTTATAAGTTGATTTTCAAATAGAGTTTGTAGCACCTTATCACATTTTACTCCCCTTATATCTTCTATCTCTACCTTCGTTATTGGTTGTTTATATGCAATTATAGTAAGAGTCTCTAGTGTAGCTTGACTCAAACTTTTCTTTTTCTTTGGTTCAATAATTTTTTTTATATATTCTGCATAATCTTCATTTGTACACATTTGATATTTGTTTTCCAATTTGATTATTTGAATACCTCTATTTTTTTCTCTATATTCATCAATAAGTAAATTTAACATAATCTCTATCTCTTTTGATGAAAGTTCTTTATTTATTATATAATTTAATTCTTTTATACTTATTGGGTCACCATATGCAAACATAATAGATTCTATAATACACTTTATATCTTCTCTTTTCATTTTAACACTCCGAACTTTTTCTAATTAAAATATCATCAAAAAATATATCTTGTACCACTACTATCTCTTTTTCTTTTATAAGCTCCAATATAGATAAAAAAGTAGCAATTATTTCATCATTTTCATATGATTTTATGATATTTGTAAAAGTAACTTCTATTTTCTCTTTTATGACATTTCTTATATACACTATTTTTTCTTCCACAGATATTATCTTTTTTCTCACTATTTTATCCAATTTTTCATCATTAGTATTTTCAATTTGTGATGTTTTAACCTTAAATATATATGGAAGTATATTTTTTATTGCCTCTATTGATATATCTTCTAAATCTACATTATCATCAATAACTATTTCTTCTTTAGTTCTATAAAATCTTTCATTAATATAAGTTATATTTTCCTTTATATCTTGTGATGCTATTTTAAATTTTCTGTATTCTTCTAATTTCTCCATAAGTTCTATTCTTGGGTCTTCTTCTTCATCCTTTTGTTTGTAAAGTAAGTATTTAGATTTTATCTCTAAAAGCTTAGATGCCATAGTTATAAATTCGCTAGTTATCTCTAAATCCATTTTGTCTAACATTTTTAGATAATTAAGATATTGCTTAGTTATATCTATAATTGATATATCTTTTATATCTATCTTATGTTTAGTTATCAAGTCATACAGCAAATCTAATGGTCCCTCATAAACTTGTAATTGTATATTATACTTCATATTAATCCCTCTTTAAGTTATTTATTTTATTAAACAAATAAATATACTATTCTTAGTAATACTGTATATATTGGTGTTAATATTATTTGATATATCCCTGTAAATAAAGCAATCAACAAAATTATATAACTCATATTTTCAAATTTATATACATATTCATTCCATTTATATGGAACAAGTGTAGATATAACTCCCCATCCATCAAGTGGAGGTATAGGCAGTAAATTAAAAGCTGCAAATCCCATACTATATAAGAATACATATTCAGCTATTGTATTTATCGCATACATGTGCACATATTTATTTATAATGACACAGACTATAGCGGTCAGAACATTACAGAAAACACCTGCAAGTGAAACTATCAAATTGCCTATCTTGTAATTTTTAAAATTATTAGGATTTACTGGGACTGGCTTTGCCCATCCTATTCTAAGAATAAACATAGCCAAAAGACCAATTGGGTCGACATGTCTTACAGGATTTAATGTCATTCTTCCATAAGCCTTAGCTGTATCATCACCTAATAAATGTGCCGAGTATGCATGACCAAACTCATGTATTGATATTGCCATGGCTATACCAACCAAACTTGCTACGATTTCTCCTATATTCATACTTAACATTAATGTACATCTCCTAAATTAAATTTTTAATACTATTATAACAATTAAATAACTTATAATCAAAATTATTTTATATTATAATAATTGTGTGTATAAGCATAAAATTAAAATTCATTTTTTACTTTATAACTTTTATTATTATATCATATTAGCTGTAAAAATATAATAATTACACTTATTGGTAGTATAATATTATATTGACATAAACTGACATTGTTGTTATCTTATTGGTGTATTACAAATGAAGGTAACAACAAAATGAATAGTACTGTAGAAAATAATGAACTAAAATTTAGATACACAGTTGAATCAGATACAAACCTTTTATTAAAATTTATAAAAGAACTTGCTTCTTATGAAAACATGTTAGACGAAGTTATTGTAACTGAAAAAATACTTAATCATTAACTATTTGTAAAGAAAAAGGCAGAAGTTTTAATTGGTTAGCAAAATAAATTACATATAAATATTATTTAATTTGACAACTAAAAAAATTAAGTTGTCATTTTTTTAGTTGTTCTTAATTTTTAGTCAATATCATACAAGAACTACAAAAAAATATATGTTACACTTTATACATTATGAAAGGAGGTTGTCCAGTTGAAACAAGAAGAACGCACAGTATGTTTTGATAGTGAATTAGAAATTGAAGCATATAGATTCAAAGGTATTATGCAAAATTTTCCAAACCATTTTCATGAACACTATGTGATTGGTTTTATAGAAAAAGGTCAAAGATATTTATCATGCAAAAACAAAAAGTATACCACAAGCACAGGAGATTTATTACTTTTTAATCCTTTTGATAGTCATACTTGTGAACAAATAGATAATGAAGTTCTTGATTATAGATGTATTAATATTAAACCAGAAATAATGCAAAAAGCTATATTAGAAATTACAGGGAAAAATTATTTACCTCAATTCAATCAGCAGGTAATATTTCGTAGTGAATTAGTACCTTTACTACAAGAACTACATCATATAATTATGGAAGAACAATTAGATTTTAAAAAAGAAGAAATATTCTTTTTCCTAATTGAACAAATAATCAATGAATATACAGAGCCAGTTTTACAATCTAACTCAGAAAAAATAAATACAGAAATTCAAATAGTCTGTGATTATTTAGAAAATAATTATGCTGAACGCATAGCACTTGATGAATTAAGTTATCTAGCAAAAATGAATAAGTACTCATTACTTCGTAATTTTACAAAATTAAAAGGTATTACACCCTATAGATACCTTGAAAATATAAGAGTAAATAAAGCTAAGAAACTTTTAGAAAATGGAATAGAACCTATAGATGCTGCTATACAAACAGGCTTTGTGGACCAAAGTCACTTTACAAATTTCTTTAAAAACTTTATTGGTCTTACACCTAAACAATATCAAAATATATTTATAAACAATGATAAAAATAATTTTAAAGAGGATAAAAAGGAGAATTGAAAAATGGAAAATAAAAATGTAAAATGTGTTATGGTAATAGATGAAAATTTACCAATGGGAATTATATCAAATACAGCAGCAGTAATGGGAGTTACACTAGGTAAATATACTCCAGAAATAGTAGGTCCAGATGTAGTTGACAAAACAGGTAATAATCATTTAGGAATTGTTGCTATACCTGTTCCTATCTTAAAAGGAAACAAAGAAATTATAAAGAATTTACGTAAAAAATTATACACTCCTGAATTTGAAGGATTAACTGTTGTAGATTTTTCAGATGTTGCACAAGGTTGTAATATTTATGAGGAATTCACACAAAAAATTGCCACTGTCCAAGAAGATGAACTACAGTATTTTGGTATAGGAATATATGGAAATAAAAAGCAAGTAAATAAACTTACAGGCAGTATGCCTTTACTTAGATAATCATTGTAAGCATATGCTTATAACAATCTTTAATATATTAAATAAAAATACCCATATAGTACTTCTATACGGGCATTTTTTATGTGAATTATAGCTGTATCTTATCGCAAGTTATTATATCATATTATCAATTATTCTTTGAAGCATTTGTAGGTAACTTGCCTTATTTATATCTTTATTATTTATTAATTCTACTTCACCTATTACTTTTTTATCTTTACATATCTTTATCTTTCCTAAAACAGTACCTTTTTTAATTGGCATTTTAGGATTTTTTACTATTTCTATTTTCTTTTCAAACTTTTTAGAACTTCCTTTTTTAATAAGAGCATTTAAGTCTTCTTTAGCAACTAATTTGACTTTATTTTCATCAGCTTTATCTAATGTAAGTGTAGCGATATTATCTCCCTTACTACACAGCTTAACGCTTTCATAATTTGCAAATCCATAATTTAAAAGACTAGATGCATCATTAAATCTTTCAGGAGAAGTTTCTGCACCCAAAGTCGCCGCAACTAAATGAGTATTACCTCTTTTTGCTGATGCTGATAGACAATATTTAGCTTCTTGAGTAAATCCAGTTTTAACACCAGTAGCTCCTTGATAATGCTTTATAAGCTTATTAGTATTTGCAAGACCTACTGTAACTTGTTTTTTACCTACTACAACCTTATCCATCCATGTAGTTAAGTATTTACTTATCATTTCATGTTTTAATAATTCTCTAGACATTAAAGCTATATCATGAGCAGATGTATAGTGATTTGCTACTGGAAGTCCATTTGTATTTGCAAAATGAGTATCATTCATATTTAGCTCCTTTGCTTTAGAATTCATCCTATCAACAAACCCTTCAACACTTCCAGCCAAGTGTTCAGCCATAGCTACACAGGCATCATTTGCAGAAGCAACAGCTATACCTTTTAATAAAGTATCAACCTTTTGAGTTTCTCCTGGTTCTAAAAATATTTGACTACCACCCATACTAGATGCAGTTTCACTCACTTGTACTTCATCATCAAGTTTAATATCACCTGAATCCAAAGCTTCTACAATAAGTAACATTGTCATTACCTTTGTTACACTGGCAGGAGGAAGCTTCTTATGAGCATCCTTTTCGTATAAAATTTGTCCACTACCAACATCCATCAAAATTGCCGATTTTGAAGATATATTTAGTTGGTTGGCATCAGCATTGTCCTTACTATTTGCAAAAGAAAAACTCAAAGGAGTAAATGCAAGTAATATAGCCAAAGCAGTACTAGCTAATTTTTTCATAGATGTCACCTCTTAAAGTTTATTTAAACTTATTTTCTCACAATTAACTTTTTTTATTCTAAATGCCTAGATATACCTTGACCCAAATTTTTTTTCTTTTCAAGCTTTTTAAAATAACCTTCTAAAACACCTTTATTCGATGCATTTTCTATTATTTCAAAGGCATCTTCATAATTCATTCCATATTCTCCTGCTATTTCCATCTTAGTTTGTTTTAAAGCTTTTCTAGCATTTTGTTTTGAAATATTATCCATAAATATCCTCCTATTAATAAAATTTATATATAAGTAGTTTTTACTAATAAAAGATTGTTATAATTGGTATTTTATGTAATATCTGAATTTTTCAATATTAAAAAGACCTCTTGTAATTCTTAAAATGATATCAATTTAATCTTTTGATATCATTTTAAAAATTACAAGAGGTCTACTTTTCAATTTTATAAACTTTATATCCTATACTTCCATTATTATAGGAAGTATCATTGGATTTCGCTTAGTTTTTTGATATAAATACTCTTTTAGGTTTTCTTTAATGTTATTCTTTAAATAAGCCCATTCTTTAATATTTTTCTCTTCACACTCGTTTAGAACGTTTTTAATTATATCCTTTGCTCCATCCATTAAATCTTCAGACTCTCTTACATACACAAAGCCTCTAGATATTATATCTGGACCTGCTAAAACTTTGCCTTCATCTTTAGAAATAGTTACTACAACTATCATAAGACCATCTTCTGATAAATGCTTTCTATCTCTTAAGACTATATTACCTACATCTCCTACACCTAATCCATCAACTAGTATATTTCCTGTTTGTATACGATTTGCTACTTTAGCAGAGTTTTTATCTAACTCTAAAACATCTCCTGTTTGCATGACAAAAATATTTTCCTTGTCCATTCCAAGTTGTTCAGCTATTTCAGCATGTCTTTTTAACATTCTATATTCACCATGAGCTGGCATAAAAAACTTTGGTCTAACTAATGCATGTATAAGCTTTAATTCTTCTTGACAGGCATGTCCAGAAACGTGTATATCCGCTATATCACTATATACTACTTCTGCTCCTTTTTCAAATAAGAAGTTTATTACTCTTGATATTAATTTTTCATTTCCTGGTATTGGATGAGCAGATATTATAACTAAATCGCCACTCTTTATTTCTACTTTTTTGTGTTCTGAAAAAGCCATTCTAGCAAGAGCTGACATAGGCTCACCTTGTGAACCAGTCGTTATTATCACTAACTCGCCATCTTCATGCTTGTATATATCATTTAAATCTATCAGCATATCGTCAGAAATATCTAAATATCCTAATTCCTTGGCAACTCCAACTACATTTACCATTGAACGACCTGATATAGCAACCTTCCTATTAAACTTTTCAGCTGTATTTATTATTTGTTGTAATCTGTGTATGTTAGATGCAAACGTAGCAACTATAATTCTTCTACCATTTCCCTTTGCAAATAACTCATCAAGACCTACTCCAACAGTTTTTTCAGACATAGTAAATCCTGGTTTTTCTGCATTAGTACTATCTGCCAACATTAAAAGAACTCCTTTTTTGCTCAACTCACAGATTCTATGCATATCCATAACATCACCATCAATTGGAGTTAAGTCAATCTTAAAGTCTCCTGTATGGTATATTATCCCTTGGTCTGTGTGTACTGCAATAGAGTAAGCATCTGGTATACTATGGTTATTTTTCAAAAACTCTACTTCCATATTATCAAGCTTTATAACTTGTCTTGGAGTTATGACATTTAACTTAACATTATTCATCTTATGTTCTTTCAATTTTACTTGTATAAGACCTATACTAAGCCTCGCTCCATATACAGGAACATTTATCTTTTTTAGTATATATGGAAGAGCTCCTATATGGTCTTCATGTCCATGTGTAATAAATATACCCTTTATTTTATCCCTGTTTTTGACTAAATAAGTTATGTCTGGTATAACTATATCTACTCCTAACATTTCATCTTCTGGAAAACTAAGTCCAGCATCTATAACAATTATTTCATCTTTATACTCAACAACAGTCATATTTTTTCCAACTTCGTTAAGTCCACCTAAAGCCATTACCTTTATCTTGTTGGTGTTCTTTTTGAACAATTGCATCATCTCCTTCTGTCTATTTAATTTTTTAACACGTTCTACAATCTTAAATAATATCAAATCACGCACTCGCTACCAGTTATTCTTATTGTACCATAATTCGTATCATATTTTAAGCTATATTTAAAATACATTTAACGTATTATTTTGACAAACCTATTTTATTTTGATATCCTCTAAATATTATATGATTTAATATCTGATATTTTAGGAGGATTTATGCGTGGTAAAACTCATTGTGCAATAGGAATTTTAACAGCTATCCAGACATCTTTAATTTTTACAATTCCTATATCTCTAGTAGATATTTTAGTTTCAGCTACTTTTGCAGTACTGCCCGATTTGGATAAATCTAATTCTATGGTCTCAAATTTCATTCTAAAAAACAATATATCCAAATACATATATAGAATTTTTATATACGCTATTAATATTATTATTTTCTTTATTTCAATAAATATAAATGATAATTTTTATTTAAGTGCAATAATTACATTTGTTGCAATTATAATTATTGAGGCAAAACTAACCCATACATTTCTGAGAAAAATCTTTCTATCATTAATATTTATACTATTAGCTATATGCTTATACATCGTAGAAGTTGAAATATATTTTATAATTTTTTGTCTAATGTTGTCAATTTTTCCCTGGCTAAAGCACAGAAGCTTTTCTCATAGTATATTTGCAACCATCATAATATATTTTTTACTAAAACAAATAGAATTAATCACTAGTATTAATAATTTATCTTTTTATGGAACACTTGGCTATGCAAGCCATATGTTTTTAGGGGATTTATTTACAAAACAAGGAATACCACTTTTTTATCCACTAAGTGAAAAAAAGATTTCCTTAGGATTTTTAACAGTTGGAGGACCATTTAGTAATTTTATAGAAAAATCATTTATTTTCATACTTATAGGATTAATTATATTTTCAATATTAAAATTATAAAAAGCTTTAAAGCTATTTATATTTATACTATATATTTAAATTTATAATAAAAAATGGAAGAATAGCATAGAATATAAAAGTTCTATACTATTCTTCCATCAACATTAAATTACAGAAGAATTATTCTTCTGAATCACTTATTTTATTGCACTCATCACATAATCCATAAAATTTAACATCATGATCAAGTATTTTAAATTTGTACAATGATTGTATTTCTTTTTCTATATTGTCTAAAAGGTCTTCTTTAGCTTCCATTATCTTTCCACAATTTTTACAAATAAGATGATGATGATTATGACAGTCTTCTTTATGTAGACTAATCTCATATCTTATACACCCATCATCTAAGTTTAGTTTTGATATTAATCCTATTTCGTCTAATAACTGCATTGTTCTGTATACAGTAGCTAGACCTATTTCAGGACAGTCAACCCTAACTAAATCATAGATTTCTTCACTACTTAAATGTGAATGGTCATGTTGAAGCAATATCTCAACTATTGCTCTTCTTTGTGGCGTAATCTTAAAACCAGTTTCTTTTAACTTGTCTTTTAATAAATCCATTGTGTTTGCCATAACATCACCCTTACTATTTTCAATTGATAATCTTTATTAAATAATATTGTAATTGATAATTCTTTTTTTGTCAAGACATTTGAAAAAATTTAATTTCTTCTCATAATATAAATATATACCCATAAAAGATATATTATTCACCAAAATCTATAAATTTTTTAATAAAAAACAAAAAAACAGATATATACTATAAATACTTTTTACAATTAATAATTCTTAATTAAAGTAAATACAGTAAAATACCTGATTTTTTATATACAAACTTAATTATTTACCTAGTTAAGTCCATTTGATTCATCTTCGTCGTAATTTAAACCTTCTTCTTCCATTATAGCAGTATATACAGCTACAACAGTTTCATACTCTTCATCACTTTCTAAAGGTATTAGTATTTCTCCTTCTTCATCTTCATCAATTCTAAATATTAAAGCTTCTTCAGCCTCTTCATCATCTAAAGGCATTAATATTGCATATTCTTTTCCTTCTGCTTCTAATGTTAATATTATTTCAAATTGGCTTTCTACACCATTTTCATCAATTAAATTTATTATATTTTCTTCCATAATGTCATTCACCTCAAATTTATTTTTATTTTTATTATTTATATTATATATCATAAGTATTCAATTTTATAGTTCTTTTATGAATTTATTTTAAAATCTAAATATCCTTGTAAAATTATTACTGCTGCCAACATATCTATAACCTTTTTTCTTTTTTGTCTACTAACATCCGCTTCTAACAAAGATCTCTCTGCCGCTACTGTAGAAAGTCTCTCATCCCAAAACTCTACATCAATTCCTGTTTCTTCTTTTAATAATTCACAAAACTTAATTACCTTTTCTCCTTGTGGTCCTAAAGTACCATTCATATTTTTTGGTAATCCTGACACAATTTTATTTACTTGTTTTTCTTTTATTATAGCTTTTAATTCTTCAATATCCTTCTTCTTGCCAACTCTTCTTACCGTTTTTATCCCTTGTGCAGTTAATCCCATTAAATCACTTACAGCAACTCCAATAGTTTTATCTCCAACATCAAGACCCATTATTCTTCCATCTAACATATTTTCTCCTTTTATTTACCTTATTTTATAAAACATATACATTTCATTAATTACAAAAATTGCAATATGAATTTTTGATGTAAGCTGTTTGGTTTACATTAATAATCATATTGCAACTTTTTATTCAAAGCATATATACATTAAAAAATTTTTAGTTATTTTTTTCAAATATTATCATGTTTATGCTTATTATTATAAGTGGTATAAGTATATATATAGATGCTGTAGATGCAGCAACTATACCAGAGTCATTAACTAAAAGAGTAATTATACAACCAACCATAGATGCAATGAATCCTTTAAACAAAATTGGAAAATTATTCATTATCTTTCTAAAGTGTCTAGATGGTTTAAATATAAGTACTGCAATCACAGCAATTCCCACAAGTAAAATATTTACCCATACACTTGTCTGTGCTAATTGCATATTCATTTGAATTTTTCTTCCAAATGTCTGCAATATCTCTCCTGGTCCATTTAAGAAAATTCTTTGTACAAACATTCCTAAGTGAGATTCACTACCTGAGATTATATCTAGAGCTGCAAATGCACAAACAACAACCACAGCTGAAATAGCTAATAGTGCAACTTTTTTAATATCTAGTTTAGCATCATATATAAGCATTATAAACAACAAATATGCTACACATTCTGATATTGCTCCACCAACATTTGCCCCCATAGAAGGATATGCGCTAGTTATAAGTATTATTAATGAAAATATTACAACAAGTGGCTTAGAAACCTTCTTGTAATGTAATAAAACTGCTAAACCAAATACTGCACTTGCTATGGTTACACCTTCATACTCATTTCCTACACCATAGTATCTGGCACCAATAACAGCATCATAACTCATTATATTATTTTGCATTAAGTATGTTCCAAATACAGAATCTATGACTATTATTAAAATAGTCAGTGTTGCAAAAAATCCCATATGTTTTATATCATTGTCTTTAAATAACTTTCGACCTAATAAGTATAACACTAGTGTAGTTACAAATATTCCCAAAGATATTGTAATTGGGGTCTTAAAATTCATCAAAGGAGCCAACATAAATGACAGAGGCATTATTATACCCAATTTTATAAACTCCTTAAGTACTTTGAATACACGCTCTTTATGTGGCATGTAATTTCTAAAGAATATTGCAAACATTGCAATCACCCAAGAGGCAGATATTACACCTACAAATCCATTTATGATACTTGACCTTATAGATGATATAGATACTATCTTTTTATAAAGTGATTTTAGGTAACTAGCATTATCTTCTTTGTCAACCAAAGTATAACTTCTACCCACCATTTCATCATTTTTAAGACCAAACTCATTTAATATGTCCACTCCAACATCTAAGTTTGCAACAATACCAGCTTTTCTTGTTGTAGCAGATTCCAATAGACCCTTTCCTTCTCCACTAAATTTTATTATTGGAGAAAGTCTTCTCTTATTTTTATAATCTAAATCACTTGGAAAAGCACTTGATACATAAACAGTATCATTTTCTCCAACCATAGAAAATACTTCTTTAAGGTATTTATCTATATTTTTTACAATATTTTTCTTCATTGCAGCATAAGTATTATCATTTAAACTCAATCTATACATATCTAATCTATATGTATCTCCAAGTTCTATAAATATAGCATCACTATTTTTATAAGACTTTTTAGTTTCATCTAATAACTTATCGTAGTCTGTAACTATTCCAAACGGCATCTTAGAATCTTTTTTGTTAATATCATCAATATTCCCAGAATCAATTCTTCCATATTGATCCATAGCAACTAAACATAAATTTCTATTTTTAACCAATTGGTTATTTTCAATTATATCAGCATTTCCAATTACGGATGTTTTTAGTCCATTTTCTGATAAAGTTTTTCCCAATGAACCTAAGGTTGCTCCATATTCTCCATACTCTAGATTTTCATTTATTGACCTATTAATACTTAAATTATTTATCTCTTTAGCTTTTTGACCTGTTGCAACTTCAAAAGTTTTAGCAGTATCTTGGTCTACTTTTTGAAAATTGATATAGTCTTCAGTAGTTACATCAGCTCTTACTCCTGCACCCATACTAGCATAAGACCTTCTATCATCAGTACCTTGATCCCCTCTTATATTCATAAGAGCTATATGACCTCTCTTTTCTAGCTCACTCTTTAAGATTGGAACCTTCAACATACTTCCAAGATTGGTCCTATTCATATCAATAAATATGACTTTGCCCTTTTCTTCAGCAGAACTGTAGCTAGCAGTTGATACAAAAATCATAATAACTACTGCCAACAATGACATAATCTTTTTTCTCATTTATTTGACCTACTTTCTATTCAGATAGTGCGTGATTACTTCTTCAAGTATCTCATCTCTTTCAAATTTTTTAATTATAGCTCTTGCATTTTTATGACTAGTTATATAACTAGAATCGCCAGAAAGGAGATACCCTATAATTTGATTTATAGGGTTATATCCTTTTTCAACTAGTGCTTTATATACAAAATCTATCGTATCTCCCACACTCATTCTATCTTCTGGTATTCCTTCAAATTTCATAGTGTAGTCTAAATCTTTTTCCAAACTAAAAACCTCCTTAAGTGAATGTTATTTAACTTGTGTCTTAATAACCTCACTTGCATAGCTTAGAGCTTGGTCAACCTTAGATATGTCACTAGCTCCTGCTTGTGCCATATTAGGTCTTCCTCCACCTTTTCCTCCAGCTATTTTTGCAACTTCTCTAACTATATTCCCTGAATGTATTCCTTTATCTAACACATCTTTAGTAGCAGTAACTACAAAGTTAACTTTATCATCTACTACATTTGCCAATACTACTACACCAGAGCCAAGCTTATCTCTTAAATTATCTGCTGTTTCTCTTAGTGTATCCATATCCATACCTTCAAATTTATTAGTTATTAAGTTAACTCCATTTACTTCAAGCTTAGAATCAAAAATAGAATCAGCTGATTGTAAACTCATTTTAGTCTTTATATCATGTAATTCTTTAGATAAATTTTTATTTTCTTCTAATAAAGAACTTATTCTTTGAATTAAATTATCTTCTTTAGATTTTAAATTTACACAAACTTCAGATATAATTCCTTCTTTTTCTTTTAAGTATTCATAAACAGCTTTTCCTGTTATTGCTTCTATTCTTCTTACTCCTGCTGCTACTCCACCTTCAGACAATATTTTAAACATTCCTATCTGAGAAGTATTTGTCAAGTGAGTTCCTCCACAAAGTTCTGTAGAATAATCTCCCATAGAAACTACTCTTACTTCATCACCATATTTTTCACCAAATAGTGCTGTAGCTCCTTTTTCTTTTGCCTCTTTTATATTCATAATATCACATTTTATGTCTAAAGATGATAAAATAACATTATTTACTTTTTCTTCTATAACTTTTAATTCTTCATTTGATATAGCTTCAAAGTGAGTAATATCAAATCTTAATCTATCTGGAGTAACTAAAGAACCAGCTTGATTAACATGCTCTCCTAATACTTCTTTTAGTGCTTTATGAAGTAAATGTGTAGCACTATGGTTTCTTGCAGCAGACATTCTAACATCTCTATCTACTAATGTCTTTACTTTATCTCCATTACTTATTTTTCCTGATTTTATTATACCTATATGTTTTATACTATTATTAGCACCTTTTTTAGTATTTAATACTTCCACTACTAAATTTTCGTTAGTTATTAATCCACAATCACCAACTTGTCCTCCACCTTCAGGATAGAAAGTAGTATTGTCTAGTACTATAGATACTTTATCACCTTCTTTTGCATTTTGAACTAATTCATCCTCTTTAACTATAGCTTCAATAATTCCTTCACCATATAATTCACTAGATCCATTAAACATACTATCTATAGTAGACTCTAATTTTGATAGAGGGTCTTCCTTCCAACTTTCTCCATCCATATTTCCTCTAGCATTTCTAGCTCTTTCTTTTTGTTTTTCCATTTCTTCATTGAAAGACTCTTCATCTACAGATAAATGTTCTTCTTCCAAAATTTCTTTAGTTAAGTCTATAGGGAATCCATAAGTATCATACAGTTTAAAGGCTTCTTGACCACTTAAAACAGTTTTTCCTTCATTCTTTAATGCTTCTATATATGAGTTCAATATTTCTGTTCCTTGGTCTATAGTTTCATTGAATTTTTCTTCTTCTATTCCAACAACTTTTTTAATATAACTTTCTTTTTCAACTAAAACTGGATATGCTTTATCATTTACCTTTATAACTTCATCTATCAGTTTTTGTAAGAATAATTCTTTTACACCTAATAGTTTACCATGACGAGCAGCACGTCTAAGAAGTCTTCTAAGAACATAGCCTCTTCCCTCATTTGATGGAAGTACTCCATCACTAACTAAGAATGTCACAGCTCTTATATGGTCAGTTATTATTCTTATTGATATATCATTTTTTGGATTTACTCCATATTTTACTCCTGTTAACTTTTCAACTGCTTCCAATATAGACTTAATAGTATCTACTTCAAAGATAGTGTCCACACCTTGCATGATACATCCCATTCTTTCAAGGCCCATACCTGTATCTATATTTTTACTTTCTAATAGACTGTAGTTTCCTTCTTCATCTCTATCAAACTGAGTAAATACATGGTTCCAGAATTCTAGGTATCTGTCACAATCACAGCCTGGTTTACAGTCTGGATTATCACATCCATATTCTTCTCCTCTATCAAAATATATTTCTGAACAAGGACCACAAGGACCTGTACCTATCTCCCAGAAGTTATCATCTTTACCAAGTCTAACCATTCTTTCTTCTGGGAAATTCATTTCTTTTGCCCATATATCATAAGAATCGTCATCTTCTTCATATACAGTTACCCATATTTTATCTTCTGGGATACTTAGCCATTCTGTGACAAATTCCCATCCCCATTTAATTGATTCTCTTTTAAAGTAATCTCCAAATGAGAAGTTACCCATCATTTCAAAAAAAGTGGCATGTCTTGCAGTTATACCTACATTTTCTATATCTCCAGTTCTTATACATTTTTGAGATGTACACATTCTTAAACTTGGAGGTACTTCTACACCTGAAAAATAATTTTTTAAAGGTGCCATACCTGAGTTTATAAGCAATAAACTCTTGTCATTGTTTGGTACTAAAGAATAGCTATCTGCTACATAGTGACCTTTTGACTCAAAAAATTCTAAAAACTTACTTCTTATCTCGTTTAGTCCCATCTTTTCCATATTATGTTCCTCCTAATAAATTATATTTTTTCGTTTAAATAAAAAACCTCGTCCCTATAAATAAATTTATAGGGGCGAGGACAATCGCGGTACCACCCTAATTATCATAAAAAATTATGATATCTTCGGAAAACCTTAGCTATAACGTAACTACCGTCAATCTCTACTTAAATCTACCTTGTTAATTCAAAGTACATTGTTCAAAATTGCTACTAAAAGGCTGCTTCAAATATTTTATTCTAAGGGCTTTCAGCATGTTCCCTCTCTCTGTAAGACATCAAATACTTTACTATTCCTTATCACTGTATTTGTTTTTAATTAATATAATAATTATATTACTAAATTTTACAAAATTAATCAATACTATATTTTCATATACAATAAATTTATTTTATAAACTTTGTTTTAGATTTATAGACTATATTACTTATTTTATAAGTTTCTTGGATATTTTTATAAACTTTTCTCTATTATTCCTCCGCCTACTACAATATCTCCATCGTACATTACAACAGATTGACCTTTTGTAATAGCTCTTTGAGCTTCATCAAATACTATTTTAATAGTATTTTCTCCAACATTATAAATAGTAGCTGGTGATGGTTTTGCAGAGTATCTTATTTTTGCTTGAACTCTTAATGGCTCTTCTAGTTTGTCTATTGATATAAAGTTAACATCTTTTGCAATAAGTTCTTTTTTAAATAATTCTTCGTTGTCTCCAAGGACAATAGTATTATTTATTGGATTTATATCTACTACAAACATTGGTTTGCCAAAAGTAATTCCAAGACCTTTTCTTTGTCCTATTGTATAGTATAGTATCCCTTTATGTTTTCCAAGTACATTTCCTTTAGTATCTACAAAAAAACCTTCTTCAATACGCTTTTCAGAATGTTTTTTTACATAATTTGCATAGTCATTATCTTTAACAAAACAAATTTCTTGACTATCGGGTTTATTATGGACTGCCATTCCCATTTCTTTAGCAATTTCTCTTACTCTATCCTTTTCATAATCACCTATTGGTAGTAGTGTATGTTTTAATTGTTCTTGTGTAAGATTATAAAGTGCATAAGTCTGGTCTTTTTTATCTGTAACAGATTTTTTTAATAAATATCTTCCTGTATCTTCATCTTTTTCTATTTTTGCATAGTGACCTGTAGCCACATAATCACATCCTATTTGTCTAGCTCTTTTATAAAAATCGTCAAATTTTATATGTTTATTACAAGCTATACAAGGATTAGGAGTTTTTCCTTCTAAGTATTCATCTATAAAATAATCTATTACTTTTTCTTTAAATACTTCTCTAAAATTAAGAACATAAAATGGTATTCCTATTTTATTTGCTACTCTTCTAGCATCTTCAACTGCTGATAAAGAGCAACAACCACCTTCATTTTCAACTTCGTCATCGTCTTGCCATAATTTCATAGTAACACCAATGACGTCGTATCCTTGCTGTTTTAAAAGATATGCAGCTACAGAACTATCTACTCCTCCACTCATACCTATCATTACTTTTTTATTCATAAACAAATTTCACCTCATCTTTTGCATTACTTATTATTATACCATATAGAGCAAGCATTGTATTTATTTAAAATATAGCTTGCTCTATTTTCTAAAAAAAATAATATTATTAGGTAATTTTAAAAGATTTAAGGGTAATTTTTTATTTATTAACTACCACTACTGACGCTGTTGTTTCTGTTATTATATTCTTAGAATTACTAACATCAACTAGTTCTATTTTCACCTTATAAGTACCTTCTTTATTTCCAACTAGATAAACTTCTGTTGTTGCACCTTGTAATGGAAAACCTTCCATTGGTCCCCATCCTGTTTTTACTATGTTAAACCAGTTTCCATTGCTATCCTTAGCAATTAGTTGTATTCCACCTAACTCTGCTGAACCTTCTTCTGGTCTTATTTGAACTCTTACATTATTATAATCATTTTTGCCTTTATTTAGTGTAATCTTTACAGGAGTTCTACCATCTACACTTTCAAACTTAGGTATACTGCCATTTTCATCCTCATCTATTTTATTCTCTTCCGTTATATTAGCTATATCATTATTTTCATTTATAGTTATAGAAGCTTTACCCCAAGTAGCAGTTTTTGAATCTTGTAATAATATACAATCTCCATATCCATTAACAATCACTTTATCTTTATCATAGTTATCAGTTTTTATTGGAGTATATTCACTTATCTTACAATCACCTATTAAATCTAGACTTGCATTAGTTTCATTTACAATTCCATCATCTTTTACATATTCTACATTAACTCCATACCATCCGTTTCCACTTGTTACAAGATTTGAAGCTATTACTGATGAACCATTTACTATTAAACCTGCCCCTTTATTATTATTTAAAGTTACATTGTTTAATTCAACATTTTGTGATAAATAAACATGCATTCCTGATTTATTTAATTTGTCTGAATCTAAACCTGTTACTTTTAGATTGTTTATTTTTACACCATCTTTTCTGTCTATTGTTACTATATTTTCGTACCCTGGTTTAGTATCAGTAAATTCTACAGCTTTTTTCAATTCAGCATTATTAATACCATTTATAACTATTTTTTTATCTATAACAACTGGCTTTTTAACATCTATTTGTCCACTTATTTCCCACACTTGACCATCTTCTTGTAAAGCAAGTGCTTCTTCTAATGTATCAGTATCAGTAATCTTTATTGTCTCCACTTTAGCAGGTTCAGCTACCGTTACTGTAATAGTTGGAAGTGATACTCCTTCTGATAGCTTATATCCACTTGATAGACTTGCACTAAATATATACTTTCCTGCTACTTGGCTAGCATATTCTGGTGTACTTTTCCAAGTTACACCTACTTTTGTATTAGCCACTCCAGACACAGTTGCTGATAACTCTTTTGGTAAGTTTAACTTACTTAATTCTGTTCCATTTTCTACATTTTGTACTTTTATTGAATTATCAAGTGCTGTTATTGATGTTATCAATTTATCTTTTACAGATGAACCACCACTTGAACTTCCTCCACTTGATGAAGAGCCTCCAGATGAACTTCCACCTGGTTTAGTGCCATCTACACTTGGAGTCTGAGAACCTTCTACTTTGTCAGTTATTGTTCCTTCATTTTTTATATTTGTTCCTGTAGCATCATTTTTTATGTTTGTTATTTTTCCGTTGTTTTTAACTACAACATTG
The DNA here is from genome assembly GCA_020641055.1 of Clostridioides sp. ES-S-0010-02. NCBI lineage: Bacteria > Bacillati > Bacillota > Clostridia > Peptostreptococcales > Peptostreptococcaceae > Clostridioides > Clostridioides sp. ES-S-0010-02. Next base: position 3,074,299 of record CP067345.1, read on the forward strand.
CTAGAATTATTTTGTATTTCTACTTTTTCTATTTTTGCTCCACTTTCATTTATTATTGTTCCACCTTTACTATCCTTAACCAAAACTTTATTTATTGTACCTTTATTTACTATATCTGCATTTGGAGCAGTTACTACTATCGTACCTGTATATGTACCATTTAAATTTACAGAAATTGAATTATTAGTACTCAATGATAAATCATTTGACATAGTTCCTGATGGCTTAATATTTATAATATCATTTGCATCAGCTTTATCTAAAGCTATTTTTAACTCTTCTATATTTTTAACTTCATATGTTGTTGTAGATTGTGATTTTTTTATCTCAGAAAAAGCATTCTCATTGCCTGAACCACCAACCTGTGTAACTGTTTTTAAGCTTTTAGTATTTAATACTTTTTCTTGTTCTTTATTTAATTTATTTCCAACTAAAACTACTGGTGAATTATTTTTTGCTGCCAATGAACCTACTGCTAATGAATCTATAAGATCTCCTTGTTTATTCATACCATCTTTTGTTATATATGCATTTTTCAACTCTTTTGAACCATATAATCCACTTATAACAGCCGCATTAGTTTCATTTCTATCTTTTCCTGATAATCTTTTAGGACTAGGTAAAGTGCTTTTTGTAGCTTCTGAAATCGACTGCACTCCTCCTATTACATAAGATGTTTTTATACCTTTATCTTTTATAAATTGATTTGATTGTTTTATTCCATCTTCTGGACTAGAAAGAATTATTGGCATTTTATTTTGAGCAGCCGCAGCTCCTACACTTACTGCGTCAGCAAGACCTTTTTCTCCATTAACTACAACTATCTCTGAAATATTACTACTTGTTTTTCTTCCAAGAGACTCATCTAATTTTTTAGCTATTTCTAAAGAAGTTTGATATCTATCATTTCCTGAGATTCTTTCTGTATCAATTTTTAATGATTTTAATTGTGTCTCTACCTCTGAACCTAAAGTTTTTGTCCCGCCTATTAAATATACTTTTTCTGCTTTTAACCTTATTATTTCTGCTTTAGCTCTATCATCTAATTTATTGTTTTGTGTCAAAAGAATTGGTGCATTCTTAGAACCAGCAAAAGGAGTTGCAGTCAATGCGTCTACTATAGTATTATCATTAACTAATATCACATTTTTAGATGTATCCCATCCTTTTTTACTTATTTGTATGGCAGTTTCCCATCTACCTGAACCTTTAAGTGTATCACTGTTTGTTTGAGCACTTGATATGCCTGCTGTCGCACTACTAGCTACTAATGATATAGTAAGTATTGCTGCTATCCTCTTTGGTATTTTCATAACTGTTCCCCCTAATATTGTATTTAGTTGAAATGTGCCTTTTTAAAGAAAATAGCATTTTTAAGTAAAAATTTCTGAAAATATATTTTTATATGAAATCCTCGTAAACGATTGATTTGCTGAGATTTTTTATATTTTTTAATGTTTAAATATTATGGATGTGTATATTTTTTTATTATTTCATTAATTTCCAAAACGGGCTAGAATGGCAGTTTTAACAATAAAAAATAGCCGTTTTCTTTAAAACGGCTATTTTTCATCTTACTATACCATTATACACTTTTTTAAAATGATTTTAAACTTTTTTTGGAAAATTATTCCTTATTTTATTCTTCTTCCTCAATATCATGGTCATGAGCATCATCTATAACATATCCATCTAATTCTGGTATATGGATATTATTCTTTTTAGCATAGTCTATAAGTGCTGCTTTTACAGCTTGTTCTGCTAAAACTGAACAGTGCATTTTTACTGGTGGTAAACCATCCAAAGCTTCAGCAACAGCTTTATTTGTAAGGTCTAATGCATCTTTTATAGTCTTTCCTTTTATCATTTCAGTTGCCATAGAAGAACTTGCTATAGCTGAACCACAGCCAAATGTTTTAAACTTAACATCTTTTATTATGTCTCCTTCTATGTCTAAAAATATCTTCATTATATCTCCACATGTAGGATTTCCAACTTCACCTACACCACTTGCACCTTCAATTTCTCCCATATTTCTTGGGTTCATAAAATGTTCCATAACTTTATCACTATATTGCATTATTTTTTCCTCCTACATTAATTTATGCCTATTTTTTATGTCTTATCTATTTTGTCTATTTTACTAATCCTTGTTTCTTTGCATCATCGTAAAGTGGTGACATACTTCTAAGTCTTTCTATAACTTTTGGTAAATTTTCTAATATATAATCTATATCATCATCCGTTGTAAAATCTCCAACTGTAAGTCTCAATGAACCATGTGCTATTTCATGTGGTAAACCTATTGCAAGTAATACATGTGAAGGGTCTAATGAACCAGAAGTACATGCAGAACCACTTGAACCAGCAATTCCTAACATATCTAATAGTAAAAGTATTCCTTCACCTTCTATAAATTGGAATGCAAAGTTTGCATTTCCTGGTAATCTATTTTCTAAACTACCATTTATTCTTGTATAAGGTATTCTTTCTAAAACACCATCTATTAACTTATTTCTAAGACGAGTTAAAGTCTCAACATGGTTTTGCATATTTGCTTTAGCTAATTCTGCTGCTTTTCCATATCCAACTATTGCAGGTATATTTTCTGTACCTGCTCTTTTACTTTTTTCTTGTGCTCCACCATGGACAAAGTTATGAAGTCTTACACCTTTTCTTATGTATAAAGCTCCAACACCTTTTGGTCCATATATTTTATGTGAAGACATACTCATTAAATCTATTCCTAATTCTTTAACATCTACTGGAATATTACCTGAAGCTTGTACTGCATCAGTATGGAATAATATACTGTGTTTTTTAGCTATTTCAGATATTTCTTTAATAGGTTGTATAGTTCCTATTTCATTATTTGCAAACATTATACTTATTAGTATAGTAGTATCTTTTATTGAATCTTCTAATTGTTTTAAATCAATTTTTCCTTCGCTATCAACATCTAAATAAGTTATTTCAAATCCATGATGTTTTTCTAAGTATTCACATGTATGAAGTATTGCATGGTGTTCTATTTTTGAAGTTATTATATGATTACCTTTATTTTTATTAGCATAAGCTACACCTTCTAATGTCCAGTTGTCACTTTCTGAACCACCTGCTGTAAAATATATTTCATTAGGTTCAGCATTTATAAGGGCTGCTACTTGTTCTCTTGCTTTATCTAAAGCATCTTTTGCTTCTCTTCCGAATGTGTGAAAACTAGATGCATTGCCAAAATAATCTGTTAGGTATGGCATCATTGCATCTAATACTTCTTTTTTAACAGGTGTTGTTGCAGAATAATCCATATACAATCTTCTTTTTTCCATTACATTCATCTCCAAATCTATTTTTTAGTTATATTTGTTATATCATTTTCTAATTTATTTTTGTTATAGTCATTTATCATATCTTTAAGAGTAATTGAATCTATAACATCTTCTATACCCTTTTTCATCTTTTCCCAAACTATTTTTGTTACACACATGTTTGAGTTTTCACAGACATCTTCATCTAGTACACAGTCAGATAATGCAACTGGACCTTCCAATACTACAAGTATATCTCCTACTGTTATGTCTTCAGCATTCTTTGAAAGCAAATATCCTCCTTGAGCACCTCTTACACTTTTTACTAGACCCGATTTTTTTAAAGATGAAAATATTTGTTCTAAGTACTGGTCCGATATTTTTTGCTTTTTAGCAATAAATTTTAATGACACTGGTCCATTATCTTGATTTAGTGCTAATTCAAACATTGCCTTTAGTCCATATCTACCTTTAGTAGACAACTTCATACATTATCACCTCTATATAGAAATCTAATTCATACTGTTTTAGTAGGAATTACTTTCAACATAATTTTATTATACCCTACTAATTTTGTCAAGATTAATTTTAATTTTTTTATTTTGAATAAATCCCCCATTTTCCAATGTTTTCAAATCCTAATTTTTTATATATCTTTCCAGCTTCTTCATTATCATAAAACAAACAAGGCATTTTATTCTCTCTTAAAAGTTCTGAACATAGTTTAATTAAACATTTTGTAGCAAGCCCTCTAGCTCTATATTTAGGATGTGTACCTACTCCAATTATCATTGCATGAGTCCTGTTTTCTGATGTACTCTTTGCCATTGATACTACTTCTTTGTTAATCTCTATACAATATCCTCTACCTGTTCTTAAACCATTTTTTAAACTATCTAAAGTTGTACTGTGGAATTCATCTATCAAATCATAAAGCCTAACTGTTTTCTTTAGATTTCCAAGTCTAATTCTCTTGACCTTTTCATTACAATGATTGTCAACTAAAAATTTTTTAGTTCGAAGCTTACAAAAATCAACTATTTTTAGATTATTAAGTCCTAATCGCTTTGCTAAAGCATCTACAGCACTTATTTTTCCAGAAATTTCTTCGTAATCAGTGTCACAAAGCAATTCATAAAAGCCTTCAACATCATACTCTCCATCTGAATAAAACATCATAAATTCAAAATATTTAAGTAGTACTGCTCTGATTTCACCATTTAAACCTATATCTGCCCATAAATTTAAAAAGTTATTTCCATATCCATATCTTTCAATATCCCCTATTATAAATAAATTGTACTCAGGTTCTTTTTTTAAATATTTCATAACTCTACTATGATAACTTGAGTTAACCTTTATAATCATAATATCTACCCCCGATACATAAAATTCAACTTAAAAATCGCTATCCAAATATTCTAGATATTTCTTTATATTTTTCTCAGTTTTGTTTTCTTGTGGTATGTAGTAAATACTATCTTTTATGCTATCTGGTAAATACTGTTGTTTTACATAATGATTTTTAAAGTTATGAGGATATTTATATCCACATCCTCTACCTATATCTTTAGAACCAGAATAATGAGCATCTTTTATACTGTTTGGTATGTCTTTAACAAATTCTCTATCTAATTCATCTAATGCTTTCATTATTGCCATACATGCAGAATTAGATTTTGGCGATGTAGCTAAAAGAACAGTAGCTTCTGCTAATGGTATTTTTGCTTCAGGAAATCCAAGTTGCATAGCTGAATCTACACAGGCTTTTACAATAACAACTGCATTTGGATAAGCTAAACCTATATCTTCACTAGCTATTACTAAAAGTCTCCTACAGATACTTATTAAATCTCCACCTTTTATAAGTCTTGCTAAATAGTGTATGGATGCCTGCGGGTCACTTCCCCTTATAGATTTTTGAAATGCACTTAAAATATCATAATGACTATCACCATTTTTATCATAGTTTATAATTTTATTAAATGTAGATTTTTTTACTACATCTGAATCTATATAGATTATGTTATCTATATTTGGTTTAGTTGAATAAACTACTAATTCTAAAGCATTTAAAGCCCTTCTCATATCTCCATCAGAGATAATAGCTATATCCTCAATAGCATCATTATTACATTCAATATCCATATAACTATCTTCATTTAAAACTTCAATTGCCCTTCTTAAGCCTTTTTCTATATCTAATTTTTCTAAAGGCTTAAATTCAAATATAGTCGCTCTACTTAGAAGAGCTTTATATACATAATGATATGGATTTTCTGTAGTACTAGCAATCAAAGTTATACTACCATTTTCCATAAATTCTAATATCGACTGCTGTTGTTTTTTATTAAAACTTTGTATCTCATCTATATATAGTAAAACCCCATTTATATTACTTATACTTCCAAGTTCTGCTATTACTTTTTTTATATCTTCTAGTGATGAATTAGTGGCATTTATTTTATAAAAATTTTTATTGCTTTTTTCTGCGACAATTTCTGCTACAGTAGTTTTTCCAACACCTGGTGGACCAAAAAATATCATATTTGGCAAAAAATTAGTCTGTAATATCTTAGACAGTATTTTTCCATTACCAATTATATGACTTTGACCTATTACATCATTCATTGTTTTTGGTCTTATTTTATCTGCTAAAGGCATATTCCCACTCCTATTCAAAAAAATATTTCATGATTATTATCCCAATAATCCGTCTAAAAAAGGTATCTATTTGAAATAGATACCTTTTCTAATCACAATCTATAAAATTTAGATTATTGATTGTTTTTTAATTTTTTTAATTCATCTGTAAGTTTATCATTAAGTATTCTTATATGAGTTCCTTTCATACCTAATGATCTTGATTCTATCACACCTGCACTTTCAAATTTTCTAAGTGCATTTACTATAACTGACCTAGTTATACCAACTCTATCAGCTATTTTACTTGCTACAAGTAAGCCTTCTTTACCGTCTAATTCAGCAAAAATATGTTCAACTGCTTCAAGCTCGGAGTAGGACAGAGTGCCTATTGCCATTTGAACTACAGCTTTTTTTCTCATTTCTTCTTCTAATTCTTCACCTATTGCTCTTAATATCTCAAGACCAACAACAGTTGCACTGTATTCAGCTATCACTAAATCATCATCATTAAATGACATTGAATATCTTGAAAGTACTAATGTTCCAAGTCTTTGTCCACTTCCTAATATTGGTACTACAGTAGTATATTTTTGTAATCTTCCTTGTTCTTCAGGGAAAATCTCTAATATCTTCTCACCATTTAAGTTTTCTAGTGTCTCATCAATTTTTAATAAGTTTTGAGTATATTCTTCTGAGAATTTTTTTTGCTTAGTATATTCGTCTTCTATAACTGAGCTATCTTCAATATCATTTAAATGAAGCCCTAGAACTTTACCTTTTGCACTTACTACATAAACATTAGAATTTAATACATCTCCTAATGCTCCGGCCAGTAAATCAAAAGAGACACTGCTTCCACCACTTGTTTGTAATGTTTTATTTATTTTTCTTGTTTTTTGTAATACTTCACTTGCCATTTAATCATCTCCTCATGAAATTTAGGCCTTTTAATAACCTTTATATTTTCTAATATTATTCTCACTTTTAATGAAAATTTATTTTTATATTAGTTGTTCACACTTGAAAGATTATCATAGTTTGGAACCTTTTTCAAGATAATTATGTGATTTTTTTCAATTTTCACTCTTTTCCGTCATTATGCTCTTTTGACTCTTTGTTACATTCTTTATTGGAGCATACTGTTTTCGTTTCAGATTTAGTCACTTTTTCAACCATATATGAACCACACTTTTCACAAAACTCTCCTGTTGGCTTATTCCAAGCTACAAAGTCACAGTTTGGATAATTAGAACATCCATAAAAAGCTTTCCCTCTTTTGGATTTTCTAAGGATAATTTCTCCTTCTTCACATTTTGGACATTTAACACCAATTTTATTCATAATTGGTCTAGTCGTTTTGCAATCAGGATAGTTTTTACAAGCCATAAACTTTCCAAACCTACCATATTTTATAACCATATTAGAGCCACAGTTTTCACAGATTTCATCAGTTTCTTCATCCATATTTATTTTTTCTATATTCTCAAGTGCTTCTTCAATGGCTTCTTTAAGTGGTGCATATGCTTCAGATACAATTTCTTTCCAATCTGTATTTCCCTCTTCTATGACATCAAGCTTACTTTCCATATCAGCAGTAAAATCTACATCTATAAATTTATGAAAATTATTTTCTAAAATATCAGTAACTATTATTCCAAGTTCTGTTGGGCATAGACTTGTGCCTTGCTTTTCAACATATTCTCTATTTAATATAGTAGCTATTGTTGGAGCATACGTACTTGGTCTACCAATTCCCAGTTCTTCCAATGTTTTTACCAAACTGGCTTCTGTATATCTTGCTGGTGGTTGTGTAAAATGTTGGTCTGGCAATATATTTTCTATACTTAATATATCTCCTTTTTCTATACTTGGTAGAATCTTATCTTCTCTTTCTGAAAAATTGTATACCTTAGTATATCCATCAAATTTCATTTTTGAACCAGTGGCTTTAAATACAATATCTCCAGCCTTACATTCTACATTTAGTATATCGAATACTGAATCCTCCATTTGACTTGCTATAAATCTTCTCCAAATTAAATTATACAGCTTATATTGGTCTTTACTCAATGAAGCTTTTATGCTATCAGGAGTTCTATCAACGGAAGTTGGTCTTATTGCCTCATGTGCATCTTGAACCTTTTTAGTGTCTGGTTTTTCTTTTTTTTCTACAGGGTTTTTATAATAATTTTCACCTAAGTCACTTATTATATAATTCTTAGCTTTTTCTTTTGCTTCATCAGATATTCTCTTAGAATCAGTTCTTATATATGATATAAGACCAACAGTGCCTTCACCTTCTATATCTATACCTTCATATAGTTCTTGCGCTATCATCATTGTTTTTTTAGTAGTAAAAAACAACTTATTTGCACCTTCTTGTTGAAGCATACTTGTTGTAAATGGTTTTGGAGCTGATTTACGTCTTGATTTAGATTCTATCTTTTCAACTTTTAAATCCTTTCCTTCCATTTCTTTTAGTATTTCATTAACAGCATCTTCATTTTCTAATTCAATTTTTTCATCGTTCTTGCCATAAAATTTTAAAGTTATATCTTTATCTTTTGCTGTCTTTGCTTCAACATCTATTGTCCAATATTCTTTTGGAATAAACGCTTTTATCTCTTTTTCTCTATCACAAATTAATTTTGTTGTTACTGATTGTACTCTACCTGCACTAAGACCTTTTCTAACCTTTTGCCATAATATAGGGCTTATTTGATATCCTAAAAGTCTATCCAATACTCTTCTAGCTTGTTGTGCATCTACTAAGTTTATATCAATATTTCTAGGATGCTTAATTGCTTTTTTAATTGCATCTTTAGTTATTTCATTAAACTCAATTCTACAATCATCAGATTCATCTAAATTTAGTATATGAGCTAAATGCCATGATATAGCTTCACCTTCTCTATCAGGGTCAGTTGCTAGATACACTTGTTTAGATTTTTTAGCTTCTTTTTTTAATTCCTTTATTACATCGCCTTTTCCTCGTATATTTATATATTGAGGTTCAAAATTGTTTTCTATATCTACACCTAATTTACTTTTAGGTAAATCTCTAACATGACCAACTGATGCTTTTACTGTATAATGACTTTTACCTAAAAATTTTTCTATGGTCTTAGCTTTTGCAGGCGATTCTACGATGACTAATGTTTTGGCCATAAAACCACACACCCCCACTACCTAATCTTAATTTATACATTTAAACTGTACGTTTTATTATTCATCTCTATTACTAACTCATTTAGTACTAATTCATTGATTATTGAATTTACATACTTTATTTCTATACCAGTATAATCACAAATACTATCTATATGCAAGCTTCCTTCTCTTTTTATAGCTTCAATTATTTGCTTAGACTTGGCATTTAAACTTATATTATCATATTTTTGATTTATTTTTTTATTGATAATATTAAATATGTTATACTCATTCAAAATATCATCTATATTTTCAATTAATTTCGCACCTTCTTTTATAATTTTATGACATCCTCTACTCATTTGAGAATTTATATTACCAGGTACTGCAAAAACATTTTTTCCATGTTCAAGAGCAAACTCTACTGTTATTAATGCACCACTTCGTATTGCTGCTTCTACAACCACTACTCCATCACTTAATCCACTAATAATTCTATTTCTATTAGAAAAATGATATGGAGCTACTGTTGAGTTAATATTATACTCTGATAATAATAGTCCCCCATTTTCTAATATTTTATTTGATAAATGTAAATTTTGTTTTGGAAGAGGGTTGTCTACTCCTGAACCAAGAACCGCTATAGTCTTAGATTTTCCATTCATACAACCTATATGTGAATATGCATCTATTCCTATGGCTAATCCACTTACTATATTAACTCCATATTGAGACAATTGACAACTCATTGTTTTTGCACAATTAATTCCATAAGCTGTAGGCTTTCTTGAACCTACTATAGCTATATTGAAATTATTATTAACTAAACTTATGTCACCTTTGTAAAATAATAACTTTGGAGCATTGTATATATTCTTCAAATTTTCAGGATATTCTTCGTCATATTGGCAAATATATTTAATTGTTTTTTTGTAAAGTAGTTCTTTTATATTTTCTAAATAAGCGTGACCTCTATATTTTACTATATTTTTTCTAATATTCAAGCTTATATTTTTTAAATTATATATTTCTTTTTCAGAAAAATCAAATATATCTTCAATATTTACTATATTATTTTCTATTATTTCAATTGTTTTTGTTGTTATTCCACTAATTGATTTTAACCATAAATAGATATCTTTTTTCTCCATAAAATACACCTCAAAAACTTATTTAAAATAGCTATAATAAGCTCTTCTAAATGAAAAAGCTTCTATAATACACTGTGAATTTATCAACTCTATTCCTTCTAAATCAGCTATTGTTCTTGCCATCTTTAAAAGTTTTGTATAACTTCTACTACTTAAGTTATATTTATTAAATATTACTTTAGCCATTTTTGAAGCTTCTTTTTCTAATTTACAATATTTTAATAAATTAGAAGCCTTAATTTCACTATTATTTTTTATATTATCTTCTTTAAATCTATTTATTTGTATTTTTCTAGCATTTTCTACTCTCGTCTTTATTTTTTGAGAACTTTCTTCTTGTTTTGATGAATTTAAATCATCATATTTTACAGTATTTACTTCTACAAAAATATCAAACCTATCTAATAATGGTCCTGATATTTTATTTATGTATTTATTAATTTCATTACTCCTACATCTACACTCTGTATTTGACATATAATAACCACATGGACATGGATTCATAGCTGCAATTAGTAATACTCTACAGGGATATTTTGTACTATACTTTACTCTAGATATATTTACATACCCATCTTCTATAGGTTGTCTCAAAGTCTCAAGTATTTTCCTATCAAATTCAGCGATTTCATCTAAAAACAAAATCCCCCTATGTGCTAGTGCTACTTCTCCAGGTCTTGCATCTGTTCCTCCACCAATTAAAGACTGCTTTGTAGTTGTATGATGAGGCGCTCTAAAAGGTCTCTTATCGATTATGCCTTTATTTTCATCTATCATACCCAATACACTATAAACCTTACTTACTTCTATCATCTCTTCTATACTTATATCTGGCAAAATTGTTATTACTCGTTTTGCAATCATTGTTTTACCTGAACCTGGAGGCCCAATCATAAGTATATTATGATTTCCAGCAGCGGCTATCTCTGCGCTTCTCTTTATAAAATAATTTCCTCTAACATCCTTAAAATCTTCATCATATTTGCTTTCTTTTGTATCATAAAACTCAGGATATTTACAATATGTATAATCCCCGTTTGTTTCTATTTCTTCATTTAAAAAAGACATTATTTTTTCTTTATCGACTTTTATTTCTCCATTTAAAAACCCTATACATTCTTTTAAACTTTTAATAGGTATTATATCAATTTCTTCTATAAATAAACTTTCTCTTATATTGTCAACTGGTATAAAAATACGCTTTATATTTTGGGTTTTTGCACCTATAATTATTGGTAATATCCCTCTTACTTTTCTTATTTTTCCATCTAGTGATAATTCTCCTATAAACATACTTTCTCTTATATAATTTTCATCTTTTTCTATTAACCCTCTTAAAAGACCTATACTTATTGATAAATCTAAAAAAGCACCTTCTTTTTTTATATCTGCTGGTGATAAATTTACAACAATTCTTGTATTTGGAAATTTATATCCACTATTTATAATAGCTGATTTAACTCTCTCTCTCGCCTCTTTAATTTCCTTACTTGGAAGACCGACAATATTAAAGCTAGGTATACCATTACTTGTATCCACCTCAACCTTTACTAGAAAACTTTCAATTCCTATTAAATTACTTGAGTTAATAATACTTAACATATAATAATCCTTTCCAAACCTTTATCTTTCTTAAAAAGCATTCATTATGTGATTTACTCTTTTTTCTGATAAATAAACTTCTACAATATCAAATCTTATGGGAATATTATGTAAATTATTTTTTGTGATATAGTATTTAGCAATCTCAACTATCTTTTTTCTCTTCTTGAAATTTACAGATTCACAAGGATAACCATACCTTAAACTAGACCTTGATTTTACTTCTACAAATATAATCTCATCATCTATCCTTACTATTATATCGACCTCTCCAATCTTTAATCTGTAGTTTTTTTCTAATAGTTTTGCGCCTTTTGACAATAAATAATTAATTGCTACTTCTTCTCCAAAATCACCTTTTTCTTTGTTATTCATTTTTTACTCCAATACATTAAATTTTTACTTTTTGATTATGGTCAGTATACGATTTAACTATTCAAATTTTTTAGATTGATTTTATTTCTATTAATATTAATAGATACTTCTATTGACTTTATTCTTTTATGATATTATCCTAGTTTTCATAAGGAAAGTTTATTTTTATGGAGGAGTCCTTTTAATGAATAGAAAAAAATTAGTTACTTTTATACGATATTTGTCCCTATTTATAGTACTTGTAAGTTCTTTAAACACTACTGAAAATATATTGTATCCAGTTATAACCATAATAATATTATTTCTAATTATAATAAATAATCAAGTCAGATTTTTTTCTTTATCAAATAATAGTAGACTTGTACTTATTTCTTATTTTTTAGAATTTGCTTTAATTTTCATATTATATAATTGTACAAAGACTTTTAATTCAGTTTACTTTGTTCCTTTAATTTTGGACATATCATTTTTTATAAATGAAAAATACAAATACATATTATTATTTTTCATTATAGTATCTTCTTTTATTATTAGTTTAGACAAAAACTTGTATCTAGCGTTGGAATCAAGTTCAATATTATTGATTATATCTATACTTTCTATATATATAGAAAGTGAAAATATATCTAAATTATACAATCAAAACCTTTATGATAAACTTAGAATTTCTAAAGATAAATTAAAAAAATCTAATTCTGATTTAGAAATTTATGCAAGTTCTATAGAAGAACTAGCCATTTTAAAAGAGAGAAACCGAATATCTAGAGAAATACATGATAGTGTTGGACATTCTCTTTCTACAACAATAATACAGCTAAGTGCTATAGAAAAGCTCTTAACTGATAAGCCAGAAGTATCTGATTTAGTACATGAACTCAGAGAATTCGTAAATGAAAGTTTTCAAGATGTTAGAAGGGCTATATCTGAGTTAAAACCTATTGAATATGAAAATTATCAAAATTTATTTAAAATTAAAGAACTAATTAAAAGCTTTATTAAGCTTACAAATATTAATGTAAGACTAACTATATCAAAAAACACTTGGAACCTATCTAGAGCTCAGTCTATAGCTTTATATAGACTTATTCAAGAATCGCTTTCCAATGCATCAAGACATGGAAAAGCAAGTAAAATCAAAATTTTTATAACATTTAATCCTTCAAATCTTATAGTTACGATTAGTGATAATGGTATAGGATGTGAAAATATAAAAAAAGGAAATGGAATTAACAGTATTAGCGAAAGAATATATGAACTAAATGGAAAAGTTGAATTTGATAATCACAATGATGGATTTACAATTAGAGCTTCTTTTCCCAAATTTTTAGGGGGTGATTTTTTTGAGTAAAATCAAAGTTCTTATAGTTGATGATGAAAAACTAATTAGGAAAGGTCTTAAGATTATATTGTCATCTTATGATGATTTGGAGATAATTGGAGATGCCTCTAATGGATATGAGGCTTTAGAATTTTGTAAGTCAAATGAGGTAGATGTTGTTCTTATGGATATTAGAATGAATATTTGTGATGGTGTTTTAGGTACAAGACTTATAAAAGAATATGATGAGTCAATAGCACTATTAATTTTAACTACATTTAATGATGATGAATATATAAAGGATGCAATGAAATTTGGAGCTTCAGGTTACCTTTTAAAAGACAGCTCTGATGAAGTGTTACATGAGGGAATACGCTCTTCATTTTTTGGCAATGTTGTACTTGACAAAAATGTAATTGAAAAAATTATGTCAGTTGAAAAAACTGTCGAACACGAACATATTTCTAATATATATAATTTAACTGAAAAAGAAATATCCATAGTTAAGTTAATTGCAGATGGGCTTAGTAATAAAGAAATAAGTCAAGAATTATTTTTATCTGAGGGTACCATAAAAAATAATATAACTAATATTTTAGGTAAATTGGAACTTAGAGATAGGACTCAATTGGCTATATTTGCTTTCAAAAATAAAATTGTAATATAATATGTCAATAAAAAAGCTAAACTATAAACAAAATTTTAAAAAACTTAACTTATAATAAATATAAAACTATAAAGTGACTTAAGTCACTTTTTTTAGTGACTTATAGTAATAGAAATACACCTATTAATTCTTTATTATAATATTATAGATTTTTAAATTACACAAAAATATTTTGGGAGGGATTTTTATGGATATAGTTAAAGTAAATAATATAACAAAAAGATTTAATGATAAGTTAGCACTTGATAACATTAGCTTTTCTGTTAAAGAAGGGGAAATATTTGGACTTATTGGTCCAAATGGTGCTGGTAAATCTACACTTATAAGTATAATTACCAATCTTACTTTACCAAATAGTGGTAATATTCAAATAAATGGTATAGATTTGTCAGCAGATCCTATGAGTGCAAAATCTATAATAGGATTAGTTCCACAGGAATTAGCAATTATGGAAACACTAACTCCTTTTGATAACTTAGAATACTTTGGAGCTTTCTATGGATTGAAGGGCAAGTTACTTCAAGATAGAATCAATGAGGCCTTGGAAGTTACAGGTCTAGCTGAAGTTAAAAAGAAAAAAGTAAAAAAATTATCTGGTGGTATGCAAAGAAGATTAAATATTGGGATAGCACTTTTAAACCACCCTAAAATATTAATATTAGATGAACCAACTGTAGGTGTTGACCCTCAATCAAGAAATCACATTTTTAATTTTATAAAAGATATATCTGAAAAACAAAAAACTACTATTATATATACATCTCATTATATGGAAGAAGTTGAACATCTTTGTTCTAAAATCTTTATTATGGATGAAGGTAAAGAAGTTGCTTTTGGGGATAATAATTATCTAAAATCAATAGTATCTACAAGTACAAAATTAATTATGGAAATAAAAAATATAAATGCTCAACTTATATTTGATTTAAAAAATACTAAAGGAGTTATATCTGTTTTAGAAAATACTTCAGTAATAGCATTAGATGTAGATAAAAACTTTCTGCTAACAGATGCACTTTCTGCTGTTGATAAAAACAATTCAAAAGTAGTACGTATATCTTATGAAGAACCTAGTTTAGAAGATGTATTCTTAAATCTAACAGGTAAAAATTTAAGAGACTAATGGGGGTGATTTTATGAAATTATATATAAGTGTAAAAACTATGTTAAAAGGTCTGAAAAGTTCCTTCATGATTAGTTTGCTATATTTCTTGGCTCTTCCTTTACTTTTAGCTTGGTTCCTTGGAATGGTAACAGGAGATATGTTTCAAAATCCTATAAAAACAGAACCTATATCAATCGTTGTATATGACAAAGATAGTTCCAAGTTATCAAGTAATTTGACAAACTTTTTAAAAGGTGATTTATCTTCTGTACTAAAAATAAACAAAGATGATTCTGATGCAGATTTAAAACTTACAATACCTAAGGGATACGAAAACAATATTCTAAATGAAAAATCAAATACTTTAAATATAGAAAAACTTGGAACTAATGATGACTTAGCAATACTACTTCAAAACATATTAGATACTTATCATGAAAAATTATATTTAAATAATTCTCAAAAACTAAGTTCAGAAGATTTTTCTAAGTTGTTTAATAAAAGTTCTATTGCTACTTCTATAATAAAAAGCGATATCGAACAAAACTCATATGAATACTTTGCTTTAGTTTCATTGGGATTCCTTGTAATAATTTTCATAATGAATAATATTTTGTCAAATTATATAAGTGAATCAAAAGGGCTTTCAAAAAGACTTTATTCTATGCCTATAACTAGAGTGCAGTATTTAATTTACGACTTTGTAGGTTTATGGATTTACTCATTTATATTTCTATTATTATATGTTTTATTTTTTAGAATACTAGGAATAACATTTAAAGGTAATCTTGCCATATTGACCTTACTATGTGCTTTATCATCATATTTTATGACTTCGATATCTACTTTTGTAACTAGTTTTTTTAGTAAAAAATATGGTACATTCATAGTTTATATGTTACTTTTCTTACAGACAATTTTTGGAGGTATTTTTAACATGATAAGTGAAACTTTTACTAAGTTTACTAGTTTATCTCCAACTTATTTGATAGGAGCTCTATATAGTGACTATGAAAGCTTCAATACTTTAAGTTCAATAAGTAATTTAATTGTAACATGCTTAGTTGCCTCTACAATATTGATTATATTCTCTATTGTAAAAGAAAAATATAAATGGAGGGAGATTTAATAATGATTAGATTAATTCTTGCAAATATAAAAAGATACATAAAAAATCCTTCTCTTTTAGCTAGTATGGTTATGATTCCTATTATATTAGTTGTTTCTCTTAACCTTTTTTCTAGTAAATCAGACAATCAATCTATGTACTTTTCTCCAGTAGCAGTTGTATCTAACTCTTCAGGAAAATATGAACATAAATTGATAAATAATTCAAAGTTAAAGGAAAACACATTTAGGTTAAATGAAGAAGATAAAGCTATGAACTTACTAAAAAATAATAAAGTTTCTGCAGTATTTGTTTTAGACAAAAATTTTTCAACTGATATAGATAACTTAAAAAGACCTGCTGTTAAATGTTTTAAAACTGAAAATGGTGGTGGTAGTCTTTGGGCAGAATCAGAAATAGAATCTTTTATCAATAATTCTTTAAAATCAAAAATAGATAGAAATCTGGATGAAAAATTAACTAAAACAACTATAGTTGATAGCAAACCTGATAAAAACACAAATTTATTTTTACCAGTTTTCTTAATATGTTATTTTATGTATATTAACGCAGCGCATCTTGCTTCTGACTTATTTTCATTAAAAAAATCAAATGTTTTAAGAAGGCTTATTTCTACAAAACATAAAGATATAAAAATAATTTTTAGCATACTCTTAGGTTTATTTTTTATTCAAGCAATTGTATACACTTTAATACTTGGATGCCTTACATTTGTTGGAGATTTTAAATTAACTCTAAATGTATTAATGATTGTACTAGCAAATAGTTTTGTTTCCACTGGATTTGTATTTTGTATAGCTAGAGTATTCAAAAATGAAAACTCTATAAGCCTTGTAACTACATTTTATTCTTTAATAGGTTTAGCTATATCTATATCTAGTCTGATACCATCAATGAGTGAATTATCATTTATGGCTAATCTATCAAAGCTTACACCTTTTTACTGGACTATAAACGCTATTAAAAGCAATGATAGCATTTTAATAAATGTAATCGTTCTAATACTTATTGGAATAGTATTTGTAACAGCTGGAAGTTTTAAATTAAGAGATTTTGCAAAAAACTAATGATTACTAAATATAGTTAGTATATAATTTTATACAATACTAACATAATATTTCAAGATGTTAAATTATTTTATATTATATTTTTATAGTTAGTTTTATAGTTGGTTTTAACCACTTTTGATGCTAAACTTAGTATTATATATTAATATTTTTGACTTGTCAATAGTTTTATGATATAATATTAATTATTAGATAATTAAAGCATTGTACCCAAATTGCAATATCTAAAATTCAGTTTGGAGGTATAACTAACATATGTATAATATCGGTGAAAGTGTGATGTATCCAAAAGAGGGAGCCTGTTATGTAAGTGATATTGTAACCAAGGAAATAAATAAACATATGCAGAAATACTACGAATTAACTGTCATTTTCAATAGTACTCTTAAAATTTCTATTCCTGTTCTGAATGCTGACAAGATTGGTGTCCGTCCAATTATGAACGAAAATGAAATTGATAATTTTATCCAATCTATTAACAAAACAGATGCTATATGGATTTTTGATAGAAAGAAGCGGCTTAAATTATACCATGATAAATTTCATTCAGGAGATATCTTTGAGATTGTAAAATTAATTAAGATGCTTATGATACAAGATTGTTCAAAACAATTATGTAGTACAGATAAGGACTTTTTAAATAAAGCTCAGAGATTTGCTTTGTCGGAATTAGCTGCTGCTCAATGTAAATCCTATACAATCGTATTAGAAGAAATGAAAAAACATATTCTAAATCCGAAAAATAATAATTAAACCAGTCTTTAAGACTGGTTTTATTTTTTAGATTAATCATATTTACTACCATATTTTACTTTAGATTTCATAATCTAGTGTTCCTAATCTAGTGTTTATAAAGCCATCTTAATTAGAATATATTTTATACAACAAAAAACCAAGTGTAAGTCAGTAATATGATTTACACTTGGTCAACAAAATCTAATCTTCCTCAAGTTCCTTTTTTTCTTCCAATAATACATTCAATTCATTTGCTTCTAAAATCTGTGCTTCTGCAATGTCAAGTAACTCTTGTTGCCATTCCACACATTTATCTTTGTAATCAAAAGGTAGCGTTCTGTCAACTATGTACTTATCGATACATTCCTCCGCACTTTTAACTATTTGCTTTCTCTCATCAATAAATTTTTCCAATTCTACTAAGGCTTCTTCATAAGCTTTTTTACTCATATAAATTCCCCCTTTGTATAATTGTTCTACATTAAAATAATTTTTCCTCTTTTTTGTATAAAAATTTATTTGTATATAACTTTTCCATCAATATCTTTTATAGTTTGACATCCAGTTAATATCATAGAACCACTTAATTCTGATTGAAGTTTATTTACATAAGTTTCTACACCATCAGTTGCTCCACCAAATGAAGCTGTTACAAAAGGTCTTCCTATTAATACTGCATCTGCCCCTAGACCTATCATTTTTAATACGTCCAACCCTGTTCTAACTCCACCATCTGCAAGTATTGTAACTTTACCTTTAACAGCCTCAGCAATCTTTGGTAAAACTTCACATGCTCCTGGAGTACAGTCAAGTACTCTTCCTCCATGATTTGATACAACAATTGCATCTACACCTGCTTCAACTGCCATTAACGCATCTTCTACAGTCATTATTCCCTTTAATATAAATGGTAATTTAGTAGATTTAACTAATTCTTTTATTTGGTCAACATTTTTAGGAAGTACCGGTTTTCCATGTAGTGATAAAGTTACTAAACCACAAGCATCTATATCAACTCCAACTGCAAACGCTCCAGCTTCTTCAGCCAATCTTATTTTTTTTATAATATTTTCATTGTCCCAAGGTTTAATAAATACAATTCCAGCACCATTATACTTTTTAACTACATCTAAATTTTCCATTAAAAATGCATCTACTGCTGTATCTCCAACCATTGCATAGATACCACTATTGACACATCCTGCAACTACTGGTTCTATGTAATCTCTTTCATTTATTTTTCCACCCATATTTAAAGTAGTTCCTGTTACTGGAGCTGCAAATATAGGAGCACTCATTTTTTTTCCGAACATTTCTATAGATGTATCAGGATTTGAAACATCATGTATTACTCTCATATTTACTTTTACTTTTTCTAAACTCTTGCTATTTTCTATAAAAGAAGAACCACTTCCTTTACCTCCCATACCAGGTACTTCACCTGCACAGACAACTCCATTACAAACTTTACAAACTTTACAACTTCCATTTAAATTTTCTCTAGCATTTTTTAATAGTTCATTATAATCCATCTCTAATCCCCCATTAATTATAGTAATTTATATAATATATATTATATCATATTATGTTTATAGTATATTTTTCAAGAAGCTTTTTCTATGTATAGGAGTTATCCCATGTTTTTCAATAGCTTCATAGTGTTCTTTTGTTCCATATCCCTTATGAGATTTAAATCCATATTCTGGATATACTCTATCATATTGATACATTATACTATCCCTAGTAACTTTCGCTAATATACTTGCTGCTGCTATTGATATAGATTTTGAATCTCCTTTTATAATTGGATTTTGAACTATATCAATTCCTGGTATTGTCGCTGCATCAACAAGTAAGTAATCTGGTGTTTGTTTTAAACAATTTATTGCTTTTTTCATTGCCATATACGTGGCATTTAATATGTTAAATTCATCTATTTCTTCGTTATTTACTATCCCTATTCCATAATCTAATGCTTCTTTTTTTATTACTTCAAAAAGCTCATCTCTTTTTGCTTCACTTACTTTCTTAGAATCATTTACGCCTTCTATTTTTGTATTTTTCTTAAACACTACAACAGAAGCTACAACAGGACCTGCAAGTGGTCCTCTTCCAGCTTCATCAATTCCTCCAATATATAAATATCCTTTACTATATCCTTCATTTTCAAACGTATTTATGGTTTCTAATCTTTCTGCTTCTTTTCTAATATTATCTAGTTTCTTAGCAAGTTTTATAGCCAAACTTTGAACAGATTTTCTTTCGTCCACTCTTAATATTTCTATATATTCCATATACTTTTCAACTTCTAAAGCCTCAATTATTTCTTTAATCTCCCTCACACTCTTGTTCTGCATGCTATCCCCTCATCTTTCACCTGTAAAAATATTCTTCTCTTAAATATATTAAAAACTCACTAACTTAGAATTTAATTGCATCCACTATATCCACATTTTAAACATATACTACATCCACCTGTATGTGCTATTCCTTCACTACCACACTCAGGGCATACAAACTTTTCATCTTCTTCAAAATTTTTACTTTTTAATTCTTTGGCTTTTTCTTCTTTATTATCTTTTTCTTCTTTATTATTTTTATGAGACTCTTTTTTATTATCTTCTTTTTTGTTATTTTCTTTTTTATTATCTTCTTTTTTTTCATTTATTAAGATTCCACTCCTTTTGCATCCATCTCTAAATATTGTTACTCCCTTAAGACCAGCTTCCCATGCCTTAACATATATGTTGAAAACATCTTCAATTGTAGTTTCAAAAGGTATATTTATTGTAGATGATATAGAAGCATCAATATACTTTTGCCATACTTTTTGCATATTTATTCTTTCTTCATATCCTATATTCATAGCAGTAACAAAAAAATCTGGTAAACATTCTTCATCTGTAATGCCTTTTTTATCCATATATTCTTTAACTATTGGAGTATATACTTTATAATACACATCTTCATCATGCAAACTTTCAGTTTTTCTTATATATGAAAGATTAAATATAGGTTCTATTCCTCCACTAATACCTATCATTGTAGATATAGAACCTGTAGGAGGTATAGTTAAAAGTTGTGAGTTTCTAAGCCCATACTTTTCAACCATCTCTTTAATATCATCATTTAGGTTTTCTATAAAGAATCTAGATTTAGAAATATTTTCATATTTATACTCACTAAATGTGCCATATTCTTTAGCAATCAAAGCTGATTGTTTTACAGCTTCGTTAAGCATAGTTTTACCAATTAAATCACACAATTCTAAAGATTTATCAGAACCATATCTTATCCCCATCTTTATAAGCATGTCAGCAATACCCATTACACCTAATCCTATTTGTCTATATTTATAGACACTATCCCTTTGTTCTTGTAATGGATGTAAATTTAATCCCTCATCTAATACATCATTTAAAGCTACCACAGCTTCTCTAACACAAGATTTTAACTTATTAATATCAAAGGTAGCATGTTCCCCAAATGGTTGTATTACAAACTCTGATAAGTTTATTGAGCCAAGCAAACAGCTTCCTCCACTTGGAAGTGGCTCTTCTGCACAAGGATTTACACCTGAAAAACAAAAAGACTTATCTTCACTCATAAGGTTATATGTTTTTATTTTGTCCCAAAATAATATTCCTGGTTCTGCATAATCCCAGTTATTTTTAACAAACTTATTAAACAAATCATATGCATTTACTATTTTGACTATTTTTTCTCCAGTAGTTTCAACTTCAAAAGTACAATTATACAGCTTTTTTTCCTTTACAGCTTGCATAAACTCATCTGTTACTCTTACAGAAATATTTGCTTTAGTAACCTTCTCCAAATCAGTTTTTATATCTATAAATTCCTCTATTTCTGGATGATTTACATCCATAGAAATCATAAGAGCTCCTCTTCTACCTCTTTGACCAATCAAACCTGTCGTCATGCTATAAAGTTCCATAAAAGACACTGCTCCAGTTGTATATTTTGCAGCATTATTTACTTTTGCACCTTTGGGTCTTAATTTTGAAATATCAATTCCAACCCCTCCACCATAACTAAAAGTTCTAGCAAGTTTTTTTGCAGTGTCAAAAATATCTTCTATACTGTCTTTTGGTGGCTCTATTACATAACAATTAGAGTAAGTTACTTTTTTACCTTCTTTATGTAAACCTCTATTTGCTAAAATTCTACCTGCAAATAAAAATCTCTTTTGTCTTATTAACTTTGATATTCTTGGACTATTATTTGAAATTCTCTTTATCCATTCATCAAAACTTTCTCCATCGTGTCTATACTTATTTTTCCATATTGATTTTTGTAATTCATCAAACTCCCAAGCCTTATGTCTTATTTCTGAACGTCTTTCTCTATATAATATGTAGTGTTTTGCTATATCTTTTCTATTTGATTCCATAAGTAATACTTCAACTATATCTTGGATTTCTTCTACAGATAAACATTTTTCCATAGAATTATAATCATTAGCAATTTTTCTTGATATATCATATGCTAAATCTCTATCTACTCCACCTTCACTATTTATACTAGCTTTATAGACAGCATCTTCAATCTTACTTTTACTAAAAAGTTCTTTTGTCCCATCTCTTTTTATTATGTACTTCATTTTTAGACCTCCAATAAATTAGTATTACATTAATACACCTATTAGTTGTAATTCTAAACAAACTTTTTTCTATATTTGCATGTTTTCATATTAATTATCTTACACAATATATATTATACTATTTTATATTCAATATAACACGCTTTATAGTTTTCTCAATTAAGTAAATGAATTTTTTATATTCTAAATATCTTCTATTAAAAACTTAAAAATAACATAAAAAAGTATATAAAAGTGTAATTATACTCTTATATACTTTATTTTTTTATAAATTTCATCCTTATTGTTCCATTATTTTCCATTGAAATTATTAATAAATTCTTTATATTTTCCATACAAATATGCTACATCCCATAAATATTATTTGTAAATATATATAACAAAATTCAACCTAACAATAATCTATCTTTAATCTACTTAATTTAATATCCATTTACATATAAATACATATAAAGTTTTACATATCAAAAAGGAATTGCCTCCTAAATGATTTTAATCACTTTAAGGCAATTCCTATATGTATGAATTATTCTTTATTATTGTACAGCTTTACTACTTTGAGATGGAATAAAGTTTCCTATTATCCCTGCTATTACAACTGGAACTACCCAGTTAAATCCTAATGAAGCTAGTGGTAAGCTATTAACTAAAGGTATATTTATACCAAAGCTTGTTGCAACTGTTAATACACTTACTAACAATGCCATATATGCAGCGCATTTAAATACGTTATCATTTTTAATTTTATTACTAAATAATGCTAGTATAACTAGAGTTATAGTTGCTGGATATACCATACTTAATATAGGAGAAGAGAATTTTATTATTGTACTTACTCCAAAGTTTGATATGATTGCACTAAATACACAAACTACTATAACTATATGCTCATATTTTAATTTTCCATCTGTAAGTGTTGAGAAATATTGACCTGCTGCTGAAGAAAGACCTATAGCTGTTGTTAAACATGCTAATGCAACTATAATAGCCAATAGAATTTTACCTGTATTTCCAAGTAATGATGCTGTTATTGAAACTATTAAAGCTGTTTGTTGAACATCTTGTCCATATATCTTAGATACAGTTGCTCCAAGGTAACATAGTCCACCATAAACTAGTGCCATACCTATTACCGCTATAACACCTGCACTTACTGTAGCTTTCATCTTTTCTTTTTCACCTGTATAACCTTTAGCTATTACTGACATGATTATAATTGATGCAAATACACTAGCTGCCAATGCATCCATTGTTTGATATCCTTGAGTTATACCTTCTGCAAATACATTTTGTATTAAAGAAGTATCTCTTATGTCTCCTAGTGGAGATACAATACCTTTAACTATTAATACTGCTAAAGCTATAAGTAAAGCTGGAGTTAAAATTGATCCAACTATATCTACAACTTTTGATGGTCTTATTGTTAAAACCAATACTATAGCAAAGAATACTATAGAGAATATTACTGGGCTTATTCCTGAACCTATTGTAGGTAATATACCCATTTCATAAGTTGTTGCTGCTGTTCTAGGTATTGCCAAAAGTGGCCCTATACAGATTACCATTGCACATCCTAATACAATACTTAATCCTTTACCAGCTCTTGAAAACATTTTTGATGTGTCCCCATTAAACTTAGTTGCTGCTATAACTGCTAATAATGCCAAACCACCATCTGCGAAAAGGAATCCTATGAAAGCTACTAGCCAGCTACCTCCGGATAAAACTCCTAGATATGGAGGGAATATTAAGTTCCCAGCACCAAAAAACATTGCAAATAGTGCAAATCCAATTACAATTACATCTTTAAACTTGATTTGTTTCTCACCCATTTAAAGCACCCCCATTTGAATTTTACTACTTTTTATTACATTTTACCAAAAAATAAGTCCAATCTCTTCTTAAATGAAAACCTTTTGACGAGATTTTATTTAATTATACATTTTTGACTTAAACTTGTCAATTATGTTTCATAATTTATAAAATCTTCGCAATATTTAGTACAACTTTCTTAATTAAATAAAATTAACATGTATACTTTAAACATATATGCTTTTTTTATTTTTATTTAATTTTTCTTGACAAAATTAAAACTTTTAAATCATCTTAATTGTGCGACTTTTTCAATTATTTGCATTATTTCCAATTTATATTGCTTTATAGACAATATTAATGTATACATCACTCTCCTTTTTGTTTTGTATAATCTTTTAATTTCAATTTAAATTTTAAATATTTTGTGTTTATTATATAATCTGAAAAAAAAGCAGTCAATATGATTTTTAATTTTTTTAATTTTCAAAATTATGATACTTAGAAAATCGTTTTCCTTTTGTCATAACTTCTATTTACGTTAATTCTTGTAGTATTTTGTATTTATTTTGCTAAATTCACTATTAATTTTACGTAATTCCAATTCTACACTTATAGACTTTTTACTTGCTAGAGTGCTTCCAAATCATTTTTTCTGAAAATTTTTTATTATGATTTGTTGATTTATTTTTCTTCATAGAAACTATATTATAAGTTCCAACTTGTTAAAACTTTGCAGTTGCTAGTATTCATCTTAGTTTACTTATTTTTTAGAATTTACTAAATAATCTTAATATAATCCAATTAAAAAACAATTTAGTAATTTACATAAGTTATTTATATGTTCAAATGCCTTAAATTTTATTTTATTATTTTATTATTGTCACAATTTTATTTATATAATATTTTTGTAAAAGTCAACTAATACACATATCTGAACTTCTAATATTCCTTTAAATAGCTTTTATAAATACTCATTATTGTTAAAAAATAAACATTATTTTTTTTTAATACTTCTAGCTAATTTTTACTATATTAAATGCAAATAATTAGTATATACTCAAAAATAAAAAGAGTTATCTATATAAATAGTTTCATTTATTATAGATAACTCTTTTATTTTCAGATGCTTATATTTCAATTAAATAAGTTTTAATTTGTACCAAGTGTATTAGATTGACTCTTTGATGGTATAAAATTACCAATTATTCCAGCTATTATAACTGGAACTACCCAGTTAAATCCTAATGTATGAAGAGGTAAAGAATTTACTACTGGAACGCTTACTCCATAACTAGATATAACTGTTAATATACTTACAAGCAATGACATATATACTGCTCCTTTGTATACATTATCATTCTTAATTTTTTCATTAAAGAAAGCCAATATTATTAAAACAATTGATGGTGGATAAACTATACTTAGTATAGGAGATGCTATCTTTATTATAGTTCCAACACCAAAAGATGCTACTACTGCACTGAATACAGATACGGCTAATACTATTTTTTCATAACTTAACTTACCTTTTGTAAGTCTAGAAAAATATTGCCCTGTTGCAGATGTAAGACCTATAGATGTAGTTAAACATGCTAGAGATACAACTATTGCTAAAATAACTTTTCCAACATTTCCAAGTAATCCTTGTGTTATATTTACTATTACTTGTGATTGTACTGCATCTGTTCCATACATTGTTGATACAGTTGCTCCAAGGAAACACAATCCACCATAAACTAGTGCCAATCCTCCACAAGCAAGAATACCTGCTTTACCAATCATCTTTAACTTTTCACTAATACTAGTATATCCTTTTTCATTTAGAGATACTATCAGTACTGATGCAAGTGCTATTGCTGCAAATGCATCCATTGTCTGGTAACCTTGACCAATACCTTCTGCAAATACATTAGGTATCATAGGTTTATCTATTACCTCTCCAAGAGGAGATATAACACCTTTTATAATTATAAATGCTAAAGCTATTAGAAGAGCTGGAGTTAAAAACTGTCCAACTATATCTACGACCTTAGATGGTCTTACTGTTAATACATATGATATCGCAAAATAAACTATACAGAATAATAACACTGGAATTGAGCTTCCAAATAAAGGCATCATACCCATCTCATAAGTTGTTGCACCTGTTCTTGGTATAGCTAAGAATGGTCCTATACATAAAATATCTACACAACCTATAAGAATTCCCAATTTCATACCACATCTTTTAAACATTTCTACTACGTTTCCATCGAATTTAGCTGTAGCCATTACTGCTAGAAGTGCCAAACCAGCATCGGCAAATGTAAATCCTAAGAAGGCAATTAACCATTCTGGACCTGTAATTATTCCCAAGTATGGTGGAAATATTAAGTTACCTGCTCCAAAGAACATTGCGAATAATGCAAATCCAAATACTATTACATCTTTGGTCTTACCCATTATAAAATCCCCCTTTTTAACCTTATTAAATTAACAAAATTTCTCAATTGTTCACGTTTGCATAAATAAATTAACTAAAACAATAAGAATCTATTATTAAATTAATAAAATTAAATAAATTAAATTTTTAATATATTGTATTTATTTGTGCTTATTATATATTATATGAAACAAGCACGTCAATATACCAAAATTGCAAATTATCATACTGATTTTAATTTTCAAAAAATTAGGTATATTTGTCTTAAATTAATATTTTTGAAAGTTTTCTAATCTAATTTATACTTTCATGTGACAATTTTTGTCTATATTTCAGAAAAGAAAAAAAACCTTTTAAAAAAAGGTTTTTTTTTACTTATAATATTAATTTTTTAACCCAGCTTTAAAATCTATCTTTTAACACTCTCTGGTACTTCTAGTGTTATATTGCCTATCTTTCCATCTCTAAACTCATTTAAGACAGTTACAGCTATGCGTGTATAATCAAGTTCTTTCCCACCTGTTATGAATCCTCTTTTATGACCAATCATATCCATTGTTTCAATTGGAGTTTCTCCTAAAGAATCTAATTTATATCTAGCTTTCAACTTTTCTGGCTCTATTATCATAAGTTTTTCTATAAGTCTTAAAGCTAAGGTCTCAACGTCTAAAATCTCATCTTTTATAGCTCTACTAAATGCTAAGTTTAAAGCAACTTCTTGGTCTTCAAACTTTGGCCAAAGTATTCCAGGTGTATCTAAAAGTTCAAGATTTCCCTTTAATCTAACCCATTGCTTACCTTTAGTTACTCCTGGTTTATCTCCTGTTTGAGTGCTTTTTCTACCTGTTAATTTGTTTATAAGAGATGATTTTCCTACATTTGGTACACCAACTATCATTATTCTTATAGCTCTTTCTTTTCTTCCTTTATCTTTTAAAGAACTCATTTTTTCTCTAGTTACATTCTTACATTCTTCTACTATCTTATTTACACCTACACCTTTTAATGTATCTACTGGTATAGCTTTTATGTTATTCTTTTTGTAGTACTCAATCCATTGATTTAACTTATCTCTATCTGCCATATCACTTTTATTTAATACAACTACCCTAGGCTTATCTCCTACAAGCATATCTATATCTGGATTTTTGCTACTAAATGGTATTCTAGCATCTAAAAGTTCAACCACTACATCAATTAGTTTTAAGTTATTTTTTACTAATTCTTTGGTTTTCTTCATATGGCCTGGATACCAGTTTATATGTAGATTATTATCCATAAGATACTCTTCATATTCATTTGACATGTATATCACTCCTTTAAAATAGTATGTTATTATTACCTAATTTTACTAAAAAATATATCTACTTAAAACCTTACATTGTCACCCTTTTAACATCATACTTTACATAATATTATCTTCTTATTTTTAGTATTATTTCAAAATATAATCCAATATTTATTGATTTTATTTTCAATTTTAAAATTCCTAAATCTATCAATAAATAGTATATTTTCAACAAATAATCATATCTGCTTACAATTTAATTATTTGTTATGATTTCAGTTAAAATAGAAAGAGGACTGATAAATCAGCCCCCCATTTATAAGTAAAGTTTTTAATTATCTATTTCTAGCTTCTTTTATCTTAGCAGCTTTACCTACTCTACCTCTTAAGTAGTTTAGTTTAGCTCTTCTTACTTTACCTTTTCTAGTTACTTCTATTTTTTCTATTTTTGGAGAGTGAACTGGGAAAGTTCTTTCTACACCAACATTGAAAGACATTTTTCTAACTGTAAAAGTCTCTCTTGCTCCTCCACCTTGTCTCTTTAATACTACACCTTCGAATATTTGTATTCTTTCTCTTTTACCTTCTATAATTCTAACGTGTACTTTAACTGTGTCCCCAGGTCCAAAATTAGGAACTTCATTTTTTAATTGTTCTTGCTCAATTGCTCTTAGCATTTCATTCATCTTTCTTCCTCCTAAATATCATAGACGTTCTTAACTACCCGACCAGTGTAAACAGAGGAACGCCCGTATTTTCAACATTTTATATTATACTATACTTCTATAGTTATTACAAGCATTTTTATATTTTTAATTCCATTTATACCCACTTTATTGTATACATGTATATTAAATTTTATTGTATATGTTTTTATTTTTCTTGAGATTTTTTATATAAGTCTAATCGTCTTTCCTTAGTTATTCTTATAGATTCTTCTCGTCTCCACTCATCTATCTTTTTATGATTTCCTGATAAAAGCACTTCTGGTACTTTTAACTCTTCAAACTCTCTAGGTCTTGTGTAATGAGGATACTCCAATAGATTATCTTTAAATGACTCCTCTTCAAATGACTCGTCCTGATTTAATACTCCTGGAATTAACCTTGATATAGAATCTATCATTATAAGTGCAGGCAGTTCTCCTCCAGTTAGTACATAATCTCCAATTGAAATTTCATCAGTTACTATTAAATCAATAATTCTCTCATCTATTCCTTCATAGTGACCACATAAAAGTATTATATCCTCTTGGATAGACATCTCTTTGACTATAGATTGATTGTATACTTTACCTTTGGGAGTTAAATAAATTACTCTTGGATTGTTTATATTATGAGTTTTTATTATATGCTTATATGTGTCATATATAGGTTGAGGAGTCATCACCATACCAGCTCCTCCTCCAAATGGATAATCATCTACTTTTTTATGTTTATTATTAGAAAAATCTCTTATATTATATATATGCACATCAATTATGCCTTTTTCAACTGCTCTTTTCATTATACTTTCATTCATGTATGAATTAAATATTTCTGGAAAAAGCGTCATTATGTGAAATCTCATATTACCACCTAATCTATCATACCCTTAATAGGGTCTATAATCATTTTTCTTTCATCCATATCTATAGTAGGTACAAATTTTTTTATAGCTGGTATCATAAATTCTTTATCTTCTTCACCTTTTATTACATAGACATCATTTGCAGAATATTGAAGTACATCCTCCAAGACTCCTACATACTTTCCTTCTATAGTTAAAACTTCCAAACCAATCATGTCTGCTATAAAAAACTCGCCTTCTTCAAGGTCTCTACTCTCTTCTCTAGACACATACATAAATTTATTTTTTAGCTTTTCTGCTTTTTCTATAGTGTCTATATCTTTTATCTTCATTATAACCATAGAACCTTTATATCTTACATTTTCTACAGTCCACTTGTTGTTTAAATCTTTTCCTAAATAAAAATCTTTCAATTCATCAAATCTATCTATATCATCAGTAAGTGGATAAACTCTTACCTCACCTTTTAGACCTTGTGTGTTTACTATTTGCCCTACCTTAAAATGAGTTAATTTTTCATTCATGTTATCACCTTCTCAAAAAAATTTAATCTTATGTTACCATATCATCATAAATTCTCAAAACTGTACACAGTTATACAAAAAGGACTAGGCACTATACCTAATCCTCCTCTTTACACTATCTCAAGAGAAACTTTTATGTTTTCTCTATTTGCAACAGATCTTACGACAGTTCTTATAGCTTTAGCTATTCTTCCCTGCTTCCCAATAACCTTACCCATGTCATCTTGAGCAACTGTAAGCTTTAAGACGATACCGTCATTGTCTTTAAATTCCTCAACAACAACTGAGTCAGGATTATCAACTAGAGCCTTAGCTATATCTACAACTAGCTCTTTCATATATTTCATCTCCTAAAGTAACCTCAACAATAAGTATTTACTTATACTAATTGCTAAGAGAAAATTATTTTGCTTGTTTAGAAGCTTCGAATTTTTCTATTACTCCATTTTTTACAAGTAATTTTTTAACTACTTCTGTTGGTTGAGCACCAGTAGCTAACCATTTTATAGCTTTTTCATCATTTATTCTTACTTGTTTAGGTTCAGAAATTGGATTATAGTATCCTATTTCTTCTATGAATTTTCCATCTCTTGGAGCTCTTGAATCAGCTACTACTATTCTGTAGAAAGGTTTTTTATTAGCTCCCATTCTTTTTAATCTTATTTTAACTGCCATTACAGTCACCTCCGAATAATTTTTACTATTTTTTATATTTTATTTAAAAAAAGGTAAACCGCCTAAGCCGCCCCTTTTCTTCATACTTTTTTGTGAACCAGCAAACATCTTCATCATTTTTTTCATTTCATTAAGTTGTTTTATAAGTCTATTTACATCTTGAACAGTAGTTCCACTACCTCTAGCTATTCTTTTTTTCCTAGAAGCATTTAATATTCCTGGGTTACGTCTCTCATATGTAGTCATTGACTGAATTATGGCTTTAGTTCTATTCATTTCTTTACCATTCAAGTCTACATCTCCAAGTTGGTCTTTTATATTTCCCATACCAGGCATCATACCAAGTATCTTGTCTAGAGGTCCCATATTTTGTATTTGTTCCATTTGTTGTAAAAAATCTTCAAAATCTAGTTCTTGTTTTTTGATTTTTTGTTCTAATTCCTTAGCTTTTTCTAAGTCCATACTTTCTTGTGCTTTTTCTATTAGGCTTAATACATCTCCCATACCTAATATCCTTGATGCCATTCTGTCTGGGTGGAAAGGTTCTATATCATCTAGTTTCTCTCCCATACCCATAAACTTTATAGGTTTTTGTGTTACTGCTCTTATTGAAAGTGCAGCTCCACCTCTAGTATCTCCATCTAATTTAGTTAATACTACTCCATCAACACCAAGTGCTTCATTGAAGCTTTCTGCAACATTTACTGCATCTTGCCCTGTCATAGAGTCTACAACTAAAAGTATTTCATGTGGCTTAACTTCTGACTTAATTGACTTTAACTCATCCATAAGCACTTCATCTATATGAAGTCTACCAGCAGTATCTATAATAACCAAATCGTTAGCATTTTTAATTGCATGACTTAAACCTGCCTTGGCAATATTTACTGGACTTTCTTTATCTCCCATATTGAATACAGGTATATCCAATTTTTCACCAACAACTTGAAGTTGCTTTATAGCTGCTGGTCTATAAATATCACAAGCCACCAATAGAGGCTTCTTGCCTTGCTTTTTAAAATATCCTCCAAGTTTTCCTGCTGTCGTAGTTTTACCTGCACCTTGCAATCCAACCATCATTAAGATTGTAGGAGGTTTTGAGGAAATCATTACTTTACTTTGTACATCCCCCATTAAACTTGTAAGTTCTTCATTTACAATTTTTATTACATGTTGAGCTGGTGTCAAACTTTGCATAACCTCTTGTCCAACACATCTCTCTTGAACTTTTTTTATAAAATCTTTAACTACTTTAAAGTTAACATCTGCTTCAAGAAGAGCAAGTTTAACTTCTCTCATAGCATTTTTTACATCTGCTTCTGTAAGTTTTCCTTTTGACTTTAACTTACTGAATGCCCCTTGTAGTTTATCCGACAATCCTTCAAATATCATTTTATCATCTCCCTACATACATCTTCTATATTTTCTAGCTTAGGGATTAAATTAGCACAATCTCTATTGTGCAATAAATCTTCTTTAATGTCAATAATTTTATTTCTTATAAATTTAATATTTTTTTCCTGTTCTTGAAGCTTAGATACTAAATGTAGCTTTTCTTCATAATCTCTTAGTATCTTTTCTGAACGTTTCAATGTATCATATACACCTTGTCTTGATACACTTAAATTCTCACTGATTTCACCTAAAGAGTAATCCTCTTCATAGTATAGAGCTACTATCTCTTTTTGCTTATCAGTTAGTAATTCTTTATACTGTTCAAATAACAATCCAATTTCGACCATTTTTTCTATATTCATATCTTACACTTCCTAGCAGTATACTGTAAAGGTTATTTACTTTACACTATTGTATTTTATATCATATAAACACTCTTGTCAACCATTATTTTTAAAAGAATACTAGTTACCAAATAATGCATCTGAAAATGATTTTGCATCAAAATCCTGTAAGTCTTCTACTCTTTCTCCAACTCCAATAAGTTTTACAGGTACATCTACTTCTGACTTTACTGCAAGCACTACTCCACCTTTTGCTGTTCCATCAAGTTTTGTAAGTACTATACCTGTTATATCTGCAACTTCTTTAAATGTTTTAGCTTGAACAACTGCATTTTGACCTGTTGTGGCATCTACTACAAGAAGTACCTCACGCTTTGCTTCTGGAAATTCTCTATCTACTATTTTAAATACTTTTCCAAGTTCATTCATAAGATTAGCTTTGTTGTGTAATCTTCCGGCTGTATCACATATTAATAAATCTGCCTTTCTAGCTTTTGCTGCCTTTATGGCATCAAACACTACTGCTCCTGGATCTGCTCCTTCTTGATGCTTTATTATATCTACATTAGTTCTATTTGCCCAGATTTCTAATTGCTCTGTTGCTGCTGCTCTAAATGTATCTGCTGCTGCTAATAAAACTTTTTTTCCATCTTTTTTATATCTATTTGCCAATTTTCCTATCGTAGTAGTTTTACCTACTCCATTTACACCTACCATTAGGATTATACATGGAGCTGGTTCTATGTCTAATGTAGAGTTTTCATTTGTAAGGATATCTTCAACTATAGATTTAAGTTCTTCTCTTACCTTTATTGGTTCAGTAATTCCCTTTTGCTTTATCTTATCTCTTAGTTTCTCAATTATGTCCATAGTTGTATTTACACCAACATCTGCTGTTATTAAAATTTCCTCTAAATCCTCAAGCAATTCTTCATCTATTTTTGTATATGATTTTAAAACCTCATCTATTCTATCAGTTATTCCTTGTTTTGCCTTTGTTAATCCTTGTTTTAATCTTTCAAACAAATTAACTTTCTTTTCTTCATATTTCTCTTCTTTATTTTCATAATCTTCATGTTCAGTTTCTTCATCATTATTATCATTGTTTAATGCTTCTATTTCACTATCTAGAGAATCATTATTTATTATCTCTTCTACATCTTGTTCATTAGTATCTATCTTATCTTCTATCTCTCTATCTTCTTCAGCACTTTCATCAACAACTTCTTCTTCAGTTTTTTCTGGAATATCTTCTACTTTATCTACAACTTCCTCCTCAAACCCTGAAAAAATTGTTTCTTCTACATTTTCTAAGTTGTCAGCACCAGTTTCTATTTCTTCTTCTGAGCCAACATCTTTTTTTTCTAATTCCTTATCCTTGTCTTTGCCAAAACCAAATAATTTTTTTAACACTATTCTTCCTCCTATGTCAATCTAAGTTATATAATATCAGTTATCTCTTGAGCTTCTTTTAGTTTTAAACTAATAACTTTTGAAATAGCTTTTTCTTGCATTGTAACCCCATATATATAATCAGCAGCTTCCATAGTTCCTCTCCTATGAGTTACTGATATAAATTGTGTCTCTTTAGATAAATCTTTTAAAAATTCTCCAAATCTGAATATATTTGCATCATCAAGTGGAGCCTCAATTTCATCTAATATGCAAAATGGTGTTGGTTTTGTAATTAATATTGCAAATAATATGCTTATTGCAGTTAGAGCTTTTTCTCCACCAGACAGTAGATTTAAATTTTTCATTTTTTTACCAGGTGGTTGAGCTGTTATTAGTATATCACTTTCTAATAAATTTTCTTTATCTAAAATAGTTAATTCTCCACATCCACCACCAAATAGTCTTTTGTACACATACTTAAAGTTTTTACTTATTTCTTCAAATTTAACCTCAAATTCAGATTTCATATTTTCTTCTAATGTATGTATAAGTTTTTCTATTTCCTCCATAGATTCTTCTAAATCTTGTTTTTGTTCACTATAAAAATCATATCTTTCTTTTATTTCTTCATATTCTTTGATAGAATCTATATTTATATTCCCAAGACTTCTTATTTCTCTCTTTAAATTTTCTAAGAATTTTCTATCTATCTCTAGATTTTCATCTTTGATTTCCAATGCTTGTACTAAAGTCATTTCATATTGTTCAAATAACTTATTTATATATGTGTCTTGACTAGTTTTTAATCTTTCTAATCTTCCACCAACCTTAAATAAACTTTCTTTAAGTTCTATATGTTGTCTATCTATAATTTTTAACTCTTTACCAATTTCATCAAAGTTATTTTTCAAGTCATCTTTAGCTATTTTTCTAGTTTCAAGATTTCTATTGCTGTCCCCTAATTGCTTAATTAAGTTTTCTTTTTCTTTTTCTTCAATAGATATAGAGTCTTGTAACTTAACTATTTCTTGTTCTTCATAATTTAATGATTCATCTAATTGTTTGGTTTTTTCTTCTAACTCGTAATTTTCACCAGATATTCTTTTTATATCTCTAACTATACTATTATAAGCTTCTGTTTTCTTTACTAAAGTTAGGTTTAATTCATCAAATTCAGATTTTTCTTTATCATACAAATCATTATATTTTTTTATTTCATCACTTAATATATCAATTTTTTCTTTATTTTGATTGTATGTATTTTCTAATTCTTCCATCTCTTTTTTAACAATATCACTTTTTTCGAGAGTATAATTCAAGTTAGAACCCAAATCACTTTTCTCATTATCTAATCTAGTAATACTAGATTTTAAAGATTCAATCTCAGATTCGATATTTTCTATACTTGTACTCTTTATTATAATGCTTTTTTCTAAATCTTTTACTTCATTTTCAACTAAGTCAATTTCACTTTTTATATTTTTTATATTTTTATTTAGAGATTCTTTTGTAATTTCTAGACCTGAAATCTCAACCTTAACATCATTTATTTTTTCTGTATATTCGTTAATAAATCTTTTTCTTGATAATATATTTCCGTTAGTTTTTAAACTACCTCCTGTTAAAGAACCTCCTGGATTTAAGATTTCACCATCTAAAGTTACTATTTTAAATCTATGACCAGTTTCTTTTGCAAATTTTATCCCTTCATCTATATTATTTATAAATATCGTTCTTCCAAGTATATTTTCAATTATATTTCTATATTTTTCATCAAACGTAATTAAATCACTTGCTATTCCTATAAATTTAGTATTTGCTTTTAAATTTCCCAAACTTATTTTATTTGATTTAATTATATTTAATGGCAGAAATGTTACTCTTCCTAAATTATTCTTCTTTAAATAGTTTATTGCAGATTTAGCACTAAACTCATCATCAGTTATTATATTTTGCATATAAGCACCAAGTGCTGCTTCTACAGATTTCTCATATTTTTCAGGAACATTTATAATCTGTCCTAGCGCTCCATGAATACCTCTTAAATCCTTATTTTTTAATACTTCTTTTACACCTCTATTAAATCCCTCATAATGGTTTTCCATATCTATATAAACATTTAACTTTGAGTTATATCCATTTAGATTGTATTTACTTTTCTGTATTTCATCTTCTATCTTATTGAGTTCATTAATAGAATATTGTAAATCAGCAGTTAATTTTTTATTTCTGTTATTCACATTGTTTAAAGTTTCTTTTTTCATATTAAAGTCTTTATTTATACTATCTAATTCAGAAGATTTTGTTTGGACATTTTGGTTTAACTCTGCTATTTCTGAGTTTATGTTTTCATCTCTGATATTCATATTTTCTTTATTTGCATTTAAAGCAGATAACTTATTACTAAATTCTTGCTTCTTATTTAATATATCTATTATATTTTCTTTAAATAATTCTATATCATTATTTAAAGATTCCAACTTCATCCTTTGATTTTCTTTACTAGATTCTAACTTTTTTATATTCTCTTGTAATATCGATAACTCTTCGCTATTTGAAGACTTATTACTTTCTAATTCTTTTATGTATACCTTATTTTCATTTAGCTTTTCTTTTATATTGTTTATTTCAGAATTTTTTCTATGAATTTCATTTGTAAAGTTTTTTATTCTTTCTTTAATTAAATTTATCTGTGACTCTTTTTTTGATATAACACCTTTAATTGAATTTATATAATCTACAGATTTTTCAATTACATCTTGTAGTACCTCTATCTCCTTATCAACATCTTCTTGTTTTTTCTCTACAACATTTTTTTGTTCTTCTTTTTCTTTAAGTTCTTTTTCAAGAACTTTACTATGCTCATCAACTTCACTCAGTTCTTTTTCTATTCCTTCAATTTCTCTTATAAAATTATTGACTTCTAATATTTTTAATTTTTCACTTATTTCTAAATACTTTTTTGCTTTTGTTTGTTGATTAAAAAGAGGTTTTAATTGATTTTCAATTTCTATATATATATCATCTATTCTTTCTAAATTTTCTTTTGTATTACTTAAATTTCTTTCTGCTTCCTGTTTTTTATATCTATATTTTGATATACCACAAGCTTCATCAAAAACTTTTCTTCTACTTAAAGGATTATTACTCAATATTTCATCTACTTTTCCTTGCTCTATGATTGAATAACCATCTTTTCCAATACCAGTATCTAAAAAGACTTCTTTTATATCCTTTAATCTGCAACTCTTATTATTTAGAAAAAATTCACTTTCTCCATTTCTATAAGCTCTTCTTCTTATAGTCACTTCTGTAAAGTCTAATTCTAATTGATTCTCAGAATTGTCAATAGTAAGAGCTACTTCACAGTAATTCATGGGTTTTTTTGTATCTGTACCTGCAAATATTACATCTTCAAGTTTGTCTCCTCTAAGACTTTTGATACTTTGTTCTCCTAATACCCATCTTACGGCATCAGATATGTTACTTTTTCCACTTCCATTTGGTCCTACTATCGCTGTTATTCCTTCTTTAAAAATAATATCTGTCTTTACTGGAAAGGATTTAAATCCCTTTAACTCTAGTCTCTTTAAATACAAATCGTTTCTCTCCCTTCATTGTTAAAACTAAAGGTTATAAATGTCATACAA
Organism: Clostridioides sp. ES-S-0010-02; assembly: GCA_020641055.1. NCBI lineage: Bacteria > Bacillati > Bacillota > Clostridia > Peptostreptococcales > Peptostreptococcaceae > Clostridioides > Clostridioides sp. ES-S-0010-02. The sequence continues at coordinate 3,112,250 of CP067345.1, forward strand.
TTTTCTATGGATGTCTCTCATATTAGCAATAATTAAACTTTTCCCATCTAACACAATTTCTAATTGATTTATATCTAAATCTGATTCTTGTGTTTTTAAAATCACACCAAAATTTTCTTTCATATATTTAATATTTGTTTTTTTATTTCCTATTATTTTAGAAATATTCTTTTTATTAGACTTCACCAACACGTTATTTATATTTTTATTTTGTAAAATAAGAAATTCTAAATAATCTTTTATCATCTCAGCTTCTACTAATTCTCTAAAAGCAGGGTGATATGGACCCGCTAAGACAGCTTTTCCCATTTGTATATCATCAGTAGCTTGAAGCCCGACTCTTATTACATTTATATCATTAACATAAAATAATACAAGTACTTTTTTTACTATTCTTATACTCTCGTCAAGTGTAAATGGCTTATATTCGTTTTGCTCCATCAATTTTTCCAGACCAGTCTCTTTTACCACTAAAGTTGGATAAATTCTTACACAATCTGGTCTAAGCTCTACAAATTTTTTGGCTGTAAATATGCATTTTTCTTCTGTATCAGCTGGAAGCCCAACCATCATTTGTAAACCAAGTTTAATTCCACTATTTTTTATCAACTTTGAACTCTTATATACAATTTCTGACTGATGACCTCTAATACTATCTAACAATACTTTTTCATCTAAGGATTGTACTCCAAGCTCTATTATACTTGTCTTATATTCTTTTAACATTTCCAATATTTCTTCACTAATACAATCTGGCCTTGTGGACATTCTAATATCTTTTATAAAACCTTTTTCTACATATTCTTTGGCAACAGCTAATAAACTTTTTTGTATATCTACATCTATGGCAGTAAAACTTCCACCAAAAAATGCTATTTCTACATCAGCATCCTTATCTATAGTCTTTAGACATTCTTCAATTATATTTCTTGCATCTTCACTAGTAACATCAGTACTCACACCTGTTATTTTTTTTTGATTACAAAATATACAATCATGAGGACAACCTTTGTGAGGAACAAATATAGGTATAATTCTCTTTTTCATCTACAACATCCTTCTAATCTAAATATTTCTTTTTATATTTTTACATATTATATTTATTTTTCCCATAATTTTTTCTTTAAAGCTACTTTAGCAGCCAATTGTTCTGCTTCTTTTTTACTTTTACCTTCTCCTATCCCCAAAACACCTTCATTAATTCCCACTTCCATAACAAACCTTTTATTATGGTCTGGTCCTTTTTCTTCTATAAGCCTATACCAAATATTATTTTCTCCATTTCCTTGTAATACTTCTTGAAGATGTGTTTTATAGTCTCTAAATATATTTCCCTTTCTTGAATCGTAAATTATATTTTCCATATGGTGTAATATAAATTGTCTTGCACTTTCAAATCCTCCATCAAGATATATTGCTGCTATTACAGCCTCAAATGCATCTGCTAATATTGAAGTTCTATGTCTACCTCCAGTAGCTTCTTCACCTCTACCCAGTAACATATGAACCCCTAAATTTATATCATTTGCAACTTCACTTAATGAATCCTCACAAACTATATTTGCTCTAAGCTTAGTCAATTCCCCTTCGGGCAGATTAGATTCTTCATTAAATAAATAATCACTTATCACTATGCCTAAAACTGAATCTCCTAAAAATTCTAATCTTTCATTAAAATTATATCTCTTATTTTCATTAGAATATGAACTATGTGTAAGAGCTTCTAGTATATATTCTTTATTTTTAAATTTATAATTTATAACATCTTCAAATCTTTGTATATTATCTAGTAATTTTTTACTTATCTTCATTATTACATCCCTCCAAAATCCTATTCTATAAATTCTAGTGTACTATTTTTGTGCAACTATTGCAAAACCAAAATCTAAAATACTTGTCCTCATAAAAATAAAACTACCTATGAAACAAAATATCTCATAGGCATCATAGGCAGTTTTATTTCTTATGAATTTTTATTCTCTATCATCACAATTCGAACAACCACCACATGTACAATCATCATCATCATAATCATCTTCTGATGATAATATTACAGCCTTACAATCAGGACAAACAACATCTACGTCATCATCATATAACAAATCTTCGTCTATTTCTACTAATTCTCCACAATTTGGGCATTCCATTTCTATATAGCTGAAGTCCTCATCGTCATCATTTTCTTCATCTTCTTCGTAAAGGTCATCTTCCATGTCAGCAATATCTTCTTCTAAATCTGCTAAATCTTCGTCTATAGATTCAACAAAATCTTGAAGTTCTTCCTGTTCTTCATCCAATGTTACAATAGCTTCTGCAAATACTTCTAATGCATCAACTATTTTATGTATCATTTTCCCTTCTTTACTTTCAGTGCTTATTTCTAAACCTTCTGCTAAACCTTTTAAGTATGCAACTTCTTCATATAAATGTTTCATGTAACACCCCTCGCTTTCTTTTTAATATATAAACTAAAAGCTCATATATCTTATATTATTAAGACATATAAGCTTTTATATACATAAATTTTTATACTCTTGATAAATATTCACCTGTTCTAGTATCTATCTTCACTTTATCTCCAGTATTTATAAATAATGGAACTTGAACAACTGCTCCAGTTTCAACTGTAGCTGCTTTAGTTACATTACTTGCTGTATCACCCTTTATTCCTGGCTCTGTATCTACAACTTCTAGTTCTGCAAAGTTTGGAGCTTCCACTTGGAATGGTTGTCCTTGATAAAATCTTATTGTAGCAACTTCATTTTCTTTTAAGAATTTAATTGCATCTTCAACTTGATCATAGTTTAATGGTATTTGTTCAAAATTTTCTTGGTCCATAAAATAATATAACTCACCATCATTGTATAGATATTGCATTTGTCTTGTATCTATTACAGCTTTAGGGAATTTTTCACTTGGATTAAAACTTTCTTCTCTTATAGCTCCTGTTTTTAAATTTCTGTATTTAGTCCTAACGAAAGCAGCTCCTTTACCTGGCTTAACGTGTTGAAAATCAACTACTAAACATGGTTGTCCATCTTTTTCAAATGTAACACCTTTTCTAAAATCACCTGCTGATACCATTTTTTGTTCCTCCATATTAAAATAAATTTCTTATTTTTTAGTAAATTTTACATTACTATGCCTTTAAAATTATATCTCTTACTTGAATTCTGTCAAGTCAGGATTACAAATTTTTACTAATATCATAATATCATAAGTTATACAATATAAACAAGTATTTGGCAGATTACTTATCCTATATTTTTATTATTTACATCTATAATCACACTTTATACATTTTATATGTTGATATTATTTATCTCTACAACTATACTTTCCACTATTACTCATTACTTTTTATTTAAAAACAATGGATAAACATAATTTTTTAGATTTTTACAGAATAACTTTTATGAAAATTTAAAACATTTTTCTTCATTAATAATACTGTTACTTAAAAATTATACTGTTACTTAAAATTATACATTTTTAATAAAATTCCATATTTTTACTTTAAACTCAGTTTCATATCTTTGATTACGTTTTGATAATTTCAAGATTATATTAATATATTCTCCATTATTAGACATTGAGACATACATTTCATCTACATAATCACCAATTTCATATCCACCAGCTTGACTACTTTCACCATTTAAAGAATTTACAAACAACTTATTTCGTCTCTCATTTAATATAATTTCTTTGTTGCTTGTATATTCTTCATTATAAGTTGTATTTTCATCTATATATCTACATTTTATGGATGTCATTTTTTTTAAACCTTCATCATTAGAAGATAAGTTTATTATCCCCTTAGAATTACCAATGATTCCTTCTATAGATTTTGTAATTTCAATACTTTGTTGTTGTAACTCTATTTTATCTTCTATTTTAACTTTTAAATTCATTGTAAGTATAAATATAGAATATAAAGTTATCACCAGTACTACAATTACAGTTAAAGATACTGCACTTTCTAAAAGTAAATATCCACATTTACGTTTCATATTTTCCCTCTTTCAAAAGTACTCTTCCACTTACAGGTGTTATTGTTATAGTTTTATTTAATCTACCATTATATATCTCTATTGTAGTTGCTCTTTGAGGTGAGCCATCAGATTTAAATTTTATAGTTTCAATACTTCTTGCGATTCTTACATTTCTAGGCAGTACTATGGATTTAACATCTTTGCCATCTTTTCTCAATACATATCCTTCTTGTTCCTTTTGCTTTATATAGTATATATATGTATTGTAGTTGCTAAACATATTAATTCGTCTAACATACCTTATATCTGAACAAAGTTGACGTGCAAATAAATTTATTTTATGATTTTCAAGATTATCTTTTGGAAAACATATTGTAGTTATCAATAGTATTATACTTATGGATACTACTAATTCTATTACAGTCACATTCCTTCTTTTTTCAAAGTTATACACCCCTATACTTATATATATATACTAAGTTTTTTTCATCAAAGTTCTTTTTTATATTTTCTATTATCTCTTGGTCGATTTCTTCTTCTCCATTAGTGTTTTGATTATCAAAATCTTTACTGTCAGTCTCAAATATAGTTGAAAGTTCTATTTGGTCAAACGATTTAGACTCATCAGATGTTTCAATAAAATCTTTATCACTATAATCAGCCTCTGTATAATCTTTAATATCAACTCCTACCCATGGATTTTTAATTTTCACGCTCACTTTTATTACTTTTAAAAAGTCTTTCTCTCTAGCTGTACTTGTTATGTCAAATTCAAAAAAATCTCCTTTGTCATATATAGTATTGTTTTCTATTTTTAAATGAACTTCTTCTAAATTACTATAAGATATATCTTTTATTTTTTTTATACAATCAATCATATTATTTCCTAAGAAATAGTCTCTAAATTCTTCTTCATTATTAGATATATTAATAGCTTCTTCCACACAGCAAAGAACATTACTTATTGATATTTCTATACCACTTAAAGAAACTTCCCTTAACTTAGCATCTTTATATTCTAATTCAAATAAGTTATCATTACTATAAATTAAACCTATACACATAATACATACAGTGCTTATAATAGAAAATATTATCAATGCTATTATTAATATAGAACCTTTATTATTTCGTAACATAACTCTTAAATCTTAATTGTTTTAAATCACTCTTAATTTCCATATTTATCTCATAACATTGATAATAGTTTAAAATTTGTTTCACTGTGCTATTTATCTCATAACCTTTTATGTAGTTTTTATTTATTTCATCCTCAGTCAATTGATATTCATTATTTTTTATTTTATATTTCTCATCTTCCAAGTATTTCTTTGCAATATTTAACATTTCTCTATTGGATACATTTTTACTAATAAAACTATAGCAGTTATATAAAGATGTAGATACCAAATACACAGCTACATATAATATGGCGATACTCATTATACATTCAATTGATATAAAACCACTCTTTTTCATTTTCAATAATAAAAAACCTCTCATTAATATTTTTATTCTATAGATTAAATCTTAAGGATTTAGTTATAAATTCTTTTCATAAAGCTCTTTTATACAACTATTTTCATTACTATCTAACTTTATTCCAGTCCATATACAAAATGCACTTAGACCTTGATTTATTAACATATCAATTCCAAATATAACATCTAAATTGTATTTTCTCGCCCATTTTATAAGGCTTGTTTCATGAGGCTTGTATACTATATTACATACTAGTATTTTTTTGCTTGGAATCAATGATTCATCTATTGGACATAAGTTATTCCCCATACCTATTGGTGTAGTATTTATAAGTATATCAATTTTGCTTAAATCATTTTTATCAACTTCTTTAGTGCTATAGACTACATCTAATTTAAAACTGGATTTTATTATATTTGATATTTCCCTTGCTTTATCTATACTTCTATTTCTTATTTCTATAGATTTTACATTGTTAAATGCAAGTTCAATAGCAATACTTCTACACGAACCTCCACAACCTAATATCATGACCTTTTTGTCTTTTAGGTCAAACCCATTTTCAATTACAGCTTTTACAAATCCAACTCCATCAGTATTATATCCTTTTAATCTACCTCCTTCATTCTTAATCGTATTAACTGCTCCAACTAATTTTGCTTTGTAATCAATATAATCCAAGTATTTAATTATATTTACCTTATGAGGTATTGTCACATTACAACCCTCTACACCCATACTTTTTATGGACTCTACTGTTTTCCATAAGTCTTTTGACTCTACATCAAAGCATACATAAACATTATTTTGTTTGTATTTTTCAAATAAGTAATTATGCATGATTGGTGAAAAACTTTGTTTCACTGGATGTCCTAAAAGACATATAAGCTTTGTTTCGCTATTTATAATCATATCTTTCTCCCTTTTATTTATTGACATCTAAAATTCAATTTATACCAAATAAACTAATAATTTATCCGTCTTATTTTTTATATATTCAACAAAAAATCAAACTTAAATTCTTCTTTTTAATGTTATATTACAGCCAAAAGTTTGTAAATATATGTTTTAAATTCTAACAGTATACATATTATTTTATTGAATAACAGTCAACTTGGATAAGTCTCCTTCATATAATTTAAAGTGACCGTTAAAAAGGGGGGTGACTTATTGGCAGCGCTTAAATCTTTTGAAAAACCCTTAACCCCTGAAGAAGAGATTGAGTATTTAACTAAATTTAAAATAGAAAATGATAAAAGTGCAAAAGATATATTGATTGAAAGAAACATGAGATTAGTAGCTTATATCGCAAAAAAATATAACAATTCGACAGAAGATCAAGATGATTTAATATCTATAGGTACAATAGGATTAATAAAAGCTATAGAAACTTATAATATAGATAAAGGAACTCGATTGGCAACATACGCTTCTAGATGTATTGAAAATGAAATTTTAATGAATATCAGATCTAACAAAAAAAACAAATCACAAGTATCTCTACAAGACCCTATCGGAACAGATAAAGAAGGTAATGAAATAAACACTATTCTTTATATGTAATTTTTTATTATCTATTATTTTGTTTTCACCTATCTTAGGCTTTGGTTACAAAGTAGTATTTTCACCTCTTTTGAATGTCAAATATGGTTCTAAACTATGCACATGAGAATTTTAGATTCTACAATAAATCCATAAAATATCATATAAATAAAGAATTATTAAAAAATTAGTATAAAGCTTTTTAAAAAACTAAGTGTATGAATTAAGATCTGTTATCTAGATACAAGTTATTGATAAATAAGTATTATAGATATAAAAAATATGAAAAAAGTATCTCAGGTTTAAAGAGATACTTTTTTGTAGTTAAATTATGATTTTTTTTAAAACATAACTGATGAATTTTAATATATATTTTTAATTTAAAAGTTGGTACATTAATATTTTAATGTCATTATAATTCTTCATATAAATCAGTACTCAAGTATTTTAAGCCACTATCATTAAGAGTAAGAACTATATTTTTACCTTTTTCTGAACTCTCTAATAATTTAATTGCTGCGCATACATTTGCTCCAGAAGAAAAACCTGCAAATACGCCTTCTAATTTAGCCAATTTTCTAGCTACATTAGTTGCTTCATCATCTGTTACCTGAATATAACCATCAATAAACTTTTTATCTACTAATGGTAAATCCATAGAATAACCTCCACCTTGTATTTTATGCCCTTGATCAGTTATTTCTTTGCCTGAATAAATTGCTGCTGTTGAAGGTTCAACCACATAGCATTTAATAGAAGAATTGTGCTTTTTAAGTGTTTTCGAACAACCAGCAAAAGTACTACCACTTCCAAGGAAATCTACAAATACATCAATATTCCCATCTAATTGTTTCCACATTTCTTCTGCTGTATAATATTCATGTGCATGATTACAAGCTTCTAAATTAAATTGATCTGCTCTAAATGCATTTCTTTCTTTTGCAATTTTTTGAGCCTCAACTTCTACAAGTGCTAAATCTTCTCCAGAAACTTGTCCATGAACTGAATTAGGCATTTGGTCTACAAGAACTACTTCTGCTCCTAAAGCTTTCATCATTCTTGCTCTTTCCATAGAATTTCCTTTTGACATGCATGCAATAAACTTATAACCCTTACATGCACAAGCTATTGCCAATCCTGTACCTGTATTTCCACTTGTCAATTCTACAACTGCTTGTCCATGAACTAATAGCCCTGCATTTTCTGCTTCTGTAATCATTTGTAATGCTACACGGTCCTTTTTACTAAATCCTGGATTTAAATACTCCATCTTTGCATAAATATTACCATCTACTCCAAATTCCTTCACTATTTTAGATAAGTGTAACATTGGAGTATTTCCTATTGCTTCTGTAACATTATTAAGTACATGCATCACAATTCCCCCTTAATCGATTAACTATCATCTGTTGAAAAACAATTATTTATACATTATAATGTATATTACGGATGTACAGTATATTTAACATTTAATCTATTATGCATTCATAAATTAGAAATAATGTTAAATAAATTATACATTCGTAAATTATATTTGTCAATAATTTACAATTTAAGGAGTACATATGAGTATTAATACTATTATTGCAAAAAATTTAAATCGATTACGTAATGAACGTAATTTAAGTTTAGGTCAACTTGCTGAATTATCTGGTGTAAGTAAAGTAATGCTATCACAAATTGAAAAGGGTGATTCTAATCCTACAGTAAACACAATTTGGAAGATTGCAAATGGACTAAATGTACCATACACTGCAATACTTGACCAACCACAAGATAAAACTTTTATTGTTTCAAAATCTGACATAGATGTTCAAATTTCAGAAAGTGAAGACTATCGTCTTTATTGTTATTATCCTAATACACCAACTAGAAATTTTGAATTATTTCAAATGGAATTAGAGGAAGGTCACAGTTATACATCTATTGGTCATTCTGAAAAATCTCAAGAATATATTATGATTCTAGAAGGTCAGTTAGGATTAGAAGTAAATGATTCTGTTTATCAACTTAAAGAAAATGACTCTATCTGTTTTTCAGCCGAATCAACACATACATACCATAATCAAGGAAAAAAAACATTGAAAACAGTGATAATAAATTACTATCCAGTTTAAAGATATTGATTCAAAATTAGGATGATGATTTTCTCATATAAAAAGGTGAATCTTCATAGATATGATTTATCTTTTTTGTTTTCTTACACTCTTTTTCATAATTTATTGATGATGTTACATAAATATTATTGCTACCTAACTTCTAAAACCTTGAACTCCAATGAACTATTTTTTAACTGAATAACTAAGGCTCTAATTATTAGGTATTATATACTTTACAAAAATGTTATCAAAACTCTATGAAAATACTTGTCCAATTTCTTTACAGCGAAGTGCTAAGTATTAGCAACTTCTCTATTTTTTTAACTTTCAACTGTCTCAGCTTTTTTCATTGCTATATTAATAGCTATTTCTTTAGCTACAGCATCAAGTTCATTCCATCTTCTTTTGTTTTCTTCATCAGAGATACGTGGATATATTATATAAACTTCTGTATTTTGATTAGCTATGATTTTCTCATCATATTCTATATCTTTTTCAGCATCATATTTAAATGGTTTAAATTGTTGTAGTATTTTCACAATATCACCCCTTATTATAAAATATGAGGCTATAAACTTGTCTTATACTTAATATTTTAAGATGTATTTAATTTTAAAATTCTATATTAAAAAATTGAATATAATAAAATCAATGTAAAGTGTAGTTCATAAATAAAAATAGAGTAGTTTAACCTACTCTATCCTTCTCTAATTAATAAATATAAAATTATTATTTTTGAATATTTATACCAACTTGTGATATAATAAAAGCAAGAAGAACTACAATCTATTTAGCAGTAGAGTGGAGTTCATCATAAATGATATTATTTGAATTTATGGAATTTGATTTTTAAATCAAACTCCCAACCACTCTTAGTGCCAGCTTTGAGTGGTTTTTTACATTTTCTAAATAACTTACTTATTAAGTAAACTATATAGCTAGCTAGAATACTAGCTAATATGCTCAGTAAAAAATTATCCATACATAATCACCTCCCTCCATTTTTGTTGGGAGGATAATCTTTTGTTTGTATGAACTCCACTCTATAAATTGTAGATTACATCTTCTTGCTAAAAATATTATAACATAATTTGGTAATCTATCTAATAAAAAATGTACACTTAGATATTCTAATTTTAGTTATAAATTTTTCCAGTTTTTATATCTATAAAAAACCAGCCAAAAGTTCCATTGCTATTTTTTGAATTGATTTTAACAGCATAAACATTACCACTATATATATCATCTCTAAAATCTATCATATCAACTATTAAGTTATTGATATTGATTTTATGTCTCTTCGCACATTCTTTTAATGCTATCTGTTTTGCTTGTTCCTCTGTTATACTTTCTTTATTTTTATAATCATCAGGATTACATACTTTCATATTACCATTAACATCATATGTATAAACTTTACTCATATCATTTTTTTCTACACAATATCTAACATCACCCTCTGCGCCTTGTTTGATATAAGCAAATGCATAGTACTCTTTTCCTGAAAAAGCAAAGTTTTTATCTAGTATAAATATTAAATCTTCATCTTCTGAATAATTAGGTTCATAGTAAAACTTATTTACACCTAACAATTTTTTTACTGCATTAGCAGCATCTTCTACTTTATATTGTCTTCCAGTATTAGAATCTCCTATATTTTTTGTCACATTTAAACACTGTTGTAATATACTATCACTCAAATTTCCTATAGCAGTTAATTTAGTTGTACTTTTCAATACACTTTTATTACTATCATTATCAACTAACACAATAGCATTATTTTTAGCAATAGTAGAGCCAACAAGCGCATACACTAAATCAGTACCACTTGCTATATAAAATTCTTTTACTCCACTATAAAATTTATTTATTATTTTTTCATTAGTATCATATCTATCAGTCCCGCCCAATCTAGTTGAATTAGTATCATTAACTAGTTTGTCATTCATTGATGAATTGCCACCTATTACATAACTTTCCACACCAGTTGTATTAAATGATACACTTTTTCCATCAGTTAATACTATAGCTGCTTTATCTCTAACAGCTACAGGTGCAGCACTCATTGCATCAGGTTCTCCTTTAAAAGCATTAGTCAATATTACTTTATTTACTTTGTTAATTGAATTTATTTCTTTTGCAACATCATAGCTTGTCTTAATTCTATCACTACCTTGAAGTCTTTTAATCTCTATCCCTTTATCTTTTAGAACAGTTTCTGTTGCTTTATCAATAGAGTTTTCTCCTCCGATTATATATACTTTTTTTGCCTTTTCTACTCTTTTAAGTGTAGCATTTGGTATACTATTTTTCTTAGTTAAAAGAATAGGTGCATTTGTACTACCTGCAAGCCCACTTGCAGATAATCCATCTGCCATTGTACTATCTGCATTAATCAGTATAGCTGTTGTATAGTTTTGCTTATCTGCGATAAGTCCAGCAGTTTCATATTTATCTACACCTTTAATTGTATCAATCTTATCAAGTGCATTTGCAGATATAGGGCAACTAGCAATAAACATAGATAAAGATAACCCTATTGTTAATAATTTTTTAATTTTCATAATATCTTCCCCTCCTAAATATTTTCACTTAAATTATATAACACTTTATAGAAAAAAGTTGTCATAAATTAGGAAAATTATTACTTAATATAAATATTAACTAAATTAACATTGATTATTATACATCCTTTTCATGTAGCTGAATTAATATAAAATAGTTATATAGTCTTACTAAAAATAGACTAAAAATCTATCCTCTTAAATTAGCTAATACTTTCTATATATTTTTAGATATAAATTATCTATTCAGTTATACTATAATTGTTTGCAGAATAATGAGGCGTCCACTCTATTTTTTCAAAATCCTTATCTGTATTAAACTCAAGTCTAACTTTTTGACCTTTCTTCCAAGTTCCATTTACTGATGTTGATGTTTGTGTCTCAATTATTACACCATCTTTGTCTATTAAATTTATATCTAAGTAAAAGTCTTGAAGATCTAAATCACCTGTATTTTCTACAGTAGCTTGATAAGTCTTCCAATCATATTCATCTTTTACTTTTTCAAATTTTATACCTTTTACCATAGCATCAATTTTTTCTTTTGAATCGTTTTCTTCATTTACAACTTGTGCATTGTCTTTTAATACCTTAAACTCTTTTTCATCTACTTTCAAACCAAACTTGTCAACTAAAGTCAACAATATTGTACTTCTCTCATTATAAGGCTTTTCCCAAAGTTCTGAAAACTTCAATGGGTCGTTTGAATAATATTTTATGGCTTCCTTTGAATCTTCAAGAGCTTTTATATAATCTTTTGCCAATTTACCAAGTTCTGGGCTGTCAAACTCAGCATCTTTATATTTTGATACAGCATCCATTTCTGCTTCTACAAATTTTTCATAAGCTTCATTCTGCTCTAAGTTTAATGTTCCAGCTTCTTCTTTAGATGCCAAATCCCATCTTTTTTTTAAACCTTTTCCTAAATCCTCGATAAATTGCTTGTCCTTACCTTTGCTTTCATCTTTTGAATCTCCCCCACTAGAGCATGCTACCACAGAAACTGATAACATAATTATCATAAACAAGCCTAGTATTTTTTTGAAATTACACATATAATTCCCCCTTAAAAATTGTTTTCAATTGAATTATACTATATTTACCTACTGAATGCTGTCGATTCATGCGAAATTTTCATACTATTTTTACAATTATATCAAGTTTTAATTATCATAAATTATACCCTTATATACTTAATATAATATATAATATATTCAAGGAGTGTGATTATTTATATGAGTGTTGCTATATACTTAAGAAAATCTCGTGCTGATGAAGAGGCAGAAAAACAAGGAGAATTTGAAACTTTAAGTAGACATAAATCAACCCTACTAAAACTAGCAAAAGAACAAAACTTGGATGTATCTGAGATAAAAGAAGAGCTAGTTTCTGGTGAAAGTATAATACATAGACCTAAAATGATTGAACTCCTAAAGGAAGTTGAAGAAAATAAATACGATTCCGTCTTAGTTATGGACTTAGACAGACTTGGTCGTGGGGATATGAAAGACCAAGGTATAATATTAGAAACTTTTAAAGAAAGTAAAACCAAAATTATAACACCTAGAAAAACATATGACCTAACAGATGAATTTGATGAAGAATATTCAGAATTTGAAGCCTTTATGGCAAGAAAAGAGCTAAAACTTATATCTAGACGTATGCAAAGAGGAAGAATAAAATCAGTTGAAGAAGGTAATTTCATAGGAACTTCTGCTCCATTTGGATATGATGCTGTAACAACAGGCAGAAAAGAAAGAATACTTATACCAAATAATGATGCTGATGTAGTTAGGACTATCTTTGACTTATATATTAATGAGGATATGGGTTGTAGTAAAATATCAAAATATCTAAATAACTTGGGCATTAAAACTGCTACAGGTGCTAACTGGTATAACTCTGCAATCACAAATATAATAAAAAATAAAGTTTATTGTGGATATATTCAATGGCAAAAAAAGGACTATAAAAAATCTAAAAATCCAAACAAAATAAAAACAGTTAAGCTAAGACCTAAAGATGAATGGATTGAGGCAAAAGGAAAGCATGAACCTTTAATAAGTGAATTAACATGGAAAAAGGCTCAAACTATACTCAAAAAAAATGGTCACATCAGCTATGGTAATCAAATAAAAAATCCACTTGCAGGAATAATAATTTGCAAAAACTGTGGTAGACCATTAGTACATAGACCATATGCAGACCACGACTATATAATTTGTTATCATCCTGGTTGTAATAAAAGTTCTCGCTTTGAATTTATTGAAGCTGCCATTTTAAAATCTTTGGAAGACACTGTAAAAAAATATCAATTAAAAGCATCTGATATAGACTTAGATAAAAATAATAAAGACAGCAATATAGAATTTCAAAAGCGAGTATTAAAAAGCTTAGAAACTGAATTAAAAGAATTGAGTAAGCAAAAAAATAAGTTATATGATTTATTGGAGCGAGGAATATATGATGAAGATACATTTATTGAAAGGTCTAATAATATAAGTTCAAGAACTGAGGAAATTAAAGATTCAATCAAGACAGTAAAAAATAAATTAAATACTGTTAAAAAAGATAATGCTAAAATGATAGAAGATATTAAAACTGTACTATCACTTTACCACGATTCAGATTTACTTGGAAAAAATAAACTCCTAAAATCTGTAATTGATAAAGCAGTTTATTACAAATCTAAAGAACAAAAACTAGATTCTTTTGAATTAATGGTTCATTTGAAATTACATGAAGACCAGTAATACCAATAACATATAAAGAGTAGTATGTAATGAAATAAGTCTTTTGGATATACTTGGTACAGATGTCAACTATGTTCTTGACGAAGTTGAGTTAAAAGTTCAAGTTGGAAAACTATATGAACAACTTAACAAAATCCTTACTCCTAGAGAAAGAGAAATTGTCCAGTTAAGATACGGGTTAACTCCTTATGGGTATAAAACTCAAAGAGAAATAGCACAAAGACTTGATATCTCTAGATCATATGTGTCCAGAATCGAAAAAAAAGCTCTTAAAAAACTAGAAAAAGAGCTTGTTCAAGAAAATTAATATTATATTTTTAGAAGGATATATCGTATAACATTAGACAAAACAACTTGCCTAAAAATTAAAATTACGATATATCCTTAAATTTTATAATACATGACTTTATTTTATACTTTCACATATTTCTTTAAATATAGGTATTGCTGATTTACTTTCCTTTTGAGTTCCTTCTACTAGCACAGTTATTACATACTTAGGTCTTTTCTCTGGATAAAATCCAGTTATCCAACCATGATCTATTGGCTTTTTATTCAGACTACTTTGAGCTGTACCAGTTTTTACCCCACATCCTCCTTCTAAATCCTTTAGGACTTTAGCTGTTCCAACTTTAGAAACAGATTTCATAATTTCTTTTACTTGTGTGCATACATAAGGAGAAATAATTTCTTCTTTTTTTGAAGACTTATAGGTTTTTACTGTCTCCATATCATTATTTACAAGACTTTTATATAAATATAATGGTTCAAATGTTCCATTATTAGCTATTATCTGGGTCATTTGATTTATTTGGAGTGGTGTAAATTCTATATTTTCTTGACCTATAGCTAAATTACGTATTGATATATTTTTTGGAGCTTCTCTAATTCGTTCTTCATCAAGACCAATATCAACCTTTTCAAATAAATGTAATTTTTCAGCAGATTTTAATATCTTCTCTTTACCAACTTTCATTGCTATATCTAAAAATGCTGGATTACATGAATTAGAAAAAGTTTGCTGTAAGGATTGAAGACCATGTCCATCTAGTTTATTGCATCGCAATATTTCATTACTATTTCCAACTTTAGTTTTACCTTTGCAATTATAGGTATAATTCTCATCTACAACTCCATTTTCAAGCGCAGAAAATAGCACTACCATCTTAAACACAGAACCTGGCGGATATGTCGATTTTATGACTCTATTCTCAAATTCTCCATTTTTACTCTTTAAACTCTTTGCTATGTTATTTTGGTCAAAATTAGGTCTAGAACACATAGCAAGAATTTCACCTGTAGATACGTCTGAAATCACTGCTGCTGTTGGATTTTCTTCTTTATTTAGTATTTGCTCTAAATTTTTTTGAATATCATAATCAATAGTAGTTTTTAAATGTTTATCTTTATCTTTTTCATCAATTGTTTTTACACTTCCCTTTAAAATATTTAGAGATTTTTCGTTTCCCGCATCTCCTGCTTTAAAGGCACTTATATATTTTTCATTTGAGTTTCTAAGCACACTATCCATACTTTTTTCTATCCCCAATTGACCTGATTTATCATCATCTTTTATATAACCTATTGTATGTGATAATAAACCATCCTGTGAATATCGCATAGTCTTTTCTTCTAACATTATACCATTCTTCTCAAGTTGTTTTTTCATGCTCTTATCAATATTTTCGGTCTGAATTTGTATTATAGGATGTGCCAATTGTTCTTGTATAATTTTATATATTTCCAAATCATCCATCTTCGTAGCCTTCTTAACAAGTTCCAGTATTTTATAGTTGTTATTTAATTTTTCTTTCTCAACAACTAAAATCTGAACTTTACTTGTATCTGTAAGTTTCTTATTATTTCTATCATAAATTATGCCTCGTCCACTATTTAACTCTACTTTCTCAACACTCTGAGATTCAACATTTTTTTTGTACTTATCACCTTTTAATACCTGTATATCAACTAGCCTATATATTAAACCACTATAAATTATTAAAATTATAGTAAATATATACCAGCTTCTCTTTCCCACTTTTTTAAAAAATGGAGTCTTTTTTTTTGACATGAAATCACCCCTTAGATAATTTCATTATTGACAATTTCTAAGGGGCTAATACTATTTTTATTAAATTTTTATTACTCTTCAACTTTTTCTTCTATAACTTTTCTAAGCATATAATCTTTCTCAACTTTTACAGATAGTTTTAACTTAACTATCTGTCTAGGGTGAGGAGCTGATTCTATAGGCTCTCCTTCTTCGTTGTACATTTTTTCTATTTTAGTAAACATAGTTTCTTTATAAGGTCCCATAACTTCTATTTCATCACCAACACACATTTTATTTCTCTGTTCAACTACAATAAGCCCATTTTCATCCTCTGTCTCTCTAACTATACCTATAAAATCATAGTTTCTAACATATGATGCTGATTGATAATTTTGGTCTTCTGTTGTTGGCTTATTCAAGTAAAAACCTGATGTGAAATGTCTATGACTCCCTTTCTTCAACTCTTCCATCCACATAGGATTAAATTTCCAGTTCTCAGGGTCCTTATAAAATTCATCTATTGCCATTCTATATGCTCTTACAACTGTTGCTACGTAATACGATGTCTTCATTCTTCCTTCTATTTTTAAGCTTGTTATACCAGATTTAATTAATTCTGGTATGTATTCTATCATACACAAATCTTTTGAGTTAAAAAAGAATGTACCTCTTTCATCCTCATATATAGGGAAATATTCACCAGGTCTTTTTTCTTCAACTAAATGATATTGCCATCTGCAAGATTGAGCACAAGAACCTTTGTTTGCATCTCTTCCAGTCATATAATTACTTATCAAACATCTTCCTGAGTAAGAGATACACATAGCTCCATGCATAAAAGCTTCTATATCCATATCTAAAGGTGTTTTAGCTCTTATTTCAGATATTTCATCAAATGATAATTCTCTTGCCACTACAACTCTTTTTATTCCATGTTCATACCAAAAATTGGCACTAAGATAATTAGTTGTATTTGCTTGTGTACTTAAATGTATTTCCATATTTGGAATTACTTTTTTAATTACACTAAGAACACCTGGGTCAGCTATTATAACTGCATCTATTCCTATCTCTTCTAACTCCAATAAATAAGCTTCTAATTGTAGGAAATCTTCATTGTGAGGTATTATATTTACTGTTACAAAGACTTTCTTCCCTCTCTCATGTGCAAAAGCTACACCTTCTGCCATATCTTCTTTACTAAAGTTTTTTGCAGCAGACCTCATTCCAAAGATTTCTCCACCTATATAGACAGCGTCTGCTCCATATGTTATAGCTATTTTTAATCTCTCCAAATCACCTGCTGGAGCTAAAAGTTCAACTTTATTTAATTCCATCTACGTCACCTCTTTTACTTTCTTTATAACTTAATGCCACACCATCTCCGATTGGTATCAATGATGTACTCAAATAATCACAATTACATATATAATCTAAATAATTTCTCATTCTTTTTACTATGGTTTTCTTTCTTCTTACAACAAAATCATCATGTGCAACCATTCCTTTATATAAAATATTATCAGAAACTAATAGTCCACCATCTTTTAGCTTATCTATAACTAAATCAAAAAATAGCTTGTATTGACCTTTTGCTGCATCTATAAATATAAGGTCAAATTCACCTTGGATTTGACTCAATTTTTCTTCTGCATCTCCTTCTAGTATAGTTATGTTATTTTCAAATCCAGCTAATTTTATATTTTCTTTTGCTTTTTCTATCATTTTTTCGCTTCTTTCAACAGTTATTATATCTGCACCTTTTCCTATGATTGTTGCAAAGAAAATAGAAGAATAACCAATTGCACATCCTACTTCTAAAACTCTTTTCGGCTTTTGAATCTTTAATAAAACTTTTAACAAGTCTGAAACTTCTTTGTGTATTATAGGAACACTATTTTCTTCAGCATAAATTTCCAAATCTTTTAAAAGTCCTTCTTTTTCTTTTAATGTTACTCTTATATAATCTTCAACCAAGTCATTAACTATATTACTCATAAAAACACTCCCTAAAATAATAAACATCAAAATTTTGTCTTAATTTATTATTTTTTAAATTCATATTGCTCTGTATATTTACACTTTCTTTATTATAAATCTAAGAATAACAATTTTCAATAAAAAAGCCCAACATTATTCTTACCCTGTTAGACTTTTTATAATCATTGTTTATTTTGTGGTATTTTCATTATTTGTTGTTTTTGTATCTTTACCTTGTTTATCTCTCGCTTCCTTGTACTCTTTAACATATTTTAAATGGTCTTGATAGTTTGTACTATAGTTATTTCCTCCATCAATCTTTGCTACAAAATACAAGTAATCTGTTTTATCTGGATAAAGTGCTGCCTCAATAGATTTTATACCAGGATTTGATATTGGTGTAGGAGGTAATCCTTTATTTTTGTAACTATTATATGGTGAATCAATTTTTAAATCATTATAAGTTACAATTTTCTTTCTTTCTTCAAATATATATTGTATTGTTGCATCTGATTGAAGAGGCATACCTACTTTAAGTCTATTGTAAAATACACTTGCAATTATTGGTCTATCTTTATCAAGTACAGCTTCTTTTTCAATTATTGAAGCCATCTCCATTACTTCTTGAAGAGTCATCTTTGATTCTTTTTGTTTCTTTTTAAATTTGTCTGTATATTTACTATCAAATACGTTTAACATTTCATTTAAAATATCTTCCTCTGATTGTTTCTTTGAATTAAAATAATATGTTTCTGGATACAAAAATCCCTCTAAAGAAGTTATTCCATCTTCTTTTAAGAATGTAAACTTGTCATAAAACTCTTGAGGTTTTTTTATTAGATTTTCAAAGGTAGTTTTATCTCCTAAGTTTTTATTTACTAATATTGATATAATTTCTTTAGATGTAGACCCTTCTGGAATAGTTACTTTTACACCATCATGATATATTTTTCCTGAAGCTAAAAGGCTTATTATATCATTATTTGAATACGATTGATTAAGTAAATATGTTCCTGATTTTATAGATGGTGCCTTATTACTTATTTTTACTATCAATTTAAACAATAATTCATTTTTTATTAATTTATTTTCATATAGTGTGTCAGATATTTTTCCAACTGATGCTCCACTTGGAATGTCAATAATTACATCTTCTTTGTTATTTTTGTCATAAGGACCTATTTGCATAGACACAAATATACCTACCACAACAATTAAAATAACAACTATTAATGCTACTATTTTCAATCTATTTTTTTTAAAATTCATAATATAATCTACTCCTTATGTATATTTGTCCATTTTCTATTATAAAACTAAGCACTGTAATTTTCAATCATCTTGTCGAATAAACTTATTTATATTATAAAAAAATACTTTAAAATATATTTTTATTATTATATATTTAATACTTCTCAAACTTTTCAAAAAAATAAAAAACCTAACACTATTTTTAACATGTTAGGCTTTTTATAATCACTTTTTCTAAAATTTTTTAATTTCATCTTTAGTTACAATACCATATACTAATTTATTTTTTTCTATTTCTTCATCTACAATAGAATATGAATTGACGAATCTATCCTTTGCTAATGTAAGTTTTTTCTCATCATCATAGTGCATATGTGCTAAAACTTCACCCTTTTTTACATAATCTCCAACTTTTTTTTCTAAAATTATTCCTGCTGATAAATCTAAAATATCATCTTTAGTTTCTCTACCAGCTCCAAGAATCATAGCTGATATGCCTATATCTTCTGCCTTAATCTTACTTATATACCCAGATTTATCTGATTTGATTGGATACTTATACTTTGATTCTTTAAATAGAGAATAATCATCAACTATATCTTTATTTCCACCTTGATTTTCTATGAACTCTTTAAGTTTATCTATAGCTCTACCAGATTTTATTGATTCTTGTATCTTTTCAATACCATCATTAAAGTTACATGCAACTTTTGCTAAAACCAGCATATATGCTCCTAAAACTTCACATAATTCAACAAGGTCTTTTGGTCCATTTCCTTTTAAGGTTTCAATTGCTTCTATAACCTCTAAAGAGTTCCCAACAGCAAAGCCTAGAGGTTCATCCATATCTGTCACAATTCCTATGGTATCTTTATTCATACCAACACCTATATCAACCATAGCTTTTGCCAATTCAAAAGACTCCTCTAAAGTCTTCATAAATGCCCCATTTCCAGTTTTCACATCTAATACGATTGCATCAGCTCCGGAAGCTAGCTTTTTAGACATTACACTAGATGCTATCAATGATATATTGTCTACAGTTGCTGTAACATCCCTAAGAGCATAGATTTTTTTATCTGCAATTGCTACCTTTGCACTTTGACCACAAACTGCTATTTTATGCTTGTTTACAGAATCAATAAATTTATTTATATCCATTTCTGTAGAAAAACCTGGTATAGCTTCCAATTTATCAATAGTTCCTCCAGTATGTCCGAGACCTCTTCCAGACATTTTTGCAACTGGTGCTCCACATGAAGCAACTAAAGGAATAAGAGCTATTGTAGTCTTATCTCCGACACCACCTGTACTGTGTTTATCTACTTTTATACCCTCGATATCTGAAAGCTCTATCATATCACCAGAGTGCATCATTGCCTCTGTAAGATATACAGTTTCTTGTCTATTCATCTTATTTAAATAAATAGACATTAATAGTGCAGAAGCTTGATAGTCAGGTATATCTCCTTTAGAATAGTTTTCTATAAAGTAATTTATCTCTTCTTTGCTAAGTTCTAAATTATCTCTCTTTTTTTTTATAATATCATACATTCTCATACTTGAAATCTCCATTCTAACCTGTAATAATGTAAATAAATTTATAAACATATTTATATATTATAATATTATAAAAAACTGTCTCTTATTAGAAATACTTTTCTATATCAAGACAGCTCCTTATTAATTATTTTCAAATTGTACATTATCTATTTTATAATAAATTTACTTAAATCCTCTATAAATTCTTAACTGTACTCTTAACTAAGTTCAAAAACTCTGATTTGACTTTTTGAGTAGTTTGTATAACTTCTTCATGACTTAATGGTTGATTTAAGATACCAGCAGCCATATTAGTTATACAAGATATACCAATAACATCAATATTAGAATGTGCTGCTACTATAACTTCTGGAACTGTTGACATTCCAACTGCATCAGCCCCCAATATTTGAGCCATTCTTACTTCTGCTGGTGTTTCATAATTGGGTCCACTAAAGAACATATATACACCTTCTTTTACATCTATATTGTATTCTTTAGCACACTCTTTAACTATATCTATATATTTACATGAATATGCATCTGACATATCTGGAAATCTATCTCCAAGTCTATCATCATTTTTTCCTACTAATGGATTACTACCACTAAAATTTATATGGTCTCTTATAATCATCAAATCCCCTGGTTTAAATTGCTTATTTACACCACCAGCAGCATTAGTTACTACAATAATTTCGACTCCAAGAGCTTTCATAACTCTAACTGGAAAAGTGGCTTCTTTTTGAGAATAACCTTCATAGTAATGAAATCTTCCTTGCATAGCAATTACTTCTTTTCCTGCAAGCTTTCCAATAACAAGTTGCCCAGCATGTCCTTCTACTGTTGAAACAGGGAAATTTGGAATTTCGCTATATTTAATTATGACAGAATCTTCTATATCATTTGCTAAATCACCAAGCCCAGAACCTAATATTAGACCAACTTTAGGCTTTATATTAATTTTAGAATTTATAAATTTACTACTTTGTTCTATCTTTTCAAACATTCCAATCCCTCCATTCATTCTATTAAGATAATTTTTATTAGCTTATATATTTATCTTCTATTTAATATTTAAAATAAATCTTTTTTAAAACTCGTTCCATGTTTAGACAGTTTTACATCCAATATATCTGCAACAGTTGCTCCAATATCAGCAAAAGTATCTTTTATTCCTAAATTAAATCCTTTTTTAATCTTACTACCATAAATCATTACTGGAATATATTCTCTTGTATGGTCTGTACCTTTATATGTTGGGTCATTTCCATGGTCTGCATTAATTATAAGAATATCATCTTCCCTCATATTGCTCATTATCTCAGGAAGCCTATTATCAAACTCTTCAAGTGCTTTCTTATATCCTTCTGGGTCTCTTCTATGACCATATTTTGAATCAAAATCAACAAGGTTTGAATATATCAAGCCTTTATTATCTTGTTTCATATATTTTAAAGTTTCATCTACTCCATCCATATTACTTTTAGTATGAATAGCTTCTGTAATTCCTTTACCATTAAAAATATCTTCTATTTTTCCAACAGCTAATACTTCAAGACCTGATTCTTTTATATTATCAAGTACAGTTGGTTCAAATGGGTCCAGTGAATAATCTCTTCTATTTGAAGTTCTAACAAATTCACCTGTTTTTTTACCTATAAATGGTCTGGCAATTACTCTAGCCACTGCATTATCACCCATCATTATTTCTCTAGCTATTTTACACATACTATACAACTCTTCTAGTGGAATCACCTCTTCATTAGCTGCTATTTGAAATACACTATCAGCTGAAGTATATACTATTACATCTCCAGTTTTTATTTGATGTTCTCCATATTCATCAATTATCACAGTCCCTGAAGCTGGCTTATTTCCTACTACTTTTCTTCCAGTTTTTTTCTCAAACTCTTCTATAATTTCTTTTGAAAATCCATGTTCAAATGTTTTAAAAGGTTTATCAACTATTATCCCAGTCATTTCCCAGTGACCAGTAGTAGTATCTTTTCCTTGAGACATTTCTTTACATTTTCCAAAGCATCCTATTGGCTCTTTTTCATCTTCAAAAAAATCTACACCATCTATATTTCCTATACCTAATTTTCTCATATTAGGAATTTGTATTTCTGGATATTCTTTAAATATATTTCCAAGAGTACTTACATCCTTACTGTCTCCAAAATTTTCAGCATCAGGTAATGCTCCTATTCCAACACTATCAATTACAATCCAAATTACTCTGCTCATATAAATATGCTCCTTTTAAATTATAAAATTTGCTATATAGTCTATTTAGCTTCTACTTTTTGTAACTCTATATCAATATCATTTCTAGGATGTTTTTCTTTTATTTCTCTTCTCACGTTTTTATCTATGTGGTTTAAATATACTTGTAAACTAGACAAATTAACATTTCCTAAGATTTTACTTACAACAGCAATGTTAGCACCTTCATTCAAAAGATGAATAGCAAATGAATGTCTAAGCATTGTAGGATTTATGTTTTTATCTATATTAGCTAAATTAGAATATTTTTTTATAACTTTCCAAAGACCTTGTCGTGTGAATCTTTGTCCTAATGAACTTACAAATAATGACTTTTCACCTTCTACAGCTATTTTAGGTCTTGCTTCTTTTAAATATTTATCTAAATAAAGTTTTGTAATATCACAAAGAGGTATCACTCTTTGGCTTTTACAGCATGAACTACAATATATATAGTCAATATCCAAGTCAACATCGTCTACATTCATATCTACTAGCTCTGATACTTTTATACCTGTACCATATAATACTTCAAAAATAGCCTTGTCCCTAATTAATTTAGGTGTTGTTAACTTAGGAAAATTTAATAATCTTTCAATTTCTTCTTCTGTAAGTATATTTATATTTTCTTTTTTTACCTTAGGTTTTTTTATATCCTTTGCAGGATTATTTGTACATACATGATTTAAAAATAAATAATCATGAAAAGATTTTATAGATGATATCATCCTTGCTATTGTAGCTATTGATACATTATCTTTTTCCAACTTTATTAAATAACTTATAATATCATTTTCTACTATATCTACTAGTTTAATGCTTTTTTGATTTATATATTCCATATATTTTTTTATATCCATAAAGTATGATGCCACTGTGTTCTCTGATAATTTTTTTTTATCTTTTATGTAATCTATATATCCCTCTATAATATCCATTATAAACTCCTTTATTTAACTAGGAACTTAATAATACCAATACTTACAGTATTTAATATTAATTGCAACCCCAATGATAGTGCTATTATAATTATAATATTTAGTATGTACCTCTTAATTAAAAACTGCATATTTCTTCTATTTTTCTTTTTAAATTCATAAACCATCTCTTTAAAATAGCTTAAACTAATTAATGTTAATATGATTGCACATGGAATAATAATCAAATTTTTAAATAATATTATCAAAATCATTTTTGCACTCTTAAATTTTAATGCCAATATAAAACTATTTATTGTATATCCAATTGACATTCCCTTTAATACAAAAATTACTAATACTGCTGGAATTGTTACTACAAATAGACTTAATAGAGCTATCGAGCCCATAAAGATTGTATCTGACTTTAAATTTTGTAGAACGGTATCTTTTACATTTATATTCAGATTATAATACTCTACAGCAGGATTTATATTGTTTAATATATTATCATTAGAACCTGGTAATATTTTATTTATATAGGACCCAATAACAATAGACATCATAAACAACAATCCTATAATAATTATTTGTCTATTTAATTCTCTAAAATCATTTTTTCTATATGTTTTTCTCAATTTTATTCCCCCTTGTCCTTTATAAAATAATATGCTGTAGGACAAGGGGTTATTCATTTTTATAAATATTAATTTTTAAACATATCTTTTACTAATAATAATCCAATAGAAGTTTTTGCATCTTCAACATCATTTTTTAATACCATATTATAGGCTTCTTCAAGTTCAACTTCGTAAACATCTAAAAATTCATCTGCATCTAGATTATTTTCTCCTGGAGTAAGACCTGTTGCCAAATATACAAACATTATCTCATTAGAAAAACCTGCTGAAGTGAAAAATTTATGTATTAGCTTAATATTTTTTGCACTATAACCAGTTTCTTCTTTTAGCTCCCTCTCAGCACATTCTTTAGGACTTTCATTTTTTTCTAGCTTACCAGCTGGAATTTCAAAAATTGGTTTTTCTATAGGTTTTCTAAATTGCTTCACTAATACAACTTTATTATCATCTGTAATTGCAACTATTCCTACTGCACCACCAACTTCTACTAATTCCCTCTTTTGATATCCTTGTCCTGGAATTTCAACAGTATCGACCTTTAAAGTAATTACCTTACCTGTATAAACTCTATCACTACTAATAGTTTTTTCTTCTAATACCATCTTAAACCTCCATTAAGTAATATGCTGCTGTACTTGCAGCTTTGAAAAATGCCTCATCTTGCTCATAATTTCTTCCCATACTTTTTA
This sequence comes from Clostridioides sp. ES-S-0010-02, assembly GCA_020641055.1. Lineage (NCBI taxonomy): Bacteria > Bacillati > Bacillota > Clostridia > Peptostreptococcales > Peptostreptococcaceae > Clostridioides > Clostridioides sp. ES-S-0010-02. Next base: position 3,138,026 of record CP067345.1, read on the forward strand.
CTTTTAGATTAAAATAGTCTAAATCCTCTTTCGTTTTATTATTATCTATATAAATTATATTATGCTTTTTATCTAAACCACTAGTTTTAACTTGTTCTTTTATAAATTTTAATTTTTCATCATCATATATAGTTATTGGTATATCTATATTTACATTTACAATTTCTTCAAATACAGTCATACTGTGATGTGAAATACCTTGATGCCTTTCTCGTTTGTCAGCAAAACTAATTCTTGGAATTGCTATTGCTTGTCCTCCAAGCTTTATTACAGCATCAAGAATTGGACCTTGTTCAATTCCTGTAAATCCATATTTAGTACCTGTACCAGCAATTCCTGGTCCCATACTTACAAATACTACATCGGCTTTTAATATTTCTTTTGCTGTAATCAATGCAGTGTATATATTTATACACTCATAGTCTCCCCCAAATGCATTTCCTATAGTTATTGTACTATCTATTAATTTTTTTTCTTTTAAAGTATCTACATTTTTACTTAAATAAATTGGAAGAGATGCTCCATCAGTCATTATATATACTAGTTTCTTATTAGGGTTATTTCTTTTAAATGAAGCTACAAATGGAGTTAACATACTATGAAGAGTTCCTACTACAACAGGAAGGCCTTCTAACTCTGTAAAATCATCAAATTTATCATGATAAATGCTTTCTTGTTCCTCAACAGCGTCTACCTTTATTTGAAGTGGTGTATATCTAAGTTTCATTATATGACCACCTTCAATTAAACTAGATTCCAAATTGTTTAAATTAGTTATTACAAAATGGTATCCACCAGTTCCTAGACTTAGTTCTACTGCTGTTGTATTTAAAACTACTTCATCCCCTATATCTACTACTCCAGACAGTTTTGGATAATTGTATGCTCTTTGTATTTCTCCATTTATATTTACTCTTATATCATCCAACGTTTCAGTTTGACTTACAATTGACTCAACAATCCCCACTCTTTTGCTTATCATAATGCTACCTTCCCAACTTATCTATAAAATTTAATAATTTATTTTTTTCTATTATTTTAGTCAATGAGTATTTTTCGGTAAATATATGCATAATAACTACAAATATTAACCATCCCAGTCTGATATTAAATGGATATCCAAAAGAAATTAGAATTCCAATAGACATTCCAAGAACATTTGAACCAGTATCTCCCATCATTGCTCTTGCCTTTAAATCATAATTAAAGTATGCAAGTACATTTGGAACTATAAGCAGTGGAAGAACTTGAACAAATCCTGTCAATGTTAAAAATACAATCACCATTATAAATAAATATGCTTTTATTGCTCTTCCTGGTCTTAAATCTAAAAGATTCATTAAATTGGTTGATAGAGCTATTATTAATGTATTTACTATTATATCTATTATGTCTTTTGATATAGACACAGAAACTATAAGTCCTACAAATCCACCAAACAACGCCTTAAAGCCTCCAGTTGTAAGACTTCCTTTAAATAAACTTTTAAAGTGACCTTTTAGACCACTTACATTTCTATTTCCAATAATATCGTCTAGTATTCCTGCAAAAAACATGGATATCATACCAAACATAAACATAAATATATATGCTAAATCTCTATATTCTGTAGTAAAAAATGCAAGTATTATTCCATTAATCACAAGCATAGGTAAAAATACAATTCCCATACTTACTGGTATCATATCTTTTTTGTAGTTTGGTCTAAGTATATTTCCATTTATCAATAAATTTTTAAATAGTGGTATTGCAGCATAGGTTCCAAATAATCCTGTTAATAATAAAATGGTATAAAGTATATAATCTTTCACTAAGATACTACCTCCATTCTTTCTTTTTTTGTCCTAAAACCTTTTTTATATGATAATACTGCTTGCCTCTATGAATAAATCCTTTTAAATTTCTGCCAGTTTCATTATGAGTCATGTTTACTAATACTTCTTTAATTTTAAAACCATACTTTAGTATATCAATCGTCATTCCAACTTCAACACCATATCCAAAAGGTATTTCATCAAATTTTTCTAAAACTTCTCTTTTAAATATTCTTTGACCTGACAGAGTTGCATCTAGTTCAACTCCTGTCATCTCAAAAACAGAATTTTTAGCTAAACCTTTTACAAATCCCAGACCTCCTTTTTTCTTTGCAGGAGGAAACTTTGCTATAGTAACATCAGCTTCACCATTTAATATTGGTACAATTAATTTTTCAATTTCTTTAGCTGAATTACCTAGATCTCCATCCAAAAATCCTATAATATTTGCGCTTTTCATTGATACTTTAAGCCCATAGTTTAAAGCATATCCTTTACCTCTGTTTTTATCTAACTTAAAAAATTTAATTTTTTCATTCTTTAATTCAGATACAACCTTAGCAGTATTATCTGTTGAACCATCATCTACAACTACTATTTCATTTATTTCTTTAATTCCAACTATACTTTCTAATGTATAGTTTATTCTACTTTCTTCATTATAAGCTGGTATTATTATACTTATATAAGAATCCATTTTTTCTCTCCTTAAAATTATTTCTATTTTATAGATGGCAACAATGAAGTTGCAGTATCTAATCTACCAAAATTACCAACTATATTACCTTGTTGTAAAAGCATAGCTAGAGATACACTTCCTACACCTTCATCAATATTATCTATAGTTGCAACTTTATTTTTAGAATATAATTCTACATAAGAAGTTTTAACTCCTGTATTTTGAACTTCTACTAAATATTTATTTTCTGATTTTATTTTTGAAACTACAAATTTTTCTATTTTGTCAAATTGTTTTGTATTATCTTTTGCATCATTTCCACCAGCTATTACAACAGATTCATATTTTAGATATGTGTCACCAATAGAGTTAAATTTTATTACATCTAGTTCTTGAAGATATGTCAAAATGTCACTTGCATCTTCCTTTTTCAAGGTATCAATTATATAATTAACTGCATCATTTGTATTTTTAATTTCTGTACCTAATTTACTTGAGATTTCTTTTAATTTTTCTGGATTTGTTATATTTTCTTTTAACACTATGTTAAATGCAACACTACCATTAGATTTGTTTATTATATCTTCTATATTTTTTGTATAATCATCATTTTCATTAGCTGATATTATTCCTATACTTTTTCCACTTAATGAACCAATTAAAACCTTGTCCACATTTTTATTTATAAAATTAATTGCTTCTTCATAATCTTTATTTACCTTTGCTAAATCTACATCAAGTTTATCATTTTTTTCTTTTAAAATATTAAATTTATCATCCAAGTCATTTATTATATTTGCTTGCTGCTCGCTTAATTGTTGATTATTATTTAAATTAAATCCTACTAACATGCCTATACCCAAAGCTATAAATATAGCCCCAATAGTGACTATATAATATTTCATATTAATATGCATATTTATCCTCCTAAAATTTACATCTGTAATAGTACCTTAAATTTCAATTGCATTAACTGTATAAATTGTTGAACTCCTGGTGACAATGATGCAACTACCAACACAGGAAATAATGCTGTTGCTATTAACGCCCATATGTACTTTATCTTTAGCTTACTTCTATATAACAAGTTAACTCCTTTAGCATCTATAAGCTTAGAACCTATCTTTAGTCTAACTAGAAAAGTACTTGCCATTCCCTTTCTTCCTTTTTCAAGGAAATCAATCATATTTGAATGTGTCCCCACTGCTACTATTAACTCTGCTTTATACTCATACGCAATAAGCATAGCTATATCTTCACTAGTTCCTGGTGCAGGAAATACAACTGCATCCAAACCTAGTTCTTGAACTCTCTTAAGACCTGGTGCTCTACCATCTGTATAAGCATGTACTACTATTTCACTAGCTTTTTTTAAAGCTTCATCGCTTACACTATCCATATCTCCCACAATTACATCTGGAGTATATCCAAACTCAATTAAAGCATCTGCGCCTCCATCAACACCAACTAGAACAGGTTTTACCTCTTCTATGTATGAAAGCATTGTACTTAAATCCTCTTTATAGTCCTGACCTCTTACAACTATTAATACATGCTTATTTGCATAATTAGTTTGTACTTTTGGAATTTCTACTTCACCAAGTATAAATCCTTTTTCTTTTTTAGCATAATCTATAGTATTGTCTATAAATCTATCTAATTCTACGGCTAAGTTTTCATAAGCAGCCTTTATTTGATACGAAACTTCATACTTATCTAAAACTTCACCTGCACCTAAAAACTCTCCTTCTCTATATATCTTTCCATCTATAACTTCTATAGTCTGTCCTTCTTTTAATTCTTCAAATAATTCTTCTCCAATATTATCAATTATCAAGATATTATTCTCAGTCAATATTCCTGGACCTTTATTAGGATATCTACCACTTATAGAAGGAACCGCATTTATGACAAGTTTTATTTTGGCTTCTACCAAAGAGTTTGCAGCAACTTCATCTATGTCTATATGATTTATAACTGCTATTTCCCCACTTTCAACTCTTTTAGCAAGCTTTTTAGTTTTTCGATCTACTTTTATAGGGGCCTCGACTCTCATTTTTAAACCTCCACTATCATTATTAAAATCACATTATATTATAGCATTACTTAAGAATAAAATAAATGTTTTAAGTTGGTCTTACATCTTTAATCATTATAACACTATATTTTATGATTTTTTTATTTAATACTTTTTGTAATATACTTTAAAAATTAATGTTTCGACTTGTTAAAGTATATTTTTATATTAAAAAACAAATCAACATTAATCTACAACTGACAAAGGTACATAATATGGCCATATTATAATAAAATTATATTAAATAAATAATAAAGAAAAAATAAAGCTTTTATTATATATTAAAACAGCAAAACGGTATAACCCTATTGGTTATACCGTTTTGCTGTTTGTAATGCATATTTATTGCCAATACCTTCATTAAAAGGTCTTACTTTTTCTGTCTATTTATTTAACCATACTATGTTCTAATCTTAATTTATCAGCAATCATTGCTATAAATTCTGAATTAGTTGGTTTTCCTTTAGTATTGTGTACCGTATATCCAAATAATTGATTTATTGTGTCAACTTTGCCTCTACTCCATGCAACTTCTATGGCATGTCTTATTGCTCTCTCAACTCTACTTGGTGTTGTATTGAATTTTTTAGCTATACTTGGATATAACTCTTTTGTTACTGCACCTAAAAGTTCAACATTATCAATGACCATTTTTATAGCTTCTCTTAGATATAAATACCCTTTTATATGAGCTGGTACTCCTATTTCGTGTATTATATTTGTGATTTCTGTTTCTATATTACCTACATTTTTAACGAAATCACTTCTTGTCATTTGAGTTTCTTGAACTGGTCTAGGCTTTGGCTCTACTTGAGTAACTCTATTAGAAACTAGTTCTCTAATTCTGTTTATAAACACAACAAAATCAAACGGCTTTACTATGTAGTAATCTGCCCCTAGATTTATTGCGCTTTGAGTTATCTTATCTTGACCTACTGCTGATAGTACTATTATTTTTGGCATTTTAGGTATATCCATAGTATTTAATTTTTCAATTACACCTAATCCATCCAGATGTGGCATTATTACGTCTAATATTAATAAATCTGGTTGTGTCTTTTTTACTAAATCTAATGCTTCAATCCCATCTTTAGCTATGCCTAATATATCGATATCATCCTCATTAGACAAATACTCTTTTAATACCTGACAAAAATCCTTATTGTCGTCTGCTAAAACTATTTTGATTTTTTCCACTAAAAATCCCCCCATTAAAAAACATCTTCTTATTACAGAAAACTAAACTTTTTACACAAATTGTTCCTAATTATCTACTCTAAAGCATATTCGACACTTCAAAATTATATTCCTCCTAGATAAGTGATAAAATAATAAATTTTTTTAATGCCTCACCTACAATTTTATCATTTCATCTATAAAAATACCATATCCTTTTTTCGGATTATCTCTAAAAACATGAGTTATTGCACCAATAATTTTATTATTTTGTATTATTGGAGCCCCACTCATCCCTTGTACAATCCCCCCTGTGTATTCCAATAACTTATCATCTACAACTTTTATTACCATATCTCTATAATTTCCTTTATCATATACTATACTTTCTATTTTTATATCATAGCTTGTTATATTTTTGTTTTTGTCTTCAAAAAGAATTATTGCATCCCCTATTTTTACATCTTGAGGTCTTCCAACTTCGATTAATTGTAATTCTTTATTTGCTAAATTAAATTCTTTATTTTGTTTTTCTGTAATATTACCACTTATACCTAATTTTGAGTTATTCGAAAAATTTCCCATCAGATTACTATCATTAAAATCACCTTTTATTCTGCCTACTTTTTCATTACTAGCTTTTAATATTTTTAGTTTTTCTGGTTTATATATATACCCTTGCTTAATCTTTAATAGTTCATTAGTGTCCGAATCTTTTATAGCATGACCAATTGCTTTAAATTTTTCCATATTAGGGTCATAAAAAGTCATAGTTCCAATTCCAGATATCTTATCTCTCACCCATAATCCAAGTTTATAATTACCATTTTCTTTTTTAGTTTCTATTGTCTCTGTTTTATATTTATTTTTTCTTTCAAAAGTCACTTCTACTTTACTTTTTTTAGCTTCATTTAAAATTTTTGATACATCCTGACTATCTTTTATTTTTTTATTATCTATTTTTACTATATTGTCGCCAATCTGTATGCCTCCAATATAATCTACATCCTCTTCCTCATATCCTAAAACCAATACACCATCTGTATTTGCTTTCACTCCAATTATATTTCCAAGTGGATATACATATTTTTTATCATGATTCTTAATTGTAAAAGTTTCTATTGGGGTCTCCTTATTCGTATTACAATTTTTATTTTGAAAAATTATAACCATCATAAAAATCGATACAGCTCCTAATATTATCCAAATATTTTTGAAATTCTTATTTATTTTGTTCATATATTCATCTACTCCTATGCTGTATTATTATGTATTTATAATTCCTTTTTCGTAAAAATTTATTCATTTAAAAACCTCGTTGTATATCTTACTAAGTGCTTTTTATCCTATAATATGGTAGTATTATATTGTGGTAAAAAGTTTGAAGGGCGGTAATATTTTGAAATTAAATGTAAGAATTGCAGATATAAATAATTGGCATGATTTAGTTAATTTGTCTGTAGATAAGAATCAATTAGATTATATAGAAAGCAATGCACTTTCTATTGCTGAGTCTAAGTTTATAACAGCTTGGATACCTGTTGGAATATATGATGACAATATACTGATAGGATTTGCTATGTACGGTCGCCTAGAAGATGACAGAGTTTGGCTTGATAGATTCATGATTGACTCAAAGTATCAAGGTAAAGGATATGGAAAAGCATCCTTAGATTTCCTTATAAATCATCTTAAAAATGAATATAATTGCAATGAGTTATACATTAGTATATTCGATAACAACAAAATGGCTATTGGACTTTACAAAAGCTTTGGATTTGAGTTTAATGGAGAACTTGACTATGGTGGAGAAAAGGTCATGGTATTAAAATCTAATTGATATTAATAAAAATATATATCTATCAAGGAGGTGAAATCATTATATAAATATATTTATATAATGATAAATAAAATGACTCAAAATGTAATTTTAAAATTTGTTGAAGAAAATGATTTAGAAAATCTTGAAAATGTAAAGATTTTATTCACTGAATACTCAAATTCATTGAATATAGATTTGTGTTTCCAGGACTTTAATAATGAATTAAAAACACTTCCAGGAAAGTATAAAAAACCTTCAGGCTCATTAATACTAGCATTTGTTGATGAAAATTTAGCAGGTTGTGTTGCATTAAAAAAACTTGAAAATGATGTATGTGAATTAAAAAGGTTATATGTAAGAGATAAATTTAGAGGACTTAAAATAGGAAAAATATTATTAGAAGAAATCGTAAAAGAAGCCAAAAAGATTGGATATACATATATGAGACTAGATACTCTTCCAAGCATGAAAAGCGCTCAAGGTTTATACGAAAAAATTGGTTTTTATGATATAAATCCTTATACTTATAATCCAATTGAAGGGGCTAGATATATGGAGCTAAAATTATAAATAAAAAAATAGAGTATAAATAAAATTATAGATGTTTTATTTATACTCTATTTTATTGATTAAATTATTTTAAATATATTTATTTCTCTAAATCTTCCAAACCAACACTTATATCTTCAGTTATATCTTTTATATATTCTATTCCATTATTGTATGTAAGCTTTGCTTTAATATAAATTATATCATTAATATCCTTTTTAGGAAAATTAGCCTCATAATTTACTTGCTCTCTATCTATATTATCATCTTTACTACCATTTGATAATTTAGCAGACTTAGCTTTATATACAGTATCACCTTTACCTTCATTTACAATAATATCTACATTTTCTAACTTTATATCATCATAAACTTTATTTTTTGATTTTTCACTTTCATGATTAAATAAATTGCTGTTTTCCAATATTTCAATAAAGTATTCCTTATTGTCCCTTATTCCATAATTAAATACAGGTGGTTCAGGCATATAATCAGACTTAGTCAATTTTTGAACATCTGAACTTTCAGATATTGTACCACTTGTAACTACTTTATAATCATATTCACTACCTGTAGTTATTTTTATTTCACAAGTATATGATAATTCCCCATGCTTTGTCATCTCAGTCTCATTCCATTTATCACTATCTGCTTTATACATAAAGATTACTTTTCCATCCTTGCCAAGTTTGCTCAATTGTGTATCTACATCAATTACACATTCGTCTTTTTCTAATTTTTTAACTTTTAAATCAATACTTTTTGTTATATAACTTTTTGACATTTCTTCATTAATTATATTGCTAATATCTGACTTAGTATTCATAATTTCTTGTGATAAATAATCTAATTTATCATTAGAAGTGTCAAGATTATTCTTGATACTATTAATAGTTAATAAAATATACCCTAATACTATAATAACTATGATTATAAAAATTAAGTGCATAGTATTTTTTTTATTCATTTAATACCCCCCCACTACTACTTTAATACATAATATTATACTCAAAAACTTAAATTTTTTACAGTTACAAGTCTATACAAGATTTATTTAAATTATAATTTTTATTTATTTTTGATATCCAGATAAAATATTTTAAAATATTTTCATCATAAAAAATAGATGTAAAGTATCTAGATTAAATATTCTCTACATCTATTTAAAATAAGCTCTTTCACTAACACTTTTTAGCCATTTCAATAATTTCGCTTGCATGTTCTATAGTTTTTTCTGTTATATTATTACCTGCTATAAGTCTTGCAATTTCATTTTTTCTTTGAGATTGATTTAATTTCTTAACATTTGTAAATGTTCTATTATTTGAAGTATCTTTTTCTATACAATAATGGGTATCTGCATTTGCAGCAATTTGAGGTAAATGAGTTATACATATTATTTGTTTTTTCTTTGCTATATCACTCAATTTCTCACCAACAATTTGTGCAGCTATGCCACTTATCCCTGTATCTATTTCATCAAATACTAAAGTATCTATATCATCTATATCAGCTAATATAGTCTTAAATGCCAACATAAATCTAGACATTTCACCACCTGATGCAACTTTATATATAGGTTTGATATCTTCTCCTAAATTAAAAGATATCATAAATTCAATATCATCTATTCCATTTAAAGTAAATGAACTTTCTTCAAAATTGACTTTGAACATTACATTTTTCATATTTAGACTCTTTAATTCATCAAGAAGTACTTCCTCTAATTGAATTGCCACTTTATTTCTTGCTTTAGTCAGTTTGCTAGCTTTTACTTTTAGCTCTTCTTCTATTTTTATTAATTGATTTTTTAATTGTTCAACTCTTTCATCTCTATTTAATATCTCATCTAGTCTATCTTTTGTCTTTTCATAATATTCAAATATAGCTTCTATACTATCTCCATATTTTCTTCTTAAGTTATTAATCTCATCAATTCTAAGTTCAATCTGTTCTAATTCATAAGGTTCAAAATCTATATTATCTTTGTAATTTCTTATATCACTAGATATATCTTGTAGTTCATACATTATTCTTTCTATAGTTTCACTATATTCACTTAAAACACTGTCATATTTAGATATATCATTAAGCTCTTTAGATGCAATACCTATCAAGTCAATAACATTATATTCACCATTATGTAATTTACTGTAACTTAAGTTTAAATTATTATATATCTTTTCACTATTTCTATAGACATCTCTTTGTTTTAATAAATCTTCATATTCATTTTTATTTAAATTTGCAGCCTCAATTTCATTTATTTGAAACCTTAATAAATCTATTTCTCGTTGAATCTGCATATCATCTTTATTTTCTGTTAAAGAGTTCAAAGCTCTCTTTACTTCGCTGTATTTGTAATAAATTTTTCTATAATCATCTTTAAACTTATCTAGTTCATTTTCTCCAAATAAGTCTAAAAATTTTAAGTGTGTATCCTTATTGAATAAAGCTTGATTTTGATGTTGACCATGTATATCTATAAGTGTAGATGCAATTTCCTTTAGAAAAGATACTTTAACAGTCCTTCCATTTACTCTAGCAGTACTTTTCCCATCTGAATATATCAATCTAGTTATAACCAATAAATTATCATCTTCTATACTTATATCATTTTCATCTAATATCTTTTTTAGATACACGTTATCTGAGAAAAATATAGCTTCAACAAGTCCCTTATCTGTACCTTTTCTTAGAAAAGACCTGTCATATTTCTCACCTAGACAAAGTCCAAGCGCATCTATTATTATAGATTTTCCTGAACCAGTTTCTCCCGTAAGTATATTTAAGTTTTTATCAATACCCAGCCTTAGTTCTTCAACTAAGGCACAATTTTTCATATATAATTCGAGGATCAAGTCTAAGCCCCCTTTTATTCTATTTATCTAAATTATGAGAAGCCTCAACGACTTCCACTATTTTTTTGTCATACATATCACTATCAAATTCATATCCTTCATTTCCATTCTTTAAATGAATTAGATATTCTATATTTCCTTCTGGACCCTTAATTGGAGAAAAATCTAATCCTAAAATTTCAAATCCATTTTGCACTGAAAAATCAGAAATCATTTTTATAACTTCTATATGTGTAGATTTTTCTCTAACTACACCTTTTTTACCTACCTTTTCTCTTCCTGCTTCAAATTGAGGTTTTATCAAGGCTACAATTTCTCCATTATTAATAACTAATTCTTTTGCTTTTGGAAGTACTAGTTTCAATGATATAAAAGATACATCAATTGATGCAAAATCTGCAAATTGCTTTGTATCTTCTATTGTTACATTCCTTATGTTTGTTCTTTCCATACACACAACTCTATCATCTTGTCTCAATTTCCACGCAAGCTGACCATAACCAACATCTATGGAAAATACTTTTATAGCTCCATTTTTTAGCATACAGTCTGTAAAACCACCCGTAGATGCTCCTATATCCATACATACTTTTCCATCAATAGTTAAGTCGAAGTTCTTCATTGCTTTTTCAAGCTTTAATCCACCCCTACTAACATATGGTATTGGGTTTCCTTTTACTTCTATAGCACAATCCTCTTTTACTTCTGTACCTGCCTTATCACATCTTTGATTATCAACAAAAACTAATCCAGCCATTATTGCTTTTTTAGCTCTTTCTCTACTTTCAAAATGCCCTTGCTCTACTAACAATAAATCTATTCTTTTCTTCATAAAATTACCTTTCTGTTAAAAGCTACTTTAATATTGACTAAAGTAGCTTGAAGTAACACACTCGATATTTATTCTAAGTGACAAATTTTAAATTTTATATTAAATCTAATCCATATTATTTATATTAACTCTCTTACTTTATCAGCAATGCACTTTGGCGATAATCCTACAAAATTATATAGTTCATCTGCATTGCCATGTTTTATAAACTCTTCTGGTATTGCTATATTAAGTATATTTACTTTATATCCATTATCTATAATAAATTTACTTATTCTACTTCCAAATCCGCCAGTAATAACATTATCTTCTACTGTAACTACATTTTTATGATTCTTAAATAAAGTATGCAACATATCTTCATCCATAGGCTTTAAAAATCTAGCATTAACTATTGTTGGATTTATACCTTCTTCTAACAATATTTCTTTAGCTTCTAGAGCATGTTTCACCATATTCCCAATAGAAAGTATGACTGTATCTTGTCCATCATCTAATATCTCATATTTTCCTAACTTAATTTCTTTGTATTCTCCTTTATTTAGGTAATAACTATTTCCTCTTGGATATCTAATTGCCAATGGAGAATCCAATTTTAATGATAAATCCATCATAAGTTCCATTTCTCTTGTATCTTTTGGAGCCATCACTACAATATTTGGAATAGAATTTAAGTAACTTAAATCAAACATACCATGATGAGTTTCACCATCATTTCCAACTAGACCAGCTCTATCTATAAGAAAAGTAACTGGTTTTTTTGTTATACATACATCATGAATAACTTGGTCATATGCTCTTTGTAAAAATGATGAATATACAGCAAAATAAGGCTTCATACCATTTTTTGCAAGACCTGCCGCAAACCCTGTTGCATGTTGTTCAGCTATACCAACATCATAATATCTTTTTGGGTAAGCACTTTCAAATAAGTTTAATCCTGTTCCAGATGGCATTGCAGCTGTTATAGCTACTATTTCTTCGTTTTTGCTAGCCATCTCAACCAATTTTTCACCAACACTAACCGACATAGACTTAACTTTAGAAGATGTTACACCTGTCTTTATATCAAACTTTGATACTCCATGATATTTATCAGGTTGTTCCTCTGCAAATTTATATCCTTTTCCTTTTTTTGTAATAACATGTAAAAGCACAGGGCCTTTTTTATGTTTAGCTTTTCTAAGTGTTTCTATTAATTCTTTAGTATTATGACCATCTATAGGACCATAATATTTTATACCTAATGAATCAAAAAATGAACAATCTTGAGGAGAAAAACTATATATTAATTTGTCCTTAAATCTATGTGCAGTCTTAGATAAAATTTCACCTGTTGATGTAACATTTAAAATCTTATCAACTTCATCTGTCATTTTAACAACTGTTGAATTTCTTATAATACTTGATAGATATTTAGACATTCCGCCAACATTTTTATCTATAGACATCTCATTATCATTAAGAATTACTATCATATTAGTATTTATATATCCCAATTGATTTAAAGCTTCAAGTGCCATACCTCCAGTTATAGAACCATCTCCAATTACAGATATAACACTATAGCTTTCTTTTTTTATATCTCTAGCACAGGCAATACCTGTTGCCACAGAAATAGATGTACTGCTATGTCCTGTGTCGAAAATATCATGAGGACTTTCACTCTCCTTTGGAAAACCACTTAGTCCGTTGAATTGTCTTAAAGATACAAAACAATCTTTTCTTCCAGTAACCATTTTGTGAACATAAGACTGATGTCCTACATCCCATACAAATTTATCTTTAGGGCTGTCAAACACTTTATGAAGTGCTAATGTTAACTCAACTACACCTAAGTTAGAAGCTAAGTGTCCTCCTGTCTTGGAAACAGATTTTACTAAAAACTTTCTTATATCCTTTGCAAGTAAATCCATTTCTTCTATGCTCATATTTTTTATATCTTTTGGAGAATTTACTTTATCTAAATATTTATACATATTATCCTCACCTTTTATTTTGTAAATTTTAAATTTACATCAATATTAAAGCTGTTACTATACCAAGTAAAGCTCCAAACCAAACCTCTAGTGGTGTGTGACCTATTAATTCTTTTAATTTCTTCTGCTCTATATGCTTTCCATGTTGAAGGTCTGCTACCATCTGATTCAATATAGTAGCTTGTTTCCCAACAGCACGTCTAACACCTGCTGCATCATACATTATAATCAGTGCAAGCACAGTAATTATAGCAAAATCAGTAGAATTAAACCCTTTTTCAATGCCTACCACTGTAGCTAAACTTGTAACAAAAGAACTATGAGAACTAGGCATACCTCCTGAAATGAGTATTCTTGAAAACTCAATTCTCTTTCCCTTCCCAGTAAATATCTTTATAAATTGTGCTAAGAAACAAGCAATAAGACTTATTCCCAAAGCCCCATTGTTAAAAATCTCCGAAAAAAAGTTCATTTTTCCCTCCTCGATTTTAGCTGTATATTTTAATATTCTCTATCTATTATATATTCAGCCAATCCCTTTAAAAAATCTACATTGTCAGATAATTTTTCTATACTCTTCTTTGCCTCATCTATTAAATTATGTGCAATTTCTTTAGATTTATCTAATCCTAAAAGAGATGGATATGTTGATTTATGATTCTCTATATCACTGCCAACTTTTTTCCCTAATTTTATTTCATCTCCCACTATATCTAGTATATCATCTACTATCTGGAATGATAATCCGATATTTTTTGCATATTTAGTTATTTCTTCCATTTGTTCTGAATTTGCTCCACCTATAGTTGCTCCTGCTCTCATACATCCAACCATCATTGCAGCAGTTTTATTCATATGTATATAATCTAATTTTTCTTTTTCAATTTGTTTATTTTCACTTTCTACATCTACCACTTGCCCACCTATCATTCCATATATTCCAGCACCTTTAGCAATTTCATTTATAGCTTTTAGATATTTTTCTGGATTTTCTTTATTTATTGAACCTGCAAGCATAACTTCAAAAGCATAGTTCAGTAAAGCATCTCCTGCTAAAATTCCCATTGCCTCTCCATATACTTTATGGTTTGTTGGTCTTCCTCTTCTTAAATCATCATTGTCAAGAGCTGGTAAGTCATCATGTATAAGTGAGTATGTATGTATCATTTCAATTGCAATAGCAAAAGGTATAGCTTCTTCTTCATTTCCTCCAACTACCTTACAGGCTTCTAGTGTAAGTATTGGTCTTAATCTCTTACCTCCAGCGCTCAAGCTGTAGTTCATAGCCTCAATAACAGTTTTTTGATAACCTTCTTCTTTTGGCATATATTCTTTAAGTATATCTTCTATAAAACTTGCTTTTTCTTTTAAATGTTGTTTAAATTCCACTTTTATTCCTCCTCTATTCTAAAATCCTCTTCTATTCCTAATTGATTAAATTTACTTATTTTTAATTTTGCATCATCCAAAAGCTTATTACAATGTTTATAAAGACTAATTCCTTCTTCATATAAGCTTAAAGATTCATCTAAGCTAGCATTTTTAGATTCTAACTCATTTAAAATGCTCTCCAATCTTTTGTAAGCTTCTTCATAGGTTAAGTTCATATTATACCTCTTTATTTTCAATTTTATCTATTATACATTCTAAATTTCCATCTTTTAATACTATATCTATGTTATCTTCAGTTTTCAATCTTTTTATACTATTTATTACTTTTCCGTTTTTTTGAACTATACTATAACCTCTGTCCATAGTGGCTAATGGACTTAGGTTATGAAGTAATGCTCCAACCTTTATTAATTTTTCATCTTCTAATTTTAAATTATTTTCTATTCCAAAAATTATTTTATCATATATTTTATCCAATTGTATAACTTTATCTTTTATTATGTAAGAATCTAAATAGTTATTTATTTTATTAAACACTGATTCTAACTTGTATTGGTCTAATTCAACTTGATTTATAAGAGACTTGTTAAGTCTGCTTTTTATATTCCCAAGTTTATATTTTATGTCATCTAATGATGGAGTTGCAATCTCAGCTGCTGCTGATGGTGTTGGTGCTCTCATATCAGACACAAAATCACAAATAGTAAAATCAGTTTCATGACCAACTGCTGATATTATTGGAATTTGAGAGTTAAAAACTTCTCTTGCTACCATTTCATCATTAAAAGACCAAAGTTCTTCTATTGAACCCCCACCTCTACCAACTATAATTGTATCCACATTCTTCATATGATTAAAAAATCTAATTGCTTCACATATTTCTTCTGCTGACCTATCTCCTTGAACAGTTACTGGATAAAGCTTTATATTGACCTTTGGATATCTTCTTTTTATTACATTTATTATATCTCTTATAACAGCTCCTGTTGGAGATGTTATAACTCCAATTGAATTTGGCATTCTAGGGATAGGTATTTTGTATTTGGAATCAAACAAACCTTCTTTATTAAGTTTTTCTTTTAATTTGTTAAATTCTATGTGTAAATTCCCAATTCCCTCTATTTCAATTTCATTAATATATAATTGATATGCACCATCTCTTTCATAAACTGATATATATCCACTAGCTACAACCTTTACTCCATTGTCTAATTTTAGATTACGATTAAAATTACTTTTAAAAATTACACAGTTTAGCTTTGAAGTTTCATCCTTTAACGATAAATAAACATTTCCACTGCTATGTATTTTAAAATTAGAAATTTCTCCCTTAACTTTAAGATTAGAAAGTATTGGGTCATTTATTAAAATTCTTTTAATATATGAATTTGCTTCACTTATATCTAAAGCTCTTAGTTTCATATTTTTTCTCCTAAAAAGTTATTCAATCCTATTATAGCACACCCAACAGCATTATCAGTTGAATATTGTGGCTCTGTAAAATGAGCTTTTATACAGTTTTTACTTAGTTTTAAACTTAATTCTTTGAGGATATACTTACTTGCAGAAACTCCACCTGCAAAAACTACTTCTTCTACATTGTAAGCTTCACATAAATATATTAAAGATTTAAACATGTTTCTAACTACTGAATCCAGTACTAATTTAGATATATATTCTTTTTTATTTTTACTAATATTATCTCTATTGTCATCTATAATTTTATTCACCTGATTTTCTAATCCAGATAAATTCATATATCCCTCTCTTACAGAAGTTTTTAGACCACTTTCTATTTTAAGATTACAATTTAAAGCATTTTCATCTAGATATTTTCCTGAAGGAAATTTATATCCTAGCTTGACACCTATTCTATCTATAAGTTGCCCAAAGCTAATATCTTTACTTCCTCCAATTATATCTATATTATATCCAAAATTATTGTATAACTTACTTTTATCATCTTTTTTAGTATTTATTTTAGCTATTGCATCTAAGTTTTTTTTATTGCTTATTTTAGTTATTACATCTAAATCTTTGTTATTTGCATCATAATTATTATCATGCTTAGTTATTAAAAGTATCTCTGTAGTGCCACCTGACATATGAACAGAAATAAATTTGTTATTATTTTTTAATTTACTATTTAATAAACTAGCCTCAATATGATTTTCCTGATGAGTCGTTTCATAAAATTTACATCCATGTATACTTGATAATAACTTTCCAAAATTGTACCCAACATTAAATACAGGCATGTATGAATTTTCAACTGGTCTAGGCTTAATAGATGAACAAACTCCCTCTATGACAAATTTGTCCCCAAATGATTTTATCCTATCACTAAGTAATCCTAAATTATTTATGTGTTGAAACACAGCTTCACTTTGTCTCAATCCTTTTGAATTTTCCTTTACTTCTAGCATTATTTTTTCATTAAAAATAACTTTTTTATCTAAAGAGATAGCTGCTATAGAAGTAGTATAGCAGCTAGTATCAATTCCAATTATTATATTATTGTTCAATTTCATCAACAACACTTCCTAATATTCCATTTATAAATTTAGGAGATTTATCATCACAATATATCTTTGCAAGTTCCACAGCTTCATTTATTGATACTTTATTAGGAGTGTCTAAATAAACTATTTCACACACGGATAATCTAAGTATAGACACATCTACCTTTGGCATTCTATCTACTGTCCAATTTTTAGCATGCTTATTTATTAATTCATCTATCTCATCATGATTCTCTCTTAGTGCTTTACATACTGTATTTATATATTCTCTATCTACTATATCTTCAAGTTTAGTATCTTCTAATTTTAATTTTGCATTATTTGAGTACTTAAGTGTAAGTTCTTCATATCTATTTATAATATGTTCTGAATTATCTTTTAAGAAAGAATCCACTTTATAGTCTAAACCTTCAAACTCCTCTTTATTAATATTTATTTGGTATATAAGTTTCATTATATATTCCCTTGTTGTACTTTTTTGTGCCCTATCTTTTTTCATCAATTAAAATTCTCCTTTAAGTTTAATTATCTATATAAAATCAAATGCCAACAAAAAACCCTCTGACTTTTCAGAGGGCTAATATTAATTTTTCTTAGTTGCTTTTACTTCTTCTTTATCAACTTTATCTTTCTTAAAGCTGATTCCTTGAATGTGTATATTTACTTGAGAAACCTTCAGTCCTGTCATTGTCTCAACAGTATTTTTTACATTTTCTTGAACTTTAAAAGCTGTATCTGGTATTGACATGCCATATTTTATCATAACCATTACGTCTAAATTAACATCCTCTTCTTCTATTTGTATCTTTACTCCATTATTTTTTAACAACTTATCTGTTAATGTTGCTGTAGTTTCTATGCCCTCAACTTCTAATGCTGCTAAACCAGCTATTGTAGCTATTACATCATTAGATATTTTTACTTGTCCAAATTTATTATCTTCCATATTAAAACTTACCTCCTGATTTTAAGGAACTATTTTTATAAGTATAATAATACCAAATACAACTCTACTTTGCAAGAAAATAACCTCAGTTAATTCTGAGGTTTATATTTTACTTAGTATTATTATTTGTAAGTTTAATATTTTCATACTTTACATTAGCCTGTTCTGCAACCAAATCAAATATTTTTGCTGCATCTTTCTTATCTAATTTAGCTTCATTTACAACAACATTGACTTTGCTATCACTTATATAAACTAATGCTTCTTCATATCCCTTTGTACTCAAAAGATTTTCTATTTGAAGCTCCTTTTCTTGAGTTTTAACTATATTTAATTTCATATTAGAAGCTTCTTTTCTAGATTCCTCTGTTGTAGATGGATTATTTATCATTTCATTTAAATCCTGAACTAATTCATTTCTTTGTTTTTCTCTGTTCATTTTCATATCTAAAATATAAGATGCTTTTTTCATATTCTTTTCAGATGATAATTGAGCTTTTATTTCTTTACTTGTTTCAGTTACTTTTTCCTTAACCTTACTAGCCTTACTATCAACTATATCAATGTCAGCACTCTCTTTGCTATTTTGTTTATCTGTAGCATCTGAGTCTTCTTTATTGCTACTATCACTATCATCAGTAGTATTCTTCTGTAATTGAGCTTCTTCATATGCTTTAAATTCTTTTGATGTTTCTAGTAAAGATTTCTTACTAAGTTGATAATTTACTGTTCCTACTATTACTAACATTGCAGTTAAAGTTATTATTACAAATCCTCTTCCCTTATAATTAAACTTCATTCATTTATCCCCCCGGTTATATGTATTTATTTAGAATATATTTCTACTTGATGACCTGCTACTTGTAATGATGTTTGAACTGCACTATAAAGTGTTTCTTTGACATTTGGATTACTAGCTCCACTTGCTACTACTATCACTCCTTTTATCTTTGGCTCTGTAGTTTTTATAACTACAGGGTCACTTGAATTTGAAGTTATCATTGTTTTATTTTCACTTGAAGTTGTAACTGTTCTTTCTCCACCTTGTGCATCTTTCTCCTCTGTTGTTTCTGTTGTTTGGTTTGAGTTAAAAGCAGGTTGTATTTCTTCACTTGACTCAAATGTAATCATTACATCAACATCTCCTGCTCCATCAATTTTAGATAGTATTGTTGTTAATTTTGATTCTAAATCGTCTTTTTCATGTTCCTTAGCAACTTGTTTTTCAGTCTTTTTGTCAGCATCTGTTTTTCCAACTTTTTCATCAGTTTTGCTACTTGGAAAACAAGATAATAGTACTAATGATACCACACATATTCCAGCTATAGTTATTAGTGAATATACCTTTCTCTTATCTTTGTCGTTTAAGTTTTTAAACATTCTTCCAACTCCTATTTATCAATTTGTATAGTTTCTATAGAAACATCAAGCACTTTTATTAGGTCATTTTTTAGTTTGTCTTCATTTAGATTCAGTCCATACTCTGTACCTTTTTTAAAAACTTGTTTAGAATTTTCTTTGTCATTAGAGTTTATGCTATCTTCATCTCCTTTAGTACTATTATTTTCATTTTCTTCATCACTATTGCTCTTTGACATATTATTTTTTTCTTTTATTTTTATATTATTTATATTTGCACCATTAAGCTCTATATCTTCTAAATCATAACCATATTCATCAAGCTTTAGCTTAAGCACTTCTTTCAAACCATCTTCATAGCCCTTAGATAAGCTAGTATTTCCAGTCTCTTCTGCTAAAGCATTTGTACTATCTACATATTCCTTATTGTAATTTCCCATAGATTTTAAAATTCTATCTTCTAAGCTCATGTCTTTTGAAAAAAATCCTACCACTGGAGTTATTACAATAAATACGAATATAAAATTTAACACCAAGTTAACATACGGCTTTATCTTGGAACTAGGTAAAATCATATCAACTATATTTACTATAAATGCTCCTATTAAAATACTAACTATCCATGCCTTTATGCCCTCTAACATAGCATCCTCCTCTCTAAAATATTTAGATTAAAAGTAATTACTCTTTATTAATCTATACATTATCCTTGACTTACAACACTTATCGAGGTCAAAATAGCTACAGTCACAAAGAACATTATTGTTATAGCAATTACTGATGCTAACATTATTATCATTAGATTTGCAACTTCATTTAAAAAATTTGATATCCCATCTTCTCCAACAGGCTCTACAATTATTGCTGCCAATTTATATACCACTATGACAGATAAAATTTTTATCACTGGAAGCAAACAAATCCCAATGAGTAAGATAAGCCCTATTCCACCAAATATATTTTTTATAAGTTGAGATGAAGATAGTAAAATATCCACAGAATCTGATACAAATCCACCAACAACTGGTATAAAGTTACCTATAGCAAACTTCGCAGTTTTTACACTGAATTTATCAAAACTAGTTACATATAAGCCTTGTAT
This sequence comes from Clostridioides sp. ES-S-0010-02, assembly GCA_020641055.1. Lineage (NCBI taxonomy): Bacteria > Bacillati > Bacillota > Clostridia > Peptostreptococcales > Peptostreptococcaceae > Clostridioides > Clostridioides sp. ES-S-0010-02. The sequence goes on from CP067345.1 coordinate 3,159,136, forward strand.
AGATACAAGTCCTAAATATACGGTAAACATAGCCCCAATAGAAACATAATTTATTTGTTTGACAAAAGAAAAAAATCTTTTTAGCCTTATGTTTTTTGATAAATTGTTTATTATTAGAATTCCAAATGCAACAGTTACTGATACAAATAAAAATTTCTTGAAAAATACATTTATAAATGTCACTCCTCCTATAAAAATAGGATTTAAAGTAGTAGATGTTATTGGAAATCCAATTAAAAGTAAAAATGTTATTAGTATTGGCATTATAACTTGCATAAGACCTACAGTATGGTCTATTGCATCATAACAAATTTGTAGTACATCTTTAAATCCAATTAAAGTGAGCGATACCATTGTAATAAATATTATATACGTTGCTATTTGACTAACTGCACCTGATGAAAAAGAATTCTCTAAACTTTTTAAAATAGATGACAGTAAAGCTAATACTAAAATTACTGCCACTACCTTTAAACTTGCTTTAAACTCATCAAACATCAATATCTTCAGTCCATCTTTATTAAATAAATCTAAAATATTTTTTTCTCCACTAATTAGGTCTTTTACAAACGATTTTAAATTAACATCATTAATAACTATTTCTTTATTTATATAATCTTGAATTTCATTTATATCTAACTTGTCTAACTGACCATCAATATATTTATCTATGCTACTCTTAGCTTCACCATATTCTTTATCTTCGCTACTTGGAACCTCATTAGCAAATATTATAATGGCAAAGATATTTACAAAAAAGAAAGTCAATACAAATCCCATAATCATTGGTAAAAATCTTTTTTTCATAAGCAACCATGCCTCTCTTCACTCTATAAACCTCAATACAACAAAATATCCTTTAAATAACAACTAATATATCTATAGCTATCTACCTTAATATAAATAACTATGGAATTATATTCACCACCATTTCTACAATGGATAAAAGTATAGGGAAAGACATTGACATAACTATTATTTTTCCTCCAAACTCTAGTTTTGAAGCAATGTTTCCTTCCCCACAATCTTTACAAAGTTGTATTGCAAATTCCATTAAATATGCTATTCCTATTAATTTTATTATTAAAGATATATACATAGTTGGAATATTAGCTTTATTAGCTAAATCTTGTATACTATCTATTATAAAATTTAGCTTAAACATAACTGATAATAATATTGTTACTCCAGTTATTATTGCTATGAAATTTGCTATTTCTGGTCTATCTTTTTTTATTACTAAACAGAGTGTAGTTGAAATGATTGCAATTCCTATTAATTGCATTATTTCCAAATTACTCCCTCCTCTTTAGTAAAGTTGAAACATTGTTCTTACAGTATTGAATAAATCACTTATTTCTGTTATTACCATCCCCAACACGATTATTACACCTGCCAAAGTAGTAAGCCCTGCCCAATCTTTTCTGTCTGTTTTTTCCAATATCATATTTAATACTGATATTAGAATACCTACACCTGCAACCTTTAATATCAATGATATCTCCATAATAAACCTCCCCATATTAAATCAATATAATACATATACCTATGCCTATAAAGGTTACTAATTTTTTATATAGCAACCCTTTTTTACTTATGTCTTCTTTTGTTTCATAGGTTTGTTTTTTCAGATTTTCTATAGATAAATCTATCATTCTTTGTTGGGACTCTATATCACTTTTTCCCAATGTAAGAATTAGATTTTTTAATTCCTCAATTTCTTTACTTCCAAGATAAGTTTCTTTAACTAAAATTTCAGTATTCTCTGATATTATTTCTTCTAAAGTTTTGCTTTGTTCATTGTGAAGTTCTTCTGAAATTTGATAGAAAAAATTCCAAAAACAAAAGTCTTTATTGCATCCTATCCTTCTAAAAATTTCTTCTAATGTATAAAGCCCAAAAGATAAATCCATCCTTAATATTTCTAAAACTCTTATTAAATCATTTAGTTGTTTGTGTCTTCGTGTATAGGTTTTGTATATATGTTCACCTATCAAATAACTACTTCCTATTAGGAGTGCTATAATAATTATCTTAATTTGCAAAGTACCATCTCTTTTCTTCTAAATCATAAATTTTTTCAATTGTCCCTGCACCTTTCTTAGCAGAAAGAATTATAACTTTTTTAAACAATTCTTTGTCTAAGAGTCTGTTTAACTCTTTTCTATTTTGTATATCTTCCATTGAATCTCCATGTACAGTAGTTATTAATCCAATACCTCCATTTAATGCTGTATATAATGCCTTTATTTCTTTCTCACTTCCAATTTCATCTGTCACAATAACATTTGGCGACATTGACCTTAAAAGCATCGTAATACCCAACTCTTTTGGGCAAGTTTCTATTATATCAGTCCTTATTCCAACATCCATCTGTGGAGCACCTAAGTAAGCTCCTGCTATCTCATTACGTTCATCTACTAGTGCTACCTTCAATCCTTTAAATCTATATTCTTCATTACCATTACTTAAATTTCTTACTATATCTCTAATTAAAGTTGTCTTTCCACATTGAGGTGGAGATATTATCAAAGTATTATTAATTTGATTTTTACCTTTTATGATATGACTTAAAATCTTATTTGAACATCCTATGACTTCTCTTGATACTCTTATATTTAAAGATGATATGTGTTTTATATTTTTGACTTGTCCATCTTCTACTATTACTTTTCCAACTAACCCTACTCTATGGCCTCCTCTCAAAGTTATAAACCCTTTTTTTATATCATCCATAAATGAATGTATTGAGTATTTACATATTATTTGAAAAGTTTGCTCTATATCTTCCCTTGTCACTATATATGAATTGTGCTGATTTAAATCAAGTTCCATAGTTTTTTGATTATAAAAATAATCTTTAGAGTTTGCATTTAGTATCAATGGTTTTTGTGAACGTAATCTAATTTCTTCTATGTTTAGATTATTGTCTGAGATTTTTTCTACCTTCTCTCTTATGTTTGTAGAAAGAGAGTTTATTATTTCATCTGAAAGTTTATTCATTTCTTGTCCTCCTCCTTTGTTTATATAATTCTATTTATAAAGGACAAGGAATATTACCAAAACCTATATAATTTTTTTAATAATATTTATCTATAAAAAAATGAACCCTATTGTTTAGGATTCACTTAATAAGTAAATTATTATAAAAATAAAAACTAAGACCACTCTCAAGCATAGAGTTATCTTAGTTTTTTATTATCTACATTTCTTTTATTAGCCCTTTTTTATAGGCCATTAAAAGCAATTTTAAGTCTTCTATTTCTTCTTGTATTTTTACACCCTCATCAGTATCTCTCACCATTTTTCTCTTTGCCTTATGCTCTACTACAACAGTTGTCGATAAGATATCGCTTTCATTTGCAATAGCCTCTTCAGCAGAATTAAATGGTTCATGTGATACTAGTTGTAAAGTTCTAGAATTATATATCAAAGTGTATCCAGCTATACCAGTAGTTTTTTGATAGGCTCTAGAAAAACCACCATCTATAACAAGAATTTTTCCATTGGCTTTTATTGGGCTCTCTCCATTTTTACTTTCTACAGGAACATGCCCATTTATTATATGTGATTCATCAAGTTCTAAATCAAATTCTTCAAATATTCTTTCACAAGCAACATCACTTTCTCTAAGCTTAAAATATGGATTCTTATTTTCTTTATGAGTCTCTTTTTCTGCTATAAAATATCTTTCAAATGTAGTCATATCGTCTTTTCCAAATAATGATGAACATTTTCCAGTCCACAAATACCACATAATATCCATACCATATAGTTTTTCTTCTGCTTTATCCTTAAAGAAAAAACCTTCTCTTGCTAGAGATTCCATCTTATCCATAAGGATTTTACCTTTATACTCTTTTCCCATTATATTCATAGACATAAAGCTTCCATCTTCATTCAATGGGACACATCCATGAATTAATAAATTTGAGTTTGCCTTTAAATATATACTTCCTTTAGAAAATAAAAATGAAACATGCTTTTGTAATTTTTCGCTACCTCTAAATGAAGACACTAATTTTTCAATAACATTTTTTTCTTCAATACTCAATTTATATGGGTCTTTTTTGTCTATTGTAGGCAAATAAGTATCTTTTAGTTTATATGTTTTTCCTTTTAAAGTAATTGTTCCTTCTTCATAATTTATCATGTTAAGCAAAAGCCTATGCTCCATTTCAAACTCAGGTCTTCTCTTTATCACTTCACCTTCAAGTTTAAATTGAATTATACTTATTGCCTTATGCATTTTTGCCATCAAAGACTTTTCTGTTGTTGTCACACTTTGGTCATTAATCTTAGGAATAAATTCTTTACATGGGTCATCTTTATACATTTCTATTGCAAAAGTAGCTAAAGGTAATAGATTTATCCCATATATATCTTCTACGATATCTAGGTTTGCATATCTAGCCGAAATTCTAAGTGCATTTGCTATACAAGTTTTTTCACCTGATGCTGCACCCATCCATAGTATGTCATGATTTCCCCATTGAATATCTACACAATGATGTTCAATAAGCTTATCTACAATTATATCTGGTCTTGGACCTCTATCATAAATATCACCTATTACATGTAGTCTGTCAACAACTAACTTTTGTATAACCGTGGAAATTGCAATTATAAACTCTTTAGCTATACCTATATCAACTATTGTCTCAACTATACTTTTATAGTATTCTTCTTTATGTTCACTTTTAATATGCTCATGTAAAAGTTCTTCTATTATGTATTTAAAATTTTCTGGTAAAAGTTTTCTAACTTTTGACCTAGTGTATTTGCTGGAAGCATACTTACAAAGTTCTATAAGTCTATAGATATTTATTCTATAAAAATCATCTATATTTTCCTCTTGTTTAATTATTAAGTCTAGTTTTTGTTCAGGATAGTATACAAGAGTTGCTAGCATCTTTTTTTCACTATCTCTTATTGTATTTGAAAATAATTCTTCTATTTTTCTCTTTATTACACCAGAACCATTTTTTAAAACATGTACAAATGGCTCATATTCGCCATGTACATCTGTTATAAAATGTTCAGTTCCCTTTGGAAGATTTAATATAGCCTCTAAATTTATTATTTCTGTACTTGCTTTCGATATGCTTGGATATTGTTTTGATAATAACTTTAAATATTTAAGTTTACTATTTAAATATTCATCTGATATTTTACACAGATTTTTCATAATTCGTCCTCCAAAATTATATTAAGTTATATTCTTTTTTTAATTATACCATACTTAATATGATTTTTTCGAGATAAAATGTACACTAATTATATTCCTAATAAAAGTGACATCCCTATCAAATCAGTATAAACACCATTGTAATAACATTCTTTCTTTAATATACTTTCTACTTCAAATCCGACTCTTTTGTATAATTCTATAGCATTATGATTTTCTTCATTAGTAACAAGAGTTATTTTCTTAGTTATTCCATTTGATTTACACCATTCTATAAGGTCTAACATAAGTCTTTTACCTAATCCAGCTCCCCAGTATTTTTCTTTAACAACAATTCCTAAAACTCCAACATGCTTTCCTTTTGCTTTTTGATTGGAATCAATTGTAGCAATACCAGCTATCTCTCTATCTATAAATGCAATTAATTTTATTGAGTTATCAGATGCTTTTGCTGACTCTATAGAATTTTCTTGGTCTTCTAAAGATATTTTATATTCATCTTTCCCAAATGAAAGAAAATGAGTTTCCCCACCTACTTCATTATAAAAATCTATAATAGCTTGGGCATCTTCTTTTACGCCTTCTCTAATAGATACTTCTATACCATTCTTTAAAGTTATTTCTGACATAAATTTACCTCCTAACAAGTTTTTTATCTAATAAACATAATACTATTATTTTACATGTATTACAATATTTTTCATGTATTAATAACAATATAAGGTTATACTAAAATAAAAATTTAATAATATTTTAATATAACCTTATATATATTTATTTATATTCAATTTTTTGATAATATTCCTCTGCTAGTTAAATAGTATTTACAATATAATTTAAACAACTTTCTTTAAATCTTCTCCATAAACTTTTCTGTTATAAGACTTCATTATAAAGTATAGTGGTACTCCAACTGCTAATGCTCCTAATCCCATAACTAATTGGTGCATAGACGCCTGGAATAATAACCATGTACCAACACACACTGCAATTAAAGGAATTACTGCTCCAAATGGAGTTCTAAAAGTCCCTACTAATTCTGGTCTTTTCTTTCTAAATACTAACACTGATAGAGAAGTAGGTATATATTGTATAAATCTAGCAACTGCACTTATTGCTGCTAATTCAGCAAAACTTCCAGACAAAGCTATTGGTATAGTAATTATCATAGTTGCTATTATTGCTACATATGGTGTACCATTTTTATCTTTCCTTGCAAACATTCTTGGTAACATTTTGTCATCAGCTAAAGCTACACAGCTTCTTGGATTTACAAAAGCACCACACATACAAATTCCACCAACAGAAACTAATGTCCCAAAAGTAACTAATCCTGCACCCATATTTCCAAAACATATTCTCGCCGCATCTGCAACAGGAGTAGCTGTACTGGATAATTTATCTCCTAAAATACCAACACACACAACTTGATTTAATATATATATTATTGATGCAATTACTATTACACTTATAATTGCTATAGGTATATTTTTTTGAGGATTCTCCATATCTTCTGCTGCTACTGCTATAGATTCAAACCCTGTAAATGAATAAAACATTAAAAGTGCTGCTGCTCCAAATTCTGTAACTCCTGCTCCTGGTGGTACCATTGTTGAATTAGTAAAATTAGCTCCTTTTATAAAAAATACACCTATTACTATAAATAATACTAATGGAATTAGCTTACCTACTGTTATAACATTTTGTACAATTTTTGATAAAGATACTCCTAATAAATTTATAATTGTAAGTCCAACTATCATAGCTACTATTATAATTTTTTGTATATGTGGGTCACCTGCAGGAGCCCATACTGCTGATAAAGATGTAGGAAAACCTACTATTAACGCTCCCCAAGAAATACATCCTATTACCCATTTCATAAGACCTACTTCAAATCCAAAAAAATCTCCAAATGCTTCTTTGGTGTACACATATGCAGCACCATTTTTATTAAATTTACCTGCCACTTCAGCAAAACAAAACGCCATAGATAAAACTAATAGCATATCAAACATATATACAAATATACTCGCAACACCAAATGCCTTCATTGCGTTTCCTGGTAATAGGAAAACTCCTGCTCCTACAACCGCATTAATACCTAAAAGTATAATACTTATTAATCCCATTTTATTTTTTTCGTTCATGTTTAATCCCCCCAAGGTATATTATAAAGTTGAACAAATATTTACGAAATATTTAAATAACTTTTCCATTTTATTACAATAATCTACCATCATTTCTGGATGCCACTGTATTCCTACTACAAAATTTTCATCCTCTTTTTCAATAGCTTCTATTATACCATCTTTTGAGTATGCTATGGCTTTTAATCCTTCACCAAGTTGTTTAATACTTTGATGATGATAACTATTTGTAAGTAATTGTTTTCCTAAAATACCTTCTAAAATACTCCCGTCTTGAACATCTACCTTATGAGTAGCTACATGTCTTTTAGAAGATTGTGTATGTTTTATGTAACTTCCTTTAACAAGACTATTATCTTGATATAAAGTTCCACCTAGGCTTACATTTAATATTTGTAGCCCTCTGCATATACCTAGTATTGGCTTTTTAAGTTCTAAAGCTATACTTATAGCAATTAAATCAAATTCATCTACTTCGGGATATATAAACATTGTTTCTTCTCTTGTTTCTTCACCATATAATTGAGGATTAACATCCCATCCTCCAGATATTAAAACTCCATCAACCATCTCAATCTGTCTCTTTATAACTTCTCTATCTGTATTTACTGGAATAATAACTGGGCTACCTCCTCCCTTTAATACTGCGTTTATATAATCATTATTTACATAAGATCTTTCAAGCCCAGGAAACATTCCATTTTCCATTATTATCAGATTTCCTAAAATACCTATTATTGGTTTCATAATTAAACTCCTAACTAGTTGATTGTTTTATGTACTTATTTTTTATTTATATAATTCTCTAATGCCAGAGAAAGTTGGTCTGGACAAGATGTTGGTTTTGTTTTACACTCTATTCCTTTTAGTTTTTGAATTACATTTTCTATATTCATACCTTCAACCAACACTTTTAATCCTTTTAAATTTCCATCACATCCACCAACAAAATTTACATTTGTAACTTTGTCATCTTTTACCTCAAATTCAATTTCTGTAGCACAAGTCCCTGTTGTTTTGTATTTCATAATTAAACCTCCCAATTATTTTGTTGTCTTATCTCTATAGTTAGCAATATATATGCCAAAATTTATACTTTACGTTTATTTATTATTTATCAAGTATTCACAATGCTTCCATCAAATATTTTTTTATTTTTAGATATAAATACAAATTTTTTTGCAAATAAAAATAGGTAATGGGTTATTTACTTATAACCTATTACCTATCTAAACCTATTGTCTAAACCTATTTATATTTAATTTATTTTTATATGCTTTTAATATATAGTATTAAATGTTAATTTGAGCATAAGATGGTTTAACTTTTATATATATCTTTCCAAGTTCTAAGATATTTCTATTTAGAATCTTTTACTTTAATATACCTAATTTATATTATTGTAAAACTTTATACCTTCTTGTGTTATTTGACTTCCACATCTTCCAGATTTAGATGATATGTATCCACACTCACTCAAATAAGACAATACTTTTCTTACTTTACTTTCAGATATTTCAATACCCTCCTCTGTAAGTTTTTCTATTATAAAGCCTCTTCCAACTCCAGAAGTTAAATCTTTTCTTTCATATAGTATTCTAAGTATATACTCAAATTCTTTTTTTGTATAACTAACCCCATCATCAAAGCTACTAATATATTCTGTCTTTATATAAGGTGGAAGGTCATCTTTAAAAACCATACTTTCACACATTAAACTTACATAAGAAGCAACATTTTGCAACTCTCTTATATTTCCTGGCCAATTGTATTTTTCTAAAATAACCTCAACTTCAGGAGAAATTTTTATGTCCTTTTCCAAAAAGAAATTCATGAGAGTTATTATATCTTCTTTTCTCTCCCTCAATGATGGTATGTCTATTGGTAGTACATTCAATCTATAATACAAATCTTCTCTAAATTTACCTTCTCTAATCATTTTAGGTAAATTTTTATTTGTCGCAGCTATAATTCTAACATCTATATTTATAACATTGTGGGAGCCTATAGGCATAACTTGTTTTTCTTGAAGTACTCTAAGTAATTTTGTCTGTAATAATGGAGGCATATCTCCAATCTCATCTAAAAATATAGTTCCATTGTTTGCAAGTTCAAATAGACCTTTTTTCCCTTCTCTTAATGCTCCTGTAAAAGAGCCTTTTTCATAGCCAAATAACTGACTTTCTAATAAGCTATCTGGAACTGCAGCGCAATTAACTGCTATAAAAGGCTGATTACTTCTATTAGAGTTATTGTGAATTGATTGGGATAATAATTCTTTACCAGTTCCACTCTCTCCTATTATTAAAACAGAAAGGTCTGATTTAGATATTTTTTTAGCTAACTCTATACACTTTGTCATCCTCTTATTCTTAGTTTTTATATCTTTGAATGTGTACTTTGCTATTTGACCTTGCTCTCTTAATTTATTGGTAAGATTTTGTTCTAATTTTTTTATATAGGTTATTTCTTGTAAATTGTAGTATATACCAGCTTTATTACCCATAGAAAATATATTTTTTTTATTTACATTTATATATTTCTTATTTGTAAATACAACTTCATCAGCAATTTCTTTATCTTCAAGTAAAATATCCAAATCTTTAGAGATAATATCTTTTATGTTTTTTCCTCGTATATTTCTGTCTATACCTAAAATTTTTAATACTTCTTTATTAAATGTATTTACAACACCATCTGTTGAAGTAAATATTATTCCATCCTTTGACAAATTTAATATAACATCTTGTTCTTCTATTTTTAGAAATAATTGTCTATAATTGTCTTTGACACCATTATCTAAGCTTATTAGACGTTCAGAATATACCATCAGATTTTTTCTTATTTCCTTCACATCAATTTTAAGCCCATTTATTATCTCTATAAAAGTAGATATATCAATGTATCTATTTCCTAAATCAATTACCTTATTTATATAATTTGGTACTTTTTGGGTTACTCCAGGTGTTATGGCTATATCTATATTTTCATAGGTTTGTCCTTCAATATATGGAGTAAGCTTTAAATTTTTTACTCCTATCTTATAAAACAGACTTATTGTTTCTAAAGTAGTTTCTTTTGTGTCATTTACAACTAATACTTCTGTTCCATATGGTATTGAAAACAATCCATATATTTCTTTTTCTTTAAGAGTTCTTCTCACAACTATAATTTTACTATCTTGTACTAAATGCTTTCTCATGCTATTTAATCTGTCATCATTCATTACTAAAACAAAATCACCTTGTATTTTATCATCATCTTTTAAATTTTCTAAATAATAATGATTTATATCAAGATAATTTTCTAAAACTAATCGTATATTTTCTTCCAAGAAAGATGATAGTTTAGTTATCTTATCTGTTACTATAGCTATTGACTGCTTCATATTTATACCTCATATCTATATAATATACAATTATTTGTACACTACTTTATTTCTTCCAAGCTGTTTTGCTTTATATAGATTTTTATCAGCTTCTTCTAATATGTTTTTGCTATCAGAGACATGGGCTATACCTGCACTTATAGTCACAGTCACATCTTCACCCCATTTTTTATTTTCAATTGCATTTCTTATATTGTCAATTATATCAAACACTTCTTCACCAGATTTATCTCTTATCAATACAGAAAACTCTTCTCCACCATATCTAAATACTTTATCTTCTTGCTCAAGCATAACACAAATAGTATTTACTATGCCCTTTATGACAACGTCTCCAAATTTATGTCCATAATTATCATTTATAAGTTTAAAATTATCTATATCTATCATTACAAGTGCAAAGTTATCATCTTTTTCTCTGTACTTATTATACATAATATCAAAACTTTTCCTATTATAAACATTTGTAAGTCCATCATGTAAATTTTGTGCTTTAAAGTACTTCAATCTATTATATAAAAAAGTAGAACCTAATGTAATAATTAAAATTACACTAAATAATATTTTATAAGACTTAATTTCTTTTTTACTTTTTTCAAAAAACTCACTTTCACGTGATACCTTATCAATTATATAAAAACTAATTTCCGAATCTCTTATACTTTTGCTCTCTTTATATTCATTTATTAATATCTTCTGGTACTTATTTACAGAGTTTACATTCCCTTGTTTCTCATATATATTCAATATTTCATTTAAGGTTTTTATTTTCTCTTGAGTTAACTTTCTTTTAGTAGATATCTCTAGGCTTTTTTTATAGTTATCTATTGCAGAATCATAGTTTTTACTTTTATATTCCAAATTTCCCATTGCCATATAGTAATACATACCTTTATCTAATATATGAATTGATTTATCATATTTTATAAGATAATCAGCTCTTTCTAAAAGAGTCATTGCCTTTGATATCTCATTTTTTCCTACATGTGCATTTGCCTGCATTATAGAAGCCATTATTTCAAAATCATTGTAATCATCTATGTTTACAAACTTTTTATAGTCTTTTACATTGCTACATGTTTCAATGGCTTTATCATATTCTCCCAACTCTACATATATTTCTGCTAAATTTATAAGAGCATATAATCTAACCATTCCATTTTTTTCATCTTCATCAACATCTATCTTAAAAGAATCCTTTATTAATTTTTCTCCTGTTTCATATCCACCTACCTTTAAAAGTATGCTCGCCAAATCAACATCTAGTCTTGCTTTTTCATAATTATCCCCTAATTTCTCAGCTAATTTTATAGACTTTACAGTTAAATCTACTGCGCTAGAATAATTATTATCCATTATGTACACTGATGCTAGTCTTTTCTCTATACTAAATCTACACTCATCAGATAATTTTACATCTGATGTTCTCATCTTTTCTAACGAATCAATAATTATCTTCGTTCCATCTGGGACATATGAAATAGTCTTTAACATATCCCAAACTTCATTATATACTTTATTGTATTTTTTTTCTGGGATAGATTCAAAAGAAGTTTTGACCATTTTTTTTGCTTCATCATACTTCTTATCCGACACAAGACTTTCAGACATATATTTTCCCTTATTTATAATTTCTCTTTCTTTAAGTCCATTTTGATCATACCCTATAAACAAAATAATACTAATAAGTATTATAGCTATAAAAATTATCTTTTTGGGTAAACTTTTCTTTGGTAGTCTAAAATTCAAAATTTTAGCCCTCCTTCTGTATATTGTAGAATGAAAACTTGCATATATATAACCTCTCAATAATTTATGATACAATATATCAAAATGATTTACAACATGTGCTAGAATTAAATTTTAATAAAAAAGTCCCCTAAATTAGACATTTATTCTAATTTAGGGGACTTTTAATTTAGTTAATATAAATTTATAAGGTCAAAAACAAGTGCTTGTTTTTTAATGTTATTTTTAATATTTGTCATTTATTTATACATATTTTTTTAGTACAATTGTAGCATTATGCCCACCAAAACCTAAAGAATTTGATAGTGCATATCTAATATCTTTTTCTTTACCTTTATTTGGAACATAATCTAAATCTAAATCTTCGCCAACTTCTTGTATATTTATAGTTGGAGGTACAAAATTATCTTCTATACTCATTGCACAAACAACTGCTTCTATTGCACCTGATGCTCCTAATAAATGACCAGTCATAGATTTTGTCGATGATACACATAAATTATATGCATTTTCTCCAAATACAGTTTTTATAGCCATAGTTTCATATAGGTCATTATAATAAGTTGAAGTTCCATGAGCATTTATATAATCTACTTCTTCTAGTGGAACATTTCCATCTTTTAAAGCCATATTCATAGACCTAGCTGCTCCTTCTCCATTTTCAGCTGGAGTTGTCATATGATATGCATCAGCAGTTAAACCATATCCTACTACTTCTGCATATATTTTTGCACCCCTTGCTAAAGCATGTTCTAAGTCTTCTAATATAACAATACCTGCTCCTTCTCCCATTACAAATCCATCTCTGTCCTTGTCAAATGGGCGTGATGCAGTTTTAGGGTCATCATTTCTAGTTGACATAGCCTTCATATTACAGAATCCAGCAAATGCAAGTCCTGTTACAGCAGCTTCAGAGCCTCCTGCTACCATAATATCTGCATCTCCTCTTTGTATAACCTTAAAGGCATCACCTATTGAATGAGTTCCTGATGCACAAGCTGTACATACATTAGTATTAGGTCCTTTTGCTCCTAAAAATATTGAAACTTGACCTGCTGCCATGTTTCCTATCATCATAGGTACAAATAGTGAACTTACTCTTTTGTTTCCTTTTTCTAAAAGAATTTTATGTTGAGTTTCTATTGCTTCAACCCCACCTATACCAGAGCCTATTATAACTCCAACACGTTCTCTATCAACTTTATCTAAATCAAGATTTGCATCTTCAACTGCTAATTTTGCAGAAACTATTGCAAATTGAGCAAATTTATCTAATCTCTTTAATTCTTTTTTGCTTATATATTCCTCTGGATGAAAATTCTTAACTTCTCCTGCTATTTGAGTTTGATATGTGCTAGCATCAAAATTAGTTATTTTATCTATACCAGATACTCCAGATTTTATATTGTTCCAGAACTCTTCTTTTCCTGTTCCCAATGGTGTAACACATCCAAGTCCCGTTATTACTACTCTTTTATTCATCTGATACCTCCACTTTTTTAAAGCTCGACTATTTGTTAGCTTCTATATAGTTAACTATGTCCCCTATAGATTTGAAGTTTTCTGCTTCTGTATCTGGTATTTCTATACCAAATTCATCTTCAAGTGCCATTATTATTTCTACTGCATCTAATGAATCTGCTTCTAAATCTTTCATTAATGATGTTTCCATAGTTATTTCTTTATCTTCTACTCCTAATTGTTCTATTATTATTTCTACAACTTTATTAAACATTGTGTTCCTCCTAAGATTTTTTATTTTAATTTTTATTTTAAATAGATTTCTCTACTTTTTAAAGTATTATTTTTTATTATTGCATTACCATTCCACCATCTACATTTAACACTTGTCCTGTTATATAACTTGACATATCACTAACTAAAAATGCTACAGCATTGGCTACATCTTCTGGTTTACCATAAGATTTTTTTGGTATATTTGATAGTGTTGATTCTTTTACCTCATCACTTAGTACTTTAGTCATATCTGTTTCTATAAATCCTGGTGCCACTGCATTTATATTTATATTTCTTGATGCTAATTCTCTTGCAGAAGATTTTGTAAATCCAATCACGCCAGCTTTTGATGCACAGTAATTAGTTTGACCTGCATTTCCCATGATTCCAACTACTGAAGTCATATTTATTATTCTACCATATTTCTTTTTCATCATAGGTTTAATAACTGCTTTTGTACAATTAAATACACCTTTTAAATTTATATCTATAACTCTATCAAAATCTTCTTCTTTCATTCTCATAAGTAATGCATCTTTAGTTATACCTGCATTATTAACTAATATATCAATTTTTCCAAACTCTTTTATAATAGAGTCCATCATTTGATTTACTTCATCAGATTTAGATACATCACATTTTATAGAAGTACATTTTACACCCATACCTTCTATTTCACTTTTAGTTTTTAGGGCTTCATCCTCTTTAGAAGTATAATTGATTACTATATCAGCTCCAAGAGATGCTAGTTTCTTTGCTATTTCTCTCCCTATACCTCTAGAGCCACCAGTAACAATTGCTACTTGTCCTGTAAGATTTATCATTATATCTCTCCATTTCCATAATCTTGTACAAATTCATTTAAAGAATCTATACCATCTATATTGTAAATATTCACACTTGCTTTTTTATTAGAGGCTATCTTCTTAATAAATGCTTTTAAAGTTTTTCCTGGTCCCATTTCTATAAAAGTATCATACCCATCATTTAATAATCTTTCTATAGAATCTTCCCAAAGTACAGAAGAACTTACTTGTTTTATAAGCAAGTCTTTACCTTCATTTTCATAGTAATCTGCATTTACATTTGCTACTACATCAACTTTAGGCTTAGTTATATTAACTTTGTCTAATTCACTAGCTAGTTTTACTCCAGCTTCTCTTAACATTGATGAGTGGAAAGGCCCACTTACATTTAATTTAACAGCTCTTTTTGCTCCTGCCTCTTTACATTTTACCATTGCTTCTTCTATCTTTTCATTTTCACCAGATATAACTATCTGACCAGGAGAATTGTAATTTGCTACTTCTACAATCCCTCCTTGTATGTCTTTTACAACACTTCCTAATATTTCTCTATCTAAACCTAAAATCGCTGCCATGGCTCCAACCCCTGTTGGGACTGTTTCCTGCATAAATTTACCTCTTTTTTTAACTAGGCATACAGCATCTTTAAAATCAATTGCATCTGCTGCAACTAATGCACTATATTCTCCTAAAGATAAACCTAAACATGCATCATATTTTAAATCTATTTTTGATTGTATCGCTTTTAGTACAGCTACACTATGTGTAACCATAGCTGGTTGAGTATTTTCAGTTTTAGAAAGTTCTTCTTCACTACCCTCAAACATAAGCTTTTTTAAATCTATATTTAAGGCACTACAAGCCTCGTCTATCACATTTTTGGCAACCTCGTTATTTTCATATAAATCCTTAGCCATCCCTACATACTGGGCTCCTTGACCAGGAAATACTAGTGCAACTTTTCCCATCATGCTCCTCCTGATTTACAGTTCTATGCCTGGCATAATCTCTTTTGCTTGATTTACCATAGTTTCTATAATTTCTTTACAAGGTGTTATTTTTTTTACCATAGCAGCACTTTGACCTGCCATAAATGAACCTTTTTCTATATCTCCATCTACTGTTGCAAATCTTAAAGCACCTGTACCTTTTTGGTCTAATTCTTCAGGAGTAGCTCCATTTTGTTCCATCTTTAAGAATTCTTTTGATAATTTATTTTTTAATGTTCTTACTGGATGACCTGTGCTTCTTCCTGTAACAATTGCATCTCTATCTTTTGCTTTTAACACTAATTCTTTGTAGTTTAAATGTACAGAACACTCTTCACTACAAATAAATCTAGTTCCTACTTGAACTGCATTCGCACCCAGTGCAAATGAAGCAACAATACCTCTACCATCTACAATACCTCCTGCTGCTATTACAGGTATATTAACAGCATCAGCAACTTGTGGAACTAAAACCATAGTAGTAAGCTCTCCTATGTGTCCTCCACCTTCTGTCCCTTCAGCTATTACTGCTGTAGCTCCTAACTTTTCCATTCTTTGCGCTAAAGCTATTGTTGGTACTACAGGTATAACTTTTGTTCCAGCTTCTTTTAATCTGTCCATATACTTTGCAGGATTTCCAGCGCCAGTAGTAATAACTTGAACCTTCTCTTCTATAATTAAATCTATTATATCATCTACAAATGGTGACATAAGCATTACATTTACACCAAAAGGTTTATCTGTTAATTCTTTACATTTAACAATTTCTTCCTTTATAGCTTCTTTTGGTGCATTTCCTGCTGCTATTATTCCAAGTCCACCTGCATTAGATACAGCACTTGCTAATGATGCAGTAGCTACCCATGCCATTCCCCCTTGGATAACTGGGTATTTTATATTTAACAGTTTGCAAATTTTATTCATATCATTCTCCTTCACTTAAAATCAAAAGTAAACTTTTTATTGTAAATTAACTTTAATTTTTAGATAAAGCTAATTTTGTTAATTAAAGAATTTTAGATGTTTTGTACTATAAAGTCCACTTAACAACTGAAGCTCCCCAAGTTAAACCTCCACCAAAGCCAACTAAAACTACATTATCACCTTTTTTGATTTTTCCTTCTTTATATGCTTCATCTAGCGCAACAGGTATAGATGCAGCAGACATATTTCCATACTTATTTATATTTACATAAACCTTATTCATATCAAGCCCTAATCTCTTAGAAGAAGCTTGTATTATTCTTATATTAGCTTGATGTGGTATTAGATAGTCTATATCAGTTGTATTTAAATTTGCTTTTTCAAGAGCTGTTAAAGATGTTTCTGCCATCTTTCTAACTGCAAACTTAAATACATCGCTACCTGCCATCTCTATTGTATGTAGATTAGCTTCTACAGTATCTTTACTTGCTCTAAGTCTTGAACCTCCAGCAGGTATCTTTAAACAATCTTTTCCCCTACCATCAGAACCCATATGTGTAGATAGGATTCCGCCTTCACTTACAGGTCCAATAACAGCTGCTCCAGCACCATCTCCAAATAATACTGCTGTTGACCTATCATTGTAGTTTAGAAACTTTGAGCAAGTTTCTGCTCCTATTACAAGTACATTTTTATAACAACCAGTTTCCACAAATTGCTTTGCAATAGTTACTCCATATACAAATCCAGAACAAGCTGCTGATATATCAAATGCAGTAGCATTCACTGCTCCTATTGCTTCTTGTACTATACATGCAGTTGAAGGCAAAGACATATCAGGAGTAATTGTTGCCAAAATAATCAACTCTATGTCCTCTACATTTAACTTTGCACACTCTATAGCTTTTAAAGCAGCCTTAGATGCTAGGTCAGAAGTTGCTTCATTATCTTCTACAAATCTTCTTTCCTTAATACCAGTTCTAGTGCTTATCCACTCATCTGATGTATCCATTATTTTTTCGAAGTGAAAATTATCATATGATTTCTCAGGTAGATAACTTCCCACACCTAATATTCCAGCCTTTGTATTCATTATATATTAAACCTCCAAAACGAGTTTATTCATCTTCGTTATTTTTATTTTCTTCATTATATTTACTTATAAATTGATTGATATCCTCAACAACTTTTCCTTTTGTAAATTTTATACCTTGATTTATAGCATTTTTTATAGCTTTAGCATCAGAGCTACCATGAGCCTTTATAACTCCTCCATTTAATCCTAGAAGTGGAGCTCCACCATACTCAGAATAATCTATAAAACTCTTTAATTTTTTTAAATCATCTTTTATAAGTAATGCTCCTATTTTGCTTTTTGTACTAGCCATAAAAGTTTCCTTTATAAGACTCATAACTGAAAGGGCTACCCCTTCAGCAGATTTAAGTAATATATTACCTGTAAATCCATCACAAATAATTATATCTGTATATGCATTTATAACCTCTCTAGCTTCTACATTCCCTATAAAATTTAAATCTAATTTTTTAATTTCCTCATATGATTTTTTAACTAAATCATTGCCTTTACCTTCTTCTAGTCCAACATTTGCTAGTGCCACTTTAGGATTTTCAAGTCCCAACACTTTTCTTGAGTAAATATTACTCATAGCTGCAAATTCAACTAGATTCTTAGATTTACAATCTGCATTCGCACCACAGTCTGCTATAAGTGTCATTCCTCGCTTTACATTTGGTATTGCTGAGCATAAGCAAGGTCTATCAATTCCTTTTATTCTACCGACTACAAATAATCCACCAGCAAGTAAAGCTCCTGTGTTTCCAGCTGATATTATAGCATCTGCCTTACCTTCTTTTACGAGGTTTAATGCTACTACCATAGATGAATCTTTTTTGCTTCTTATAGCCTTAACTGGTTTATCTTCATTTTCTATAATCTCAGTAGTATGAACTATTTCTAGTTTATTTTTATCAAATTCATAATTTGAAAATTCCTTTTCTAATAAATCTTTATCTCCTGTGATTATTAAATCTACTTGATATTCTTTTATAGCATTTACTGCGCCTTCTACATTAGATTTTGGTGCATTATCTCCACCCATTCCATCTATTACTATTTTCATGATTTTCCTCCTAATCTAACTCTTCAAAGATAAACTTCCCTCTAAATATTTGCTCTTGGGCTTTATTGTTGATAACAACTTTTACATAATGCTTTTTGTCTATATTTCTATACACTTCTGCTTTTGCTATAAGTCTGTCTTGTTGTTCTATCAACTTAAAACATTTTACATTTGCAACTCTCATAATAACTTTAGGTGCATCTATTATAGCCATTGCTAATGAATCTGCTAGAGAAAATATATACGTATCTTTCAAAGTATTAGTTTTAGAGTAAATCATGTCCTCTGTAACTTCTAACATAGATATACCTAATTGCCCTACAGATAAATCAATGATTTCGCCTGTAATTTCCTTTACTCCTAAAGTCTTTACTTTTGAACTCTGAGTTTCTGCTATTGATTTGACTCTTTCTCTTAGCTCTGGTATGTTTAGACTCATTCTATCTAATCTTATTGTCTGTATACTAACATTAAACAAACTTGATAATTCTTCATCAGTATAAAAAGGATCAGTCTTTAGCATATCTATAAGCTCTTGTTGTCTTTGGGCTTTACTCTTCTTTTTCATGTTCCCTCCAAATTTTATAGCTGTAATTAGTACCAGCTACTAATAGTAGTATATAGTAACACACAAAAATTTTCAATACTTATATTATTATTTTTCTAATTTTTAATATGCATAAAATCCATTTATTTCTCTAGTAAATCATCTTTTTTATATGTACAAAAAAAACATGTAGAGTACACTCTACATGTTTTTTAGAAGCTATTACTTAGATACAACTTCTTTACCTTTATAATATCCACAGTCTGGACACACTCTATGTGGTAATTTTGGCTCATGACATTGTGGGCAACTTACAAATCCTGTTGCTTCCATCTTTGAGTTAGCTGCTCTTCTCATTTTTGTGTTTGATTTAGACGTTTTACGCTTTGGTACTGCCATTTACGCCACCTCCTTAGTCAAAATTTAATTAAATAAATCTTTTAATTTAGCAAAACGAGGATCTATGTATTCCTCATCGTTTGTAATTTCACTGCAAGAACATTCTTCTTTATTTAAGTTTGCTCCGCATCCTTGACAAAGACCTTTACAGTTTTCACTACAAAGAACTTTATGAGGCAAATTAAAATCTAATGTCTGTTCTATTATATCAATAAGGTCGATTTCTTCACCATCAAATATAAAAGGATCAAACTCCTCAAATTCATCTTCATCATAATCTTCTTCTTTTACTAAAAAACCTTGTATAGAATACTCTAATGGTATTTCTACTTCTTTAAGACATCTTGAACAATTGTCAACAATTGTAAAATTAACATCTATATCTAGATACAAACCTTTATTAGTCTTTGATACTTTACCTTTTAAATTTACAGGTGATACTAATTTGTAAATCTCATCACAATAACTAATAGTATCAATTTTTTCACAAAAATTCAAGTCTATTTTGTCAGTTTCTTTTCTATTTATTTTTTCTATGCTAACTTTCATTAAGTTCACCTCAACATATCACCAAATTTATTATACAAATCTAGCATTTGTTTGTCAAGTATTTTTACTTGATAGGCATAAGTTTAATTAAATTATTTTACTAATCTTAATGTATCTCTAGCTATCATTAATTCTTCGTTAGTTGGTATTAAAAGCATTTTTACTTTAGAGTCAGCAGTAGATATTACTGTTTCTTTTCCTCTAACATCATTAGCTTCCTTATCTAGTTTCATTCCTAAGAACTCCATATTAGAAGCTATGTCTGCTCTTATAGCCTTTCCATTTTCACCTACACCAGCAGTAAATACTACAACATCTAATCCATTCATTTCAGCAGCATAAGCACCTATATACTTTTGTACTTTTTTAACATAAGCTTCTAATGTTGCTTGAGCTCTTTCATCTCCATTTTTAGCTGCATCTTCTATATCTCTGAAATCACTAGAAATTCCAGTCATTCCATATACTCCAGATTCCTTGTTCATTAATTTATCTAATCCATCAGCATCTAAACCTTCTTTTCTCATTAAGAAAGGTAGTATAGCAGGGTCTATATCTCCACATCTAGTTCCCATTATTAATCCTTCTAATGGAGTGAATCCCATAGATGTATCTATACATCTTCCACCATCAACAGCAGCTATAGAAGCACCATTTCCTAAGTGACAAGTTACTATTTTTAAGTCTTTTATATCTTTTCCTAACATCTCTGCTGCTTTTTGAGATACATAGTTATGAGAAGTTCCATGGAACCCATATCTTCTTACTCCATATTTAGTATATAATTCATGAGGTAAACCATATAAGTATGAAGATTTAGGCATTGTTTGATGGAAAGCAGTATCAAATACTCCTACCATTGGTACACCTGGAAGTATAGCCTTACAAGCATCAATTCCCATTATGTTTGCTGGATTATGAAGTGGAGCTAAATCTATACATTCTTTTAAAGCTTCTTCTACTTCTGGAGTTATTACTACTGAAGTTGCAAATTTTTCTCCAGCATGAACAACTCTATGCCCTACTGCATCTATTTCTTTCATTTCTTTAACTGCACCAAATTCTGGGTGAGCAACAGCTTCTAATACTAATGCTATTGCATCTTTATGGTCTTTCATTGGTTGTTCAACAATGTATTTATCATCTCTTCCTGCTTTTTCATGTTTAAGTATAGAACCTTCGATTCCTATTCTTTCAACTAATCCTATACATAAAACTTCTTCATTACTCATATCTATTAATTGATATTTTAATGAAGAACTCCCACAGTTTAATACTAATATTTTCATTATTATTTCCTCCTTAGATTTTTATAAATGATATGTAATCAATTTTGATTCATAATAAATGTCTAAAAACTTATATTTTATTATTTTGTCATAGATATATTATTGTATACATTAAACGATTTTCATAAATAATATATCACCTTTTAATATAAAAGTATATACTTTTTTTTATATTATATCATATTTCTACTATGGCAAATTGTGTGTTTTAATAACAATTTATTAACAAATTAACTTAATGTAGATTATTCTTTCCCATTTGCTATAATAATATAATATAAAGGCTTAATAAAGTTATTTTAATAACACTTAACTGATTTCTTATTATGTAGTATTTCTACATTTTAACAAATTTTTTTATGTTTTTTAGCTAGGTAATTAAAAATTTAAATTTTATACATATTATAATAAATTACAATATAGATAAAATAAACAAAGGAAAAAGGAGCATTTTATGAATATACTTGGATTAATAGTTGAATATAACCCATTTCATAATGGACATATCTATCATTTATCTAAATCTATAGAAAAAACAAATGCAACACATACAGTGGCAATCATGAGTGGAAACTTTCTTCAAAGAGGTGAGCCCGCTTTATTTGATAAATATACTAGAGCAAAAATTGCTGTCGAAAATGGTGTAGACTTAGTTATAGAATTACCAACTATGTTTGCTTGCCAAAGTGCCGAAATTTTTTCTCATGGTGCCATCACAATTTTAAATTCTCTAAACTGCATAAGTTCTGTATGTTTTGGTAGTGAAGAGGGAAACACAGATATTCTTTATAGTATTGCAGAGATTTTAGCAAATGAGCCAAAAGAATTTAAATTACTTTTAAAAAAATATTTAGATGATGGTATGTTATTTCCAGTGGCTAGAGCTAATTCACTTTTTGATTATATACACCAATATGAAAACAACGACTTATCTCAAAAAACTACAAAAGAACAATTATTAAAAATATTAAATTCATCAAATAATATACTTGGTATAGAATATATAAAAAATCTTATCAATTTAAACAGCAATATAAAGCCATTTACTATTTCCAGAGTTCAGTCAGAGTACAACTCTAAAGAAATTAATAATAGTATTTGCTCTGCTACTGCTATAAGAACTTCACTTAAGGAAAATTGTAATATCTCTCAATTAAAAAAAGTTATTCCAGAAAAAACTTATAGTATATTAAACGAAAAAATAGATAATAAATTTTTTCCTATGTTTGATGAATTATTTTTTGATACTTTAAAGACAATCATACTTAGGGACATATCCAATTTAAAGGATTATTTTGAAGTAAATGAAGGTATAGAAAATAAAATTTACAAAGATATTTTTACATCTAATTCTTTATACGAATTACAATTATCAATTAAATCTAAGAGATATACTTTAACTAAAATCAAGAGAACTTTAAATAATATATTGTTAGGCATAAAAAAAAGCGATATTCACCTTGTAAAAGATATAGATATTGTTCCTTATATAAGAATACTTGCTTTTAATGACAAAGGTAGAGAAGTTCTAAAAGAGATAAAAAATAAATCTAACATAGACATAATAAATAAATTTTCAAATATATCATTTTCATTAGATGATGCTATTTTTAAAACACTTATAAGTTATGATATAAAATCTACAAATATATACAACTCAGTATATTATAGAAATAATCAAGATTTAGTAAAAGGTCCTATGGACTTTTACACTCGTCCAATATATGTAAAATAAGTTTTTTAAATAACCTTATCAATTTTAAATAACCTCATTAAATTAATAAGATGTATTTATAATTACAAATATTTTTTATAGATAAAATACGCTTCACATGTGTATTCATATTTTTAGGATGGTAACACCAACTTAACTTAAATAATATTTCATATTTCTAAAGTTAAATAAACATTGCCATCCTAAAATCTTTATAAATAATATTAATATTTACAAATACTATTAACATTAAAAAGTAAATTTAAGTTATTAAATTTAAACCTGTTTTTTATAACTTTTATGTTTAAAAATAACATTTATATATTTAATATATTTTTCCTGGATTTAAAATATTTTTAGGGTCAAAAGCTATTTTTATATTTTTAATTAACATCATATAGGCATCTGATTTTGATTCATGTAAATACTCTTTTTTTGCATATCCTATACCATGTTCACCTGAGACTTGACCATTAAGTTCTCTAGATTTTTTATACATACAGTCAAAAGCTTCTTTTAATCTTACTTTCCAAGTATGTTCATCCATACTATCTTTTAATATATATATGTGTAGATTTCCATCACCTGCATGACCAAAACTTTTTATTCTTATTTTTAACTCATCTTGAAGCTCATGAGTATATCTTATAAACTCTGCTACCTTGTCTCTTGGTACAACGACATCACATTCATCCATTTCTGTTGTAGATGCCTTTATAGCTTCTAAGAAAGCACCTCTGGCTGACCATATGGAATCATTTCTTTCTTGCGTATCTGATATAAATACATCTAATGCTCCATTTTCTAAACACAGATTAGCAACTTTTTCATATTCTTTTTCAATTTCTTCAATACTATTTCCATCAAACGTAAGTAGAAGATAAGCATCTGATGTATTATCTGGAAACTTTTTACCTAAAAATTCTTCCGCAGCCAATATTACATCTCTCTCCATAAATTCTATGGCTGTTGGTATTGATTTCGATTTTATTATTTTAGGAACAGTTTCTATTGCCATTGATAAATTTGGAAAAGGTATAAGTAAACTTACACTTTTCTTTGGTAAAGGAAGCAATTTTAATATCGCTTTTGTAACTATTCCTAAAGTTCCTTCTGAACCTATTAATAAATCTTTTATACTATATCCAGAACTATTTTTAACTACTTTTCCCCCTATATTTATAACTTCTCCATTTGGTAATACTACTTCAAGACCTCTAACATAATCTCTTGTAACACCATATTTTACTGCTCTCATTCCACCTGCATTAGTATTTATATTACCTGCTATTGTAGCACTCTTCTCACCTGGGTCAGGTGGATAAAATAAGTCTCTCTCTTGAACATATTGACCTATTGTCATAAGCAAAACTCCTGGTTCTACTGTCAATGTTAGATTTTCATAATCAACCTCAAGTATTTTATTCATTTTACATAGATTAATCATTATTCCACCATTTATGGCAACAGCAGCTCCTACAAGACCAGTTCCTTGTCCTCTTGGCGTAACTGGTATATTGTTTTCATATGCATATTTCATTATTTTAGATACTTGCTCGGTTTCAATCACATTTACTAAAACCTCAGGATATTTTTCTATTCCTCCAAGTTCATCATGTGAAAAATCTTCATTTATATCACTTCCAACTACTACATTTTCATCTCCACAAATATCTATTAAAAAATCTATATCTTTTTTATCAATTGATTTATACATCTCTATCCCCCTATTCAGCTGCTGATGCCACATATATTTGCTTATCATTTTTTTTATTTTCTATTTTTTTTATCAATTTAGGAATAATATCATAAATATCTCCTATTAAAGCTAAGTGTGCTACATCAAGTATAGGTGCCTTATCATCTTTATTTATAGCTACTATATAATCAGCTCCTTGCATTCCTGCAACAAATTGAACAGCTCCAGATACACCACAAGTTATTATTAATTTAGGCTTTACAGTTCTACCACTAAGACCTATTTGTTTTTTAGCATCTATCCAACCCGCTTCTATAATTGGTCTTGTTCCTGCTACTTGAGCATTTAACTTGTCAGCTAATTTATATATCATATCCATATCTTCCTGTTTCTTTATTGCTCTACTTGCAACTACTATTACTTCTGCTTCTTCAAGACCAACTTCTTTATTTTTTTCTTTTACACTTAGTACTTTAATCTTAGATTTTAATTCTTTTTTTTCTATTTCACATAAAGTTATTTTTCCTGTAGCATTTTCTACCTTTTCTGGAGCTGAAAATATTTTATATCTTACAGTGGCAAATTGAGGTCTATTATTGGGTGTATTTATGTGAGCCATTATATTTCCACCAAATGCTGGTCTTATCTGGTCTAAATCAGTGTTTGATTGCACATCAAGTATTGTACAATCTGCTGTAAGCCCTGTTTTAAATCTAGCAGCAAGCCTTGGAGCTAATGACCTACCTAATGTAGTTCCACCAACCAACATTATTGTTGGTTTTATTTTATTTATAAAGTTTTCTATTGCCTTTGCATATGGTTCTATCCTAAATTCTTTAAATTCATCTTCATCGTATACAAATACTTCATCAATACCATAGGAGATAAGATTCTTACATTTATCTTTTATATCTTT
This sequence comes from Clostridioides sp. ES-S-0010-02, assembly GCA_020641055.1. NCBI lineage: Bacteria > Bacillati > Bacillota > Clostridia > Peptostreptococcales > Peptostreptococcaceae > Clostridioides > Clostridioides sp. ES-S-0010-02. The sequence continues at coordinate 3,185,321 of CP067345.1, forward strand.
TCCTACAAATACACAATATACAGGTTGCTTTATTTTTGATGCCATTTTGCGAGCTTTTCCTATAAGTTCATATGTTACAGGATGTATATTTCCATTATGATGTTCTACATATACTGCCACTCCCTTCCATTCATCCTTATTTATTTTTGCTTTATTACTTTCTATAAATTCAAATGCACCTTTGGGTCCACTTTTGACACACAATTTGCACATCTTACAGCCAGCACTTATTTCTACCTTACCTGATTTTTCTTCTATAGCACCAAAAGGACAAATTTCTAGTACTCTTTTTAAATCAGTTATTTTATCTTGATTTACAACTATTTTTGACATTTCTTCTTCCCCCTTAGACTAATTTTAATTCCTCTAATTTATTTATAAGCACAGAACTTAACTCTTCTGGATTTCCTCTCATAATATTTTTATCTGTATTTGGCTTAGGAGGAAATATTCTTACAACTTGAGTAGGGGAACCATTTAATCCATAATTATCTTCGTCCTTATCTTCAAAATCATCTAAACTGTACACAGGTATTTTTCTTTCTTTAGTTTCTAACTTTAACTTAAATGAAGGCAATCTTGGTTGAAAAATATCTTTTTCTACTGTTATCAAACAAGGATACTCAATTTCACATACTTGTAAATCATTTGGCATATCTATTTCAACAACTATGCTTTTCTCTTTGATTTCAATTAATTTTGTAACATTAGTTACATGAGGTATATCTAAAAACTCGGCTACTTCAGGTCCAACCTGCGCTGTATCACCATCAGTAGTTTGTTTTCCACAAATTATTAAGTCTACTCTACCCATTTTTTTAATACCTTGCGATATAGTGTAAGAAGTTGCCAAGACATCTGCCCCTCCAAATCTTCTATCGCTTATTAAAGCTCCTTCATCTGCCCCCATCATAAAACTCTCTTCTATTACCTTCTTTGCTTGCGGAGGACCCATAGTAAGTACTTTTAAATTAGCTTTTATGTCGTTTTTTATTCTAAGTGCTGTTTCTAAAGCATATAAATCATAAGGATTCATTTTTGAATCTACTCCATCTCTTTTCAATACACCTGTGGATTCATCAACCTCTACTGTGGTTGTCCCAGGTACTTGTTTAATACATGTCAAAATTTCCATAAACTACACCCCTTTTTTATTTAACTATCACTGATACTCCATCAGGTATAACTGTAACTTTACTATCTTCACCGACTATATTAGTAGCCATCTCTAAAGCATCCTTAAAATTAAATGCATGTTTCATATGCATTTTATTTATCATTTCAGGACTACACTTATCTGTTACCATTATTACAGTATACTTAGATAGTATTCTTGCTAATATTTGAAATTCCCATTGGTCTGGAATTGTATCACATCTGTCAACACTTCTAATTTTTTCTAAAAGTTTTTTTGGAGAATCTGCATTTGCTACATTTTCATAAAAGGATTGACCTCCATGACCATCATTACATGCTGCAATCATTATTATTACTCCACCTTCTTTACAGGTAGCCTCTGCTGCTGTCATACCCTTAACTGCTTGATAAATATTTTGGTCTAATGGGTATCCACCATTTGTACTCACTACAATATCAGACTTTATGGAATTTACTTTTGAGAGTTCTGTTACAAATTCACAACCTCGGGTATGTGCTTTTTCGACATCACCAGCAAATGATGCTATTACTTTTTTCTCTTTATCTATTACAACATTCAATATAAATGCTAGTTTGGCAACCTTAGCTGCATATACCATATCTTCATGAATAGGATTATTTTTTAATTTTCCAGTTCTCGAATTGTCACTATCTATAAAATCACTACAATGGTTATACATTATAGTCTTTGCAGAGGCTATTCCTGGAAGTACACTTTTTCTTCCTCCTGAGAAACCTGCAAAAAAGTGTGGTTCTATAAAACCTTCTGCGATTAAAAGTTCTGCATCATATGCAAGTTTATTTATATATAAATCCCCACCTGAAGGTAATACACCCACCTTGCACATAGCTTCATCATCAGTAGATATATGCATGATTATTTCTTCATTATCTACAATTTCTTCTCCCATCTTATAAACTAATTCTTCTCTTGTACTTGGCCTATGAAAACCAGTTGCTATTATAATTTTCACATCAATTTTAGGATTAGCTTTCCTAATTCTTCTTAAAAGAATTGGCATAGTTACTTTACTTGGAACAGGTCTTGTATGGTCACTTGTAATTATGACTACATTCTTTTTTCCTTTAACTAACTCTTCCAATGATAAAGAGCCTATTGGATTATTCATAGATTCTTCAACTATTTCTTCTTGTGTCTTATGTTCTACATAATTATCCGATTTTGATTCCAAGACACCAAGAAAACGTTTGTTAGGTATTTCTAAAATCATTCCTTGCTTTGAATAAGGTACTTTTAACTTTACCATCTTTAATCTCCCATTATAATAAACTATAAAATTGGTATGTGGTCATACCAGTTTTACATTTATATAATAGTACCATTATCTTCTATTTGCAAGAATAATTTATTTTATAACAAACTTTTAATTTTCATTTTTTCTGTAGTTTTTACTTATAAATCTCATATGCTCTTTCGCTTTTTCATGTGCAAGTTCAGTATTGTTTTCTATAACTGCCTTATATATAGCTTCATGTTGCTTAAGCAAGATAGTTTCATTTAAAGGTTCTGCAATTATCTTCTCTCTTGCATCCTCTATAAATCCATCAAACAATTTTGAGGCTGTTATAAAAAGACTTTGAATTAAATAATTTTTACTTATTGTAGCCAATTTGCTGTGAAATTTTTGATCTAATAAAACCAAAATTTGATTATTATCTTTTTTATTGGTTTCTATTCTCATTTCATCTATTATACTTTTTAATTCTATAGATTCAGAAGAAGTTATTCTCTTTGAAGCAAGTTTTGCAATCTCAATTTCTAAAATTATTCTAAGCTCTAGTATGTCTTCAAGTGTACCATTATTCAGTTTAAAAATCATAGATAAAGGTTCTATTAAAGTTTTTTCTATATTTGTGCATATAAAATTACCCTCACCTTGTCTACTTTCTATCACACCCATAGTTTCTAAAACCCTGATAGCTTCTCTAATAGAGGTTCTACTTACATTCATTTGTTCAGATAATTCTCTTTCAGATAGTAGTTTATCACCCTTTTTTAACTCTCCATTTAATATTTTATATTGAATTTGCTCAATTACTTGTTCATAAACTTTTTTACTAGCTATACTATTAAACATTTTTTCCTCCCATGTAGTAGTCGTTGTTATAATATATATCTATTATATATCTTAAGCCATTACATTCATATATTTTTGTTACTTTTAATATAATATCTTATAACTCAAATTTACAGGTGATATTATGAAAAAAAATAAAATTATTGGTTTTTTCGCTCCAGCTATCATAGTTGGGGTTCTAGTTTTAGGCATTATCTTATACCCAAATGAAGCTATAAAATCTGCAAGAGAGGGTTTTTCCATATGGTCTAATGTTCTAGTCCCATCGCTACTCCCTTTTATAATTGGTGCAAACCTAATTGTTGATTTAAAAATAGTAGATATTATAGGGTTTATTATTAATCCCATAACTAGACTTGTGTTTAATGTATCAGGAAAAAGTGCTTTAGCTTTTGCAATATCAGCAGTATCTGGTTATCCAGTGGGAGCAAGTCTAGCTTCTGAATTTAGAAGCAATAAACAGATTTCTAAGCATGAAGCCCAAAGACTGGTATCTTTTTGTTCTACATCAGGACCTTTATTTATAATAGGCTCAGTTGGTACAGGTATGTTTCAAAATTCAAATTTAGGTTACTTGATGATTTTATGCCATTACTTGGGAACTATATTGGTTGGTCTTTTTTTCAGAAATTATGGAAATGAAAATCTTCCAAAGACAAAATTAGATTTAAAAACAAACATAAAAAACATAATTAATATTAGAAGTTCTAGTGGTAATGGTTTTTTTGTTCTATTTGGAAATGCTGTCTTTAATGGAGTAAATACATTACTTACAGTTGGTGGATTTGTAATTGTTTTTTCGGTAGTATTTAAAATACTATCACTATTTAATGTAATCTCTTTAATAGCATCAGTTATATATTTACCACTTTCACTTTTAGGTGTCAATAAGGAGCTCTGTCAAGCATTTGTAAGCGGTCTATTTGAAATCACAATTGGTTGTAATAAGGTATCTAGTATAACAAGTGCCCCAGAAATCCTAAGAGCATCTTTGGCTAGTTTTCTGATAGGATTTAGCGGATTGTCCATACTAGCTCAATGTTGTACATTTTTATCAAAAACAGATATAGACTTAAAATTATACATATTAAGTAAGTTTGCACATGGACTTTTAGCAGGTTTATTTATTTTTATACTTTATCCTATTGCAAACTCTACTGTATTAGTTTCTAGCTTTGCTGATACATATAATGTTATATATAATAACTTAATTTGGTTCTATTATCTTAGCTATTATGACACTATTCTTCAAATTGTAATAATAATCTACTTAATTTCAGCTTTATTTGTTGCTAAAAAACACATGAGAAATTTATCTACAAGTGGAAAATTAATTAGATATAAAAATACTTTTTTTATAAAAAACTTATTTCGAAAAAAATAAAATGTATAAAAATTAACTAAATGCTTCCATTTTCTAATTATATTTGTCATAATCTTAATAACCTTTTTAATTACTTTATCAGCATAGTTATTTCATCACAATTTTGATAAATTTTTATAACAATATTTTTCAAAAATTCTCCTTAATCACATATAGCACACTTATATAAAGTAATTGGTATATTTTTCCAATATATAATATTTCATTTATATTATATAATAAATACCGACCTAAACTTATCAAATCAAACTAAGAGGAGTGGTTGAAAATGGCAACAAGACCTATAGAAATAGACGAATATAAAAAGATAATGGAACTACTACATACGGGCTTTATTTATAGTGAAAATGGCGTTGAAAAAAGATTTAGAAAGAATCCTAAGGTTGCATTAGCACTAATGTTAGAAGCTAATTTAGGTCTAAGAATATCAGATATTTTAAGATTAAAAATAGGTAATTTTAAAGGTAATATGTTGGAAATAAATGAAAAAAAGACAGGTAAACTACAGTATAGACCTGTTAACAAAAATATAATTGAATCTATAAATGAACATGCAAGAAAGTATAATCTTAAATCAGATGACTACTTAGTAAATATAAAGACAAAAGCTATCCAGAAACAATTGAGAATAATTTGTAAATACTTAAATTTGTATAACATAAGCACACATAGCTTTAGAAAGCTCTATGCTACTACTCAATTTGAAAAGAGTAACAATAACTTAGAATTAGTTAAGGAACTCTTAAACCATAGCTCTGTAGCCACTACACAGCGATATATAAGGGTAACTCAGCAAGCTATTAACGAGGCGAGTGAAAATTTTTTTATTGAATAAGTAAAATGTTATAATCTATCTATTTTTCTATTATCTTATTAAGTCACCAGCTGTTAAAAAGGTGAAGAAAAACAAAATAAACTTTTTGTTTTTCTTCACCTTTAAATTTTTACAGTCATTACATAGATATTTTAATCTACTTTTAATAGTTTTTTAACTGACTTACTATATTCATTTCTCTTTACATCTTCTAAGAACCTATCAATTTCATGTTCTGATTTTGCATTTATAAAAATAGCAAATTCTTCTTCATCTATAATATTATAGCTATCTACATATTTATCTAAACATTTTAAAATTCCATCTTTATTATATTCACTAAATCTAACTACTGCACTACATTCATCTTCTATAAGCCCACTCAAATCCAATTTACCTTTTGAAAAAGACTTTATATTTGAACTCCTATTATCTATTATATCTATGATATCAGCATAAACAGCACTTCCTGTTGCACCTCTTCCAGCACCCTTACCTACAAAAGAAAGTTCTCCTACAGAATCTCCCACTATAATTACTACATTAAACTCATTATCTATTTTAGACAGCATATTATCATTATCCACCAATGCAGGTCTAACAAATCCACTTACTTCTCCCAATTCATATTTACTTCTAGCAACTAATTTTATCTTACAATTTAATTTCTTAGCATATTCTATATCCTTTTCATCTATTGAAGTTATTCCTTCTAATAACAAATCTTTCCAATACACTATTTTCCCATAAGATAAAGTAGATAATATAGATAGTTTTCTAGCACTATCATATCCTAATACATCTGCATCTGGATTAACTTCTGCAAATCCTAGTTCTTGTGCTTGTTTTAAAGCTACATCATATGGTAAATTTTCATCATACATCTTTGATAATATAAAGTTGCATGTTCCATTTAAAATAGCATTTATACTTTTTATATTATTACCTTCTAATGATTCTATTAATGGCTTTAAAACTGGAATACCACCTGCTACTGATGCTTCAAATTTAATGCTAACATCATTTAAGTTAGCCAGCTCTATAAGGTCACTACCTCTTTCAGCTAATAAATCTTTATTTGCTGTTACTACATGTATTTTTTTATTTAGAGCTCTTGTTACATAATCAAGAGCTGGATTTAGTCCTCCAATTACTTCAACTAATATATCAACTTCTTTGTTAAATATATCTTCTATATCTGTTGTTACCTTATCAAAATATCTCTTTGATTTATGTTTCTCTTTATTTTTAACTAAAATTCCAGCTATTTCTATTTCTCTTTTTAAAGTATTATTCTCTATTAAATCTATTAATCCACTTCCTACTGTTCCATACCCTAGTATTCCTATCTTCACTGTTACATACCCCCATCACTTTTGATTATATTAATTTATTTATATATATAAATATGCCAATTAAAAAAGCTTGAGTATAAACTCAAGCCATATGACGGGTTTATACTCATCTTTCAGCGTAATTGCTGCAGGATTTAGCACCAATGTATATTAAAATATACTGGTTGCCGGGCTTCATAGGGCCAGTCCCTCTGCCTCTCTTGATAAGATTGCTAATTTAAATTTATTGTTAATAGTATAATACAATTTTTCCCAATTGTCACTATATTTTTTAACTTATTTCTTCTAAAATAATCTAATTAATTATCTAACTGCTCTTTTAGTTGGTTTACCTTTTTTTGTAACATTGTTATTTTTTACCTTAGCTTTTGCCTGTTCATGACCTGGAAAAAGTATCTTGGGCTCATCAATATTTCTCTTGTAAATAGTAAACTTAAAACCAATAGCTTGAACAAACTCTGCTCTTAAAGCTTCACATACTGCATTAGCAGTTTCTTTAGCATCAAGACCTGCATTTTCTAGTATAGTAACCTTTACTAGTTCTCTAACTCTTAGCATATCCTCTAATTGCTCTAAAAAGCTTTCTGTAACGCCTTCCTTACCAATTTGTGTAGTAGGCTTTAAAGTATTTGCTAAAGATCTTAAATATGCTCTTTGCTTTCCTTTTAACATATTATCACCTCTATAATTCTATATCAAAATTAATTGTAAAATTCAAATTCCAATTCGTAAATTCTAACTACATCCCCATCTTCAATTCCCATCTCTCTAAGCCTATCAAATACACCTTGACTTTCCATAGCTTTTTGGAAATATTGAAGTGATTCCATATCATCAAAATTTACAGAATACATTATTCTTCTAAGTGCCTTACCTGTAACTACATATAAACCATCTTCAACATCTATGTTCAATCCTTCTTCTGTTCCAATATCAAGTTCTGGTCTATACATTTCTTCTTCTGAAACTAATTCCACATCTTCTACTTCTTTTAACATTTTAGAAACGTAGGCAATTACATCATCTATTCCTTGACGAGTTGCTGCAGACATCTTAAATACTGTATATCCTCTACCTTCTAATTCATCCTTAAATTTTTCAAATTGGCTTTCATCTTCCAATATATCAAATTTATTTGCAACTACAACCTGAGGTCTTGTTGAAAGCTTCTCATTATATAATTTAAGTTCATCATTTATTTTGTCAAAATCCTCAATTGGGTCTCTACCTTCCAGTCCAGATATATCTACAATATGTATCAATACCTTAGTTCTCTCAACATGTCTTAAGAATTCATGACCTAATCCTATACCTTCAGAAGCACCCTCTATAATTCCAGGTATATCAGCAAGTACAAAACTATCTCCAAACTTAGTTTGAACAACACCTAAATTTGGTGTCAATGTTGTAAAATGATAGTTTGCAATTTTGGGCTTAGCTTTGGTTACAACTGATAAAAATGTTGACTTACCTACATTTGGAAATCCTAAAAGACCTACATCTGCTATCATTTTAAGTTCAAGAGTTATCCATCTTTCTTCTCCATCTGTACCAGACTTTGCAAAAGCTGGAGCTTGTCTTACTGCATTTGCAAAGTGTTGATTACCTTTACCACCTATACCACCTTTTGCAACTACTGCTGTATCTCCTTCTTTCTTTAAATCTGCTAGTACAAGACCTGTAGCTTCATCTCTTATTACTGTACCTGCTGGTACTTTTAATATTAAGCTTTCTCCATTTTTACCAGCCCTTTTACCTTTGCTACCGTCGCCACCGTGTTGAGCTTGATATTTTTTCTGGTATTTAAAGTCCATTAATGTTCTAAGACCTAAATCAACTTCAAATATGATGCTCGCTCCACGACCACCATCTCCACCATCTGGCCCACCAGCTGGAACATATTTTTCTTTTCTAAATGCTACCGAACCATTTCCACCATTTCCAGCTTTTACAAATATTCTCGCTTTATCTATAAACAAATTCTTCACCTACTTAATTAAAAACTTTTAATTAGCTTTACCAAAAATACTATTATAAATTCATCAGTATTATAAGAAAAAGGAGTGCATCAACACTCCTTTTATGTATATTACTCAGCTATTGCTACTGGATATATACTAACTTTTTTTCTCTTCTTGTCTTTTCTTTCGAATTTAACAGTACCATCAACTAATGCAAATAAAGTATCATCGCTACCTTTTCCAACATTAGTTCCTGGATGTATTTTAGTTCCTCTTTGTCTAACTATTATACTTCCAGCAGTTACTAATTGCCCATCGAATCTCTTAACACCTAATCTTTTAGATATAGAATCTCTACCATTTTTAGAAGAACCTACCCCTTTTTTAGATGCTAATAATTGTAAATTCATGTTTAACATATGGAGTCACCCCCTACTTTTTTAAAATTTTTATATTTTTTGGGTATTCCCGTTTAATTTCTTCAACCGCTAATTGAAAGTGATTTAGTAATAACTGTGCATCTTTTAGATATGCATCTTTAACTATACATTCTATATGCCCTTCTTCTCCTACTACCTTTTCAAATTCAATCTTTTGTAACTTGTCTAAAGAGTTTATAACTGCAATAGCATTAGACGTAACTGCAGAACAAACTATATCATAGCCTATTTCAGCAAAATCAGCATGTCCCTTTAAACAAAAACCTTGTAACAAGAAATCATCATTATAATAATATTTAACCTTTATCATAACTAGTCCAATAATTAAGCGTTGATTTTCTCTACAACTATCTTAGTATATGATTGACGATGTCCTTGTTTTCTTCTGTAATCTTTTTTTGCTTTATACTTGAAAACTATAACTTTCTTAGCTTTACCTTGTTCAACAACTTTTGCTTGAACAGATGCTCCTTCTACTACTGGAGAACCTAATTTTAATTCTCCATCTTTAGAGCAAGCTAATACTTCGTTTAAAGTAACAACATCACCTGCGTTAGCTTCTAACTTTTCAACGAATAATACATCACCTTCAGAAACTTTATATTGCTTTCCACCAGTCTTTACTATAGCGTACATTAAATACACCTCCTCGGTCTCAAACTCGCCAGTACAAGGTACTTCATTAGAAGATTTAGACCTTTACTGTGCGGCATTACAATTATTAATTATAAAATATTTACATTTTATTGTCAACTATTTTATCAAAAATAACATTTGTTTTGTTGTGTTTTAATGCGCAGTTTGCGTTTAAAGAAATTTTCATATTATATTTTTCACCAATTTTATCAATTATATCCATATAATCTTCTTTTATTTGTTTAAAAACAAAATCATTGAATTCTATTATTACGTTTTTATAAACTGTATGCTCACTTATTCTCATAATTTCTTTTTCGACACTATCCACTATATGATGTATAGATTTTATAGTTTTCGTTCCATCACAGCATGGGCAAGCCATTAAATAATACTTATCAATAGACTCTTTTTCTCTTCGTCTTGCAACTTCTACTAAGCCAAGTTTTGTCATTCCTAACACTTCAGCTTTTCTCTTATCTTTACTAAACTCTTCCTCTAGTATGTGTAATACCTCATTTTGATATTTCTTTTTATACATATCAATAAAATCAATTATTATTATTCCAGCTATATCTCTAATTCTAAGCTGTCTCACAATTTCCTTTGCAGCTTCAATATTTGTTTTATAAACAGTCTCATCAAGTTTACCAGTTCCAACAAACTTACCTGTATTTACATCTATAACAGTAAGAGCTTCTGTTTTTTCTATTATTAAATAACCACCACTCTTTAACCATACTTTTTCATTTAATAATTTTTCTATTTGAGATTCTATTCTATATAAATCAAATACATCTTTATTTTCTTCAAGGTATAATTTATCAATATAATCATTATTTATAAGCTTCAAAATAGGTTTTAATTCATGATATTTATCATAATTATTGATAATTATAGACTCAATCTCATCATTTACATTATCTTTTACATATTTAGTTGCAAAATCTAAGGACTTATATAATAGCTTTGGTCCCATACCAAGTTTATATTCTTTTAAAATATTATCATACTTTAATTTTAACTCTTCTATATCTTTTTTTATTTCATCATGAGTACAGCCTTGAGCTTCAGTTCTTATTATTAATCCCAAGTTTTCTTTATTCACTGCTTTTGTGATTTTTTTTAATCTAAATCTTTCTCTTTCATCAGTAATCTTATTTGATATAGTAGTTCTGTCGTTGGAAGGTATATAGACAATATACCTTCCAGATATACTAATTTCAGTATTTAATTTTGCACCCTTAGTACCAATTTCTTCTTTATTTACTTGAACCAAAATCTCTTGACCAGATTTTATGGTACTTTCTTTTTTTAACTGTAAATAAGCAAGTTTCTTAAATCCAATATCTACAAAACATGCTTCTATTCCTGGTATAACTTTTTTTACAATTCCACGATATATATTGGATACAGTTTTTTTATTTAAGTTATCTTCAACAAAAAGTTCTACTAACTTTCCATCTTCAAGCACTGCTGTTTTCTGAGACCCTATTAAGGACTCAATAACTATCTTCTTCACAACTTCACCTCTCACGAACTTACATAGGAGTCACTAATTCCCCATCTTCTAATACATATAAATCTCTTCTCAATATATCAACTTCTAATGGGTCAATATCCAGTTCAAACATCTCTAACATTTTAGGAATAAGTATATTAGTATTTAAATTAGTTTTTGAACCTGTAGCTATAGTAGCAGTAAGAGTAATATGCTCATCTTCTAAATTTAAAACATCAAAAGTTCTTATCATGGGCCTTATATCAACTTCAACCAATTTTCCTTTTTTATTCTTTTTTGTTATGATTATCTCTTTATTATTCATAAAGTCAATTACTTTTCTTTTTACAAACTCTTTAGTCAAAGACCTTTTTAAATCTATATTAAACAGATACTCTCCATAATCTATTACGGAAGAAAGAGAAGGTGTCTGTCTATCAATTTCCTTTGCTTTAATAAATTCTATCCCCTCTGGAAGCTGAACTGACACTTTATCTAAAAACTCATCTACCAATAAATCATCTTCTATCTCAATATCCACATACTCGCCTTGGCTTTCTGTCCCTAATGCTAAAGCATTACCATAACTCATCTTAGGATGAGGGTTAAATCCTTGAGAATGTGATAAATTTATTTCAGCTCTCCTAAATGCTCTTTGTAATAATCTTTGAAGGTCAAGATGTGATATATATATCATATCACCTTCTTTTTTAAATTTGACTCTAATTATTTTACTCATATTAACAAAGCCCCCTTCCTATATCATGTATATTTATTCCACAACCATTACAATTATGTCTGCAATCAGAAGTGATTTTTTCTTTTTTAGCATTTTCATCTTCTCTAATCAAGAATTTTTTACTTACACCTACATCTATATGGTCCCAAGGGAATACCTCTTCATATCCTCTATTTCTATGTGCATAGAAGTCTATAGAAAGATTGTTTTTTTCCATAGCTTCCTTCCATATATCTAAACTGAAGTGTTCTGCCCAGCCATCAAATTTTGCACCTAATTTAAATGCATCATATATAACTTTTCCTATCTTTCTATCTCCTCTAGCTACTACAGCTTCCATCAAGCTAGTCTTTGAATCATGATAGTTATATTTTATATTGTTATTTCTCAATTTATTGACTAAATGTCTTTGCTTATCAACTACTTCCTCTGTTGTATCTTGACCATGCCATTGGAACGGTGTAAATGGTTTTGGTACAAATGTAGATGTACTTACTGTAACACTAAAACTTCTTTTTAGCTTACCTCCATTTACTTTTCTATAAATATCAATAACTTTATAAGCTAATTTGGCTATTCCATCCAAATCATCATAAGTTTCAGTTGGCAAACCAATCATAAAGTATAGTTTAACACTATTCCATCCCATTTCGAAAGCTCTTTCTGTTGCATTTTCTAAGTCTTCTTCTGTAACACCTTTATTTATAACGTCTCTAAGTCTCTGAGTTCCTGCCTCTGGAGCAAAAGTAAGTCCAGATTTTCTTACTTGTTGTATTTTATCAGCAATCTCCATTGAGAAATTGTCTAGTCTAAGCGATGGAAGTGAAATTCCTATATTATTAGATGCATATTCATCTACTAAATAATCAGTAAGCTCAGACAACTTACTATAGTCACTTGTACTAAGTGATGATAATGATATTTCATCATATCCAGTATTCTTAACTAATTTGTCAAGTATCTCTTTAAGTCTTTCAACACTCTTTTCTCTTATTGGTCTGTATATCATACCAGCTTGACAAAATCTGCATCCTCTTGTACAGCCTCTAAACAATTCTAACACTATTCTATCATGAACAGTATCTATATAAGGTACTATTAATTTTTCTGGATAATCTACAGTTTCAACATTTTTTATTATCCTCTTAGTAGGACTCTTAGTAACCCCTTCTCTATTAGGAGTTACACTTTGAACTGTACCATCTTCATTGTATTTAACATCATAAAAACTTGGTATGTATACTCCTTCTATACTTGATATTCTGTATAAAAAATCACCTCTAGTTGTTTTATTTTTCTTCCACTCTTTATACTCATTTACTACTTCTAAGTTAACTTCTTCACCTTCACCTAATATTACTATATCTACAAAATCTGCTAAAGGTTCCGAATTATAAGCACAAGGACCTCCAACCATTATAAATGGGTCTTCCAATTTTCTTTCTTCTTTTAATATTGGTATATTGGCTAAATCTAATATATTTAAGATATTAGTGTATGAAAGTTCATATTGAAGTGTAAAAGTAACAAAATCAAAGTTTGTTATAGGCTCTCTTGACTCTAATGCAAATAATGGTATATTTTTTTCTCTCATTATATTTTCCATGTCAACAGCAGGAGAATATACTCTCTCACAAAATACATCTTCATCTTTGTTTATTACATCGTATAATATATGACTTCCTAAGTGACTCATCCCAACTTCATACAGGTCTGGAAAACAATGTGCATATCTTATCAATTCACTATTGCTAGTATCTTTATGAATTGAATTTATTTCATTCCCAAGATATCTAGCAGGCTTTTCTACTTTTTTTAAGATTTTTTTCAAGTCTACTTTATTCATTTATTAAAATTCCTCCAAACAAGTTCTTTATTTTTATTCTTATTTATAAGTAATATTATACACGATAAAATATTTTCTATCAAAAATATAACTAAAATATTGAATTTAAAATCTATATTATTCACAAAATAGTATATCTAAAAATATTTTATATTAAATTTTTATTAAAATACAGATTTTTTACCAAATATGATATATTATAAACATAAAACTATGTTTTTGATGACTTATAATGACATCTTTTGTTTCACTGACCTCAAAATGGGGTATGTTATTTATATAATGATAATTTTTAGGAGGGTTAAAAATGAGTAAAGTTTTCGAAGTAAAAAAAGATATCTACTTTACTGGCGTAGTAGATGAAGGTTTAAAAGTATTCGACATAATAATGGAAACAGAGTTTGGGACAACTTATAATTCTTACTTAATAAAGGACGAAAAAACGGTTTTATTTGATACAGTAAAAGCAAATTTTAAGGATGAATTTTTAAGTAATTTATCAGAAGTTACTGATATAGCTAAAATTGACTATGTTGTAGTCCATCACACAGAGCCAGACCATGCTGGTAGTTTAAAATACTTATTAGATTTAAATCCTAATATAGAAGTTTATTGTACTAAAGCTGCTAAATTATACTTAGATGGTCAAATAAATAGACCTTTTAATTGTCATGTAATAAAAGATGGTGAAGTTTTAAATATCGGTAAGAGAAATCTTAAATTTATAACTGCTCCATTCTTACATTGGGTTGATACAATGTTTACTTACATTGAAGAGGACAAGACTCTTTTAACTTGTGACGCATTTGGTTGTCATTTTGCAAGTGTTGATTCAGAAGTAGTAAACAGTGAAGATTATCTAAAATCAGCTAAACATTACTATGATTGCATAGTTAAGCCATTTGCTAAGCACGTGTTGAGTGCTGTAGACAAGGTTGTAGGGCTAAACTTAGAATTTGATACTATATTAACTTCTCATGGTCCAATGCTTACTAAAGACCCAATGGCTGCTGTAAAGAGATATGTTGAGTGGTCTACAGAAGCTATTAATACAACTAATCAAAATCAAGTTTCTATATTCTACTTATCAGCTTATAGCAATACTTTAGAAATGGCTAAAAAGATAAAAGAGGGACTTGATAAAGAAGGTGCAAAAGCTGAATTATATGATTTAGAAAATATGACATTAACAGAAATGCATGATACATTAGTAGTATCAAAAGTAATACTATTAGGTTCTCCAACTATAAATAAAACAATGGTTAAACCTATGTGGGATTTATTCTCTGTTATAGACCCAATGGCTAACCAAGGTAAGATAGCAGGAGTATTTGGTTCATTTGGTTGGAGTGGTGAAGGTATAACTATGGCTGAAACTTTACTTAAAGCTATGACATTCAAAATGCCTGTAGAATCTCTTAAGAAAAAATTCTTCCCTAGTGAGGAAACATTAAAAGAATGTATGGAGTTTGGTGCAGAATTTGCAAAATTAGTTAAATAGTTATTTTTATTTAAATGACATATATCTATATTCCATCATTTAAATTATATAAAAAAACTCACATTAGAGTTTTTATCTTATAGAACAAATTAAAATGAGGTAGCTATTTTAGCTACCTCTTAATTTTATATATTATTTACTTTTATTAAACACGTTGACTTTTGCTCTTCCTAACTTCTCTCCATGATAGTTCTCCCCTATCAAGAGCTTTTATAAATATTTCTGCAGAAGCTAGATTTGTAGCTATTGGAACATGGTACACATCACAAAGTCTTATCAAAGCTTGTATATCTGTCTCATGAGGTTGAGATGTAAGTGGGTCTCTTAAAAAGATAACTAAATCTATTTCTTGTGTTACGATTAAAGAACCTATTTGCTGGTCTCCACCTAAAGGTCCAGATGCCAATCTAGTAATCTTTAATTCAGTTTCATCCATTATTCTTTTTCCTGTAGTTCCAGTTGCATATAGTCCATATTTTTTTAAAATTGATTCATAACCTATACAAAATCCTACTATGGTATTTTTCATTTGGTCATGTGCTACTAATGCTATATTCATTATACTCAATCTCCTCAATTTATGTTTAGAACTCTTACACTTAGAAATTTATTTTCTTTCTTCTCATACACACATTTAGTACTAATCCTAGATTGGCTAAAGATGTTAATAGTGAACTTCCTCCATAACTTACAAAAGGTAATGTTACTCCTGTTACTGGAATTAACGCAACAGTCATAGCAATATTTTGAATTATCTGGTAAGCAAACATACCCATAACACCAACTACAATGAGGGTCCCATAAAAATCCTTAGCATCTCTTGCAATTGCTAAAATCCGTAATAAAAATATTGCAAATAAGATTATAAGCACTGTCATTCCTATTACACCAAGTTCTTCACCCACAACAGCAAATATAAAGTCACTATCTTGTACTGGTAAGAAATCTTCTTGGTTTTGACTTCCATTATACAGACCTTTTCCAGTCATACCACCAGAGCCTATTGCTATCAAAGATTGCATAACCTGATAGTTTCCTTTTAAGGTTACATCTTCTGGATTTAGGAAGGCTTCTATTCTTACTTTTTGATGGTCTGCCATCATTAAATACATCAATGGCATTGATACCAAGAGTATTATTATTCCTCTTTTTATTAGCTTAGAACTAAGACCTGCTGTAAACAGCATTGCAAATACCATACAACAAAATACAATTCCTGTTCCTAAGTCTGGTTGAGCAAGTAGTAATCCAATGAATGGGAGAGAATAAACTACAACAGGTATAACCTCTTTTAATGTATTTAATTTATCCTTCTTTGTCTCAAGTATCTTTGCATAACTAAGTATAAATGTTAATTTTACTATTTCAGAAGTCTGCAAATCAAGTGGACCTAAGTTAATCCAAGACCTCGCACCGCCTTTTTCAGTACCAATTCCAGGTAATAAAACTACAGCTAATAAAACAAGGCTTATTATATAAAGAGCCTTATAGTACCTTCCTAGAAGATTATAATCAAAAAATAGTATTACTATAATCATTCCTATTCCAAGCACAAAAGCTAGTCCTTGCTTAACTAATTGATTATATGAACCTGTAGAATTAGCATGTGTTGCACTACTAAGTATAACAAGCCCAAAAATAAAGATAGCTAATACTGTAACTATAAGTTTCCAGTCTAACTGTTTTATCAACTTAATTGTCGACTTATAATTAATATTGATTTTTTTCAAAGAATCACCGTCTTTCTATCTTTAAACATATAATTAAATAAAAGGGGCATATACCAATAAGGATATCCCCCTTTTAAGCACTAATTACATACATCTATCTTTAATATTCTTTAATGGTATATTAGCAACTAATGCAGATACAGGTTTGTCATCATGTTCACCTCTGCATTTAGACATTTTGATTTCAAGGCCATCTTCTTCTATTTCTGCATAGTTGGCTATTACTTTTAAAATATCTGTTTTTATCATCTCTAAAAGTTGTGGTGAACAATCTACTCTATCATGAACTAAAACTAGTTTTAACCTCTCTTTAGCAACAGATTTACTAGTTTTAGCTTCGTTAGAAAAAACTCTAAATAAATCTAACACAGATGTATCCTCCTTTGCTACTTAGCCATGCTAAACATTTTTTTTAGTCTACCAAAGAATCCATCTTCAACTTCAAGTTCAAGTAGAGGAACTTCTTCATTTAGTATCCTTTTTGCGATATTTTTGTATGCTTGACCAGCAAGAGATTTTGAATCAAGTATTGCTGGTTCACCTTTATTTGTTGATATAATTATACTTTCATCATCAGGAACAAGACCTAATAAATCTATTGCTAGTATCTCTATTATATCTTGTTTGTCCATCATGTCTCCACGCTTAACCATATCATTTCTAATTCTATTTATAACTAATCTTATTTCTTTTATTTCATTTGCTTCTAATAGACCTATTATTCTATCTGCATCTCTTACTGCTGATATCTCTGGATTTGTAACCACAATAGCTCTATCTGCACCTGCTATTGCATTTTTAAATCCTTGTTCAATACCTGCTGGGCAGTCTATTATTACATACTCGAAAGATTCTTTCAATTTTTCACATAGGTCAACCATTTGCTCAACTGATACAGCATTTTTATCCCTAGTTTGTGCTGCTGGTAATAAATATAGATTATCAAATCTTTTGTCTTTTATTAGAGCTTGCTTAAGCCTACAAGTTCCTTCAACAACATCTACTATGTCATAAACTATTCGATTTTCAAGACCCATTACTACATCTAAATTTCTAAGTCCAATATCTGCATCTACAACTACAGTTTTTTTATTTTCTAGGCTTAGCGCAGTTCCTAAGTTTGCTGCGGTAGTAGTTTTTCCAACTCCACCTTTACCGGATGTTATAACTATAACTTCGCTCATAATACTACCCCCTATTTTTCTTTCTATTTGTCCAACTTTGACAAATAGCTTTCGATTACAATTCTTCCATTACTCACAAAGGCTATTTCTGGGCTAATTTCTGATTCAATTTCATAATTTTCTTCATCATCTGGAGCTTCTGCAATATTATCTGCTATTTGCAATATTTTTGGATTAAGATTTCCAGCAACAACATAGGCAAACTCATTGCCCTCTGAACCTGCATGCACAAAACCTTCTATTTTCCCCATTACAAAAACATTTCCTCCTGCTACAACCTTAGCGCCAGCATTTATATCTCCCATAACAACTGTATTTGATTTTGAAATGACCTTTGAACCAGGTCTCATATCATTTAATATGACTACATCACCTTCAAATTCAATATTTTCGCCAGATCTTAGGGTATTGACATATTTTGTTTGAAAATTATTATTTTCTTCAATTTTTTGATCTTCAACAAATTCCACATCAAATCTAGAAGTAATTCCTTCTTTTAATTCTAGAATCTCCATGTCAGTTAAATAATCACTGTTAATTTTACTAATTTTAGCACCATTAAAAAAACCAACATACGCTTCCAATTTGTTTATTATATTTTCTTGTATTTCTTCAAATGGAGCTTCTCTTTTTATATTTACTATTATCCCTCTTTTATTACCCTTGAACTCTACTAGTTCTTGACTACAAATTTCTCTTAAAGACATAACAACCTCCAGAGTGATATATCATTTATATTCTTCAAATGCGCTTTAAACCCTTTTATTTTTTCTACATAAAGCTAAAGTTTATAAATGGATTTAACTTATCTATTGATTTGTGACTCGAAATTTATATTTTCGTCAGAAGAATTATTAACATCATCCGTCTTGTTGTCTTTTTTACCATTAGTTGGCTCTAATCCCATATATGTTCCAATAACTTCTCTAGTTGGTAAAAGTGAGAATACACTTGAATCACCTTGAGGAATTACACATACAACAGCTATTTCTGGGTCATCTGCTGGTGCAAATGCAACAGTCCATGTAAAAGAACCATAATCTGCTTTAAACTTATCTATTTGGTCATCTGTTATTTTTGGATTTAATTCTTTTATAGCTTTTCTTAAATATGAAGAATTCACTTTATCAGTATCCTCTAATTTAACTTTTACTCCATCTTCTAATTCTTCTTCTAATTTCTTTCTTTCTTCGTCTTTTAAATCTTTATTTTCTAGTTTTTTCTTTATTTCTTTTTCTTTAGCTAATGAAAGTTCTTTTTCTTTTTCTGCCTTCATCTTATCAGCCATTTTAATTGCATCATTTAGATTAACATTATAAGATGACATATGACTCTTTAAATATTCATATTCATTATCTGTAGGTATTTTACCACTTTTCTCAGCTGTACCAGTCTTTGCTGCTACATCTATTGGGAAATCAGCAAAAGCACTTTTTGCTGTACCTTGTCTAGCAACCAATTTCATACCTTTTGTTAGTTCCTTTAGATTGTCTGGATTTTTGAAAGGTATTTTTTCCACTTTCTTTTGGTCATTAATTTTTACTGATGAATAATCACTTGAAACAGCTCTATCAACTACAGATAATTCTACTAAATTACCTCCATTTGCTATAGCAGCTACGTATCTTGATATTTGAGCTGGTGTATAGGCATTTTCACCTTGCCCTATAGCTAAGTTGAATGTATCAGCAGTACTCCATTTTGCAAAGTTAAAGTAACTAAATACCGCCATATCCGCTACATCTTCCACTCTATTTTCTTTAACATCCAATTTTTTCAATCTATTCATCGTTTCTACTCTACCAGGAGTTTTCTTTTCAGCTGCCCAACTTACAATTTCATCAATTCTTTTTTCGTATTCTTTAGGATTTTTATCTCTAGTTATATCAACAAAGTCATTGGCCATTTCTCTATCTAAAGCTGATTTTAACAATGCTTGTGTTGATTTTAATTTATCCTCTGTGCTAGGCACCTTACCTGCTCTTTCTTCTACTTCGTCTTCAAGCCCAGTATTTTCATCTAATCCAAATAGTTTTGCATACTCAAGTATCTTATTTGCATTCATATCTATACCAATACTTTTTCCATCTGGCCATGTCTTACCTGTACCAATAGTTGCCATATATATGTTACAAGACTCTTGTATAGCTTTATATAAATTTGTCATACCATGATTTCCTCTACCATGGTTCCACACATAGTCCCCAAATGATTTTTTCCCTAGCATAATAACTCCAGGGTCATTTATAGTGAAATTTGGATTTAGACCATTTTCTAAAGCTGCCATTGAGGTTACCATCTTAAATGAAGAACCTGGCTGGAATTCCCCTTGTGTAACTAAGTTTAATAGTGGACTTCCTGCTAGTAAGTCATTTGGATTCTTTGGTTGTAGTGCTTTATAGTCTTCTGTAGAAATACCCTTTGCAAATTTATTTGGGTCATAGTCAGGATAACTTGATGAAGCTAAAACCTCTCCATTTTTAACATCAATAGCTATAAGAGCTGCTGATTGTGCCTTTCCTGCATATGCACTAATTGGCTTATCCCCAAACTTACTTTTAAAAGTACCTCCTTTTGAAGCAACTTCTATTATCTGTTTTAATGCATTATCTGAAACTTCTTGTAAATCTTTATCTAATGTAAGGTATACAGTATCTCCTGATTTAGGTTTTTTTGATTCAATTTCTTTACTGATTCTACCCAATGCATCAACTTTAACCATTTTATAACCATCAGTTCCTCTTAGCTTGCTTTCATTACTTTTTTCTACTCCTGCAAGACCTACCATATCTCCTGTTTTATATCCTTTTTGTAGATATGATTCTATTTGAGTTGATGGCATTTTTCCTACATATCCTAACATATGTGAAGCTAAAGTTCCATTAGGATAATATCTCACTGGTTCAACTGCTACTGAAACACCAACAAGGTCCATAGCACTTTCCTCAATCTGTGCAATGGTAGTTTCTCCTACATCTTTTGCAATTGTTACTGGATTATATTGAGAATATCCTTTTGATTTTATTAAATCTCTTACAACCATTATTTTTCTTGCATCTTCATTACTTAAACTTTTATCAATCTTAAATGCATCGCTATTTCTTACTTTTTCAAACGCTTTTTCAGCACTCAAATTAGTCTCTTTTATTTTATAACTGGCCAACCAATCTCTCTTATCTCTCTCTGCTGTAAACATCCATTTACTAACTAAAATAGGAGGATAGTATCCATTTTCATTTAGTTTTGCTTGTAATTTTGTTGCATCTAACCTTTTATCTTCTTGAGACAAGATTCCTGCTGATATAAGTTTATCTACCAAGTAATAAAAACTCTCTTTAGCATTATAATCACTTGGTATTCCATTTTCTGATTTATATTCTCTAATCTCTCTGTCATATGTATAATAGTACTTTCCATTTTCTACATATATAGGAAATTCATCTACATATTCTTCACCATTTTTCTCAAGTAAATTTATAAGCTTCAATGATATTTCATTTGCTCTTGAACGCTTATTAGCATCTTTTTTATTAATATCGTTACCTGAAACTTGAACAGTAAATAAATTTTTATTTCCTGCTAGCAATCTTCCATATCTATCTTTTATTTCTCCCCTTGGAGCCTCTATTGCCAATTTTTTATATGTTTTATTTTCAGCTAACTCATTGTAGTATTCATATTTAAATGTAGTCATGTAGACTATTTTTACTAAAATAGCTAAAAATATCACGCTTATGACTATTTTCATTATTTTAAATCTATCAACTTGTTTATTTTCTTCCATGAAATCACCAACTAATCTTCTTTAAGTTTTAAAACTGCTCTTTTAGACAAGCGATATATTATTAAACCAATTAAACTATTCACTATTGGTGCTACTAGTAGACCCTTTACTAAAAGTGTTGATATGCTATAGCTTTGATAGATTATACTAGATGTACCTATATTGACAATTGAATCAATTAAACTTCCTATTAAAACCAAAACGAAAGTAATAATATAGCTACCTTTATATAGTTGATCCCTCATGTGTCCAATCGCATATGCAATAACAAACAAAACTAATGCATTTACACCAAGAATTCCACCAATGGTTATGTCCTTAATAAGCCCTATTATGGCTGCTATAATCCCACCTTCTAATTCATCCAAATAAAGAGAAATTATAGTTACATATATAAGAACTAAGTTAAAGCTTATTCCAAAAATATTTATATAATTTGTTATACTATTTTCTAGAGTCATAACCACAATACCCAATAGACAAAGTAAAACTTTTTTCATTGTTTTTTATCCCCTTTATCCTATATTTCTTGGTTCTATGACTACAACGTCATCTATATTCTTAAAATCAACATAAGGTTTTACAACTACATATTTTAGTGATTTATCTTTATCATCAATTACCTTTTCAACCTCACCAATTGGTATGCCTTCTGGGAAAAATCCAAGACCAGATGTTGTTATTATATCTCCTTGAATTACATTATATGATGAGTCAAACATATAACCTTGTAAATAACCTTTACTATTATAACTATCCTTATTGTCTAAAGTAGTATTTTGAGTAATTGCTCCTTTAGCACTAGCATTTTTTGCTAATTTAAAACTTACAGATGATTTAGAATCTAATAGTGAAATTGCCTTACTATAATCGTTGGAAACTTCATAAACTATACCAACTAGACCACTGCCATTCATAACTATACTTTCTTTTTTTACACCTGAATTTTTTCCCGCACCTATTATAAAACTCTCATACCAGTTTCCATCATTTTTACCTACAACACTTGTAGAAATACTCGTTGCTTTATATTTTTCTTCTACAAAGCTAAGTGTCTTCTTTAATTCTTCTAATGATTCTGTCTTGTCTAATTTGGTATTTAAAGCTATAACATCTTTTTTAAGCTTTTCATTTTCTGATTCTAATTTTTTTACCTTTTCAGAGTTATCTCTATAATTTAAGATATCTTTAAAACCATTTTTTATAAATGAAAATCCATCATTTATTCCTTTTCCTACACTTGTAATAGCATCTGATGCTACACCTAAGTTTACTGGGCTTCCACTTGAAAACTTACCAATTGATATACCCACAATTCCAATTAAAGTGATAGCAACTACGCCCGTTGCTATCACTTTAACATTAATCCTTTTTTTCTCATTTTTATTCTTGTCAAATCTCAAGGCCATCACCAACTTCTAATTTTTAGCATTCATCATTAATACTTTTTCAAAAATTTCTTGGTCTTCAACAGACTTTCCTGTTCCAAGTGCAACACAATCAAGAGGAGCTTCTGCTATTTGAACAGACATTCCTGTTTCTTGTGTAATAAGTTTATCAAGACCTCTAAGTAAAGCTCCTCCTCCTGTTAGCATTATTCCGTTTTCCATTATGTCTGATGCTAATTCTGGTGGAGTCTTTTCTAATGTAGATTTTATAGCATCTACTATTGAACTCACAGGCTCTTTTAATGCTTCTCTAACTTCTGTAGAACATATTTCTATTGTTTTAGGTAACCCTGATATTAAATCTCTACCTCTTATTTGCATATTTATTTCTTCATCATCTTTAAATGTAGAACCTATGCTAATTTTAACATTTTCAGCAGTTCTTTCACCTATCATAAGATTATATTCTTTTTTTACATAGGCAACTATAGACTCGTCAAATTCGTCTCCACCAATTCTTATAGATTTAGCAGTAACAATTCCTCCTAGAGATATTACAGCTATTTCTGAAGTACCTCCACCGATATCAACTACCATATTACCTTCTGGCTCTTCAACCTTTAATCCAGCTCCTATAGCCGCTGCCATTGGTTCCTCTATAAGAAATGCATCTTTAGCACCAGCTTGTCTTGCAGCCTCTTCTATAGCTCTCTTTTCAACTTCTGTAACTCCAAAAGGAACACATATAGCTATTCTTGGACTTACAACACCTTTTTTATCAGCTGCTTTTTGTATAAAGTAACTAATCATTGATTGAGTTATATCAAAGTCAGCTATTACTCCATCTTTCATTGGTCTTATAGCTACTATATTTCCTGGTGTTCTACCTATCATTTTTTTAGCTTCTTCACCTACTGCTAAAACTTCTTTACTGTCATCTCTTATTGCAACAACTGAGGGTTCTCTAACAACAATACCTTGTCCTTTTATGTAAACTAATGTATTTGCAGTCCCTAAATCTATTCCCATATCCTTTGTCATCTTGTTAAAACTAAAAAAACCTCTTTTTTCTTTCTTTTTTTCCTTAGCCATGATTTTACTCCTTCCTACTAATTAAGAATCATGTTTAAAACATTCTCCTACTATTTTATCACATATAAAGTCAAATTATCATATTTTCTTTAAAGCTAAAGTATAATCCATCTCCAATTATTATATGGTCAATTATTTCAATCCCAATTATTTCTCCACATTTAATAAGTCTTGATGTAATATTTTTATCTTCCTTTGATGGTTCTACACTTCCTGAGGGGTGATTATGCATCACTATTATTTTACTTGCACTTCTCTTTATAGCTTCTTTAAAAACTTCTCTAGGATGGACTAATGATGAGTTTAAAGTCCCTACAGATATATCTACATCAGATATTATCTCATTTTTTGTATTTAAAAGAACTGCCTTAAAAACCTCTTTTTTCAAATACCTCAGACTATTCATATAATATTTATGTATATCCCAAGGATTTTTTATTTTATACTTCATAGGTTTAAAACTAGCTACTCTAAAGCCTAGTTCTAAAGCTGCTTTAATTTGGGCTGATTTTGACAATCCAATTCCATCTATATTACACAGCTCCTCTATTGTCATTTCCTCTAAATGTCTAATACCCTGAATATCTTTATTTATTATATAGTTGGCTAACTCGATTGCATTTTTATGTTTGTTACCAGTTCTTAAAAGTATAGCCAACAATTCAGCATTTGATAAGCTTTCTACTCCTTCAGCAAGCATCTTTTCTCTGGGTCTTTCCTCTAGTGCCATTTCTTTTACCTTAATGGTTGAATTAAATGACTTTTTCAGATAAATCACACTCCATAAAAAAGATTTATATTAAAATGTTCCTTTAACAAGTCACCTAACTTTGAAATTGGAAGTCCAACTATATTAAAATAATCGCCTCTAATCTCTTCAACTAGCAAAGCTCCATATCCTTGTATTCCATAAGCTCCTGCTTTGTCAAATGACTCTTTAGTTTTCAGATAATCCTCAATATCTTTTTCTGATAACGTTTTAAATTTTACATTGCTGATTACATAGTCAATTATTTTTTTATCTTTGCACAAGTTTATTAAGCTAATACCTGTTATGACTTGATGCTCTCTTCCAGATAGTCTACTTAGCATGTCTCTTGCACAAGACTCATCTTTAGGCTTTCCTAAAATAGCATTATCTAAAACAACAACAGTATCAGCTCCAATAACAACATCTTTCTTATGTTTAGATGCTACAAACATACTTTTTTCAAAAGCTAATCTCATAACTAAATGTTTTGGTGCTTCACCTTCCAATATAATCTCATCAATTTCACTTTTAATTATATCAAATCTTACATTTGTATTCTCTAGAATTTCTTTCCTTCTTGGAGAGGCTGATGCCAAGATTATATTCATTTATTCACCTCATTTGTACGTAATTTGTACCTATTTAGTCTATCACTATATTGTAAAAAATTCAACAGAAATGTCGAACCTTTTTTGTTACACTATTGTTATATTTATTACCAATAAAATAAATATACATAAAATAGAGGTATGGAAATTATTCCATACCTCTGTTTTATGTACTCATTAGAGATATGGAAATTATTCCATATCTTTATTTTGTCCATATTACAAAATTTTAATAGCTTTCTTTGGACATTTTTCCATACATAAATGGCATCCTACACATTTGTCTGCATCTACCTTATGTTTTTCTTTTAATTCACCTTCTATTGCATCAAACTTACATTGTTTTTTGCACACTGTACATCCCACACAAAGTTCTTGGTCAATAGTAACTTTCTTTCTTTTAGCTATATCACCTGATATTACTTTTGTAGGGCATTTTTCTACACATTGCATACAACCTACACACTTACTAGGGTCTATTTTAGCTATTTTGTTTTCAAATATTATTGCATCAAATTTACAAGCTTTTACACACATTCCACAACCAATACATCCAGCAGTACATTTTTCTTTAACAGCTTTACCAAATTCTTTGCTATTACATTCTACAACTATTGATTGGCTTTCTGGTTTTGTAATTATTATACCCTTAGGGCATGCTTCTTTACATTTTCCACAGTTAACACATTTTTCTTCATCTATTACTGCTACTCCATCAACTATAGAAATAGCATCAAATTTACAAACAGTCTTACATGTTCCAAGACCTAAACATCCAAACTTACACATTTTAGCTCCTGAATTTAAAACATTTGCTGCTCTACAATCAGATATTCCTTCATACTCATATTTATCTTTTGCACTTGAGCAAGTTCCTTTGCAAATAACTTTTGCTACTTGTTTTTCACCTGCTTCAGCACTTACGCCCATTATTTCTCCAACTTTTGCACCAACATCTGCTCCACCTACAGGGCAACCATTAACTGGTGCTTTTCCTTCAACTATCGCACTTGCAAGACCTCCACATCCTGGGAATCCACAACCACCACAGTTAGCACCTGGAAGTACTCCTAGTATAGCTTCCACTCTTTCGTCTACTTCTACAGCAAACTTTTTAGATGCAAAATCTAATACTATCCCGAAGATTAAGCCCATAACTCCTAAAACTAATACAGCTGTAAGTATCACTATTTTCACCCCTCTTTTTTATAGCTTTATAAGTCCTGTAAATCCTAAGAAAGCTATTGACATTAAACTTGCTGATATAAGTGTTATAGGGAAACCTTTAAACGCTTCTGGTATATCAGCTAATTCTAGTCTTTCTCTTATACCTGCGAATATTACTATTGCTAAAGTAAATCCAGCTCCTGCTCCAAATCCGTTTATTATTGTTTCTACTAAATTATAACTTTTTTGAACATTAACTAGAGCTATACCAAGAACTGCACAGTTTGTAGTTATAAGAGGTAGATAAACTCCTAATGCTTGATATAAAGATGGACTCATCTTTTGAATTACCATTTCAACGAACTGAACTATAGAAGCTATAACCAATATAAAAGCTATTGTTTGTAAAAATTCAGTTCCAGTCTTTACTAATAAAATTTGTATAAAATAAGTTATAATTGAAGCTAGAGTTAGAACGAATGTAACTGCAACTCCCATCCCTACTGCTGTATCAACTTTCTTAGACACTCCTAAGAAAGGACATATACCCAAGAACTGAGATGTTATAACGTTATTAACAAGAACGATACTTAAAAATAAAAGTATTAAATTCATTTATTACACCTCCACTACGCTTTTTTACTTCTTAATTTATTAAATCCTGCAAATAAGAATCCTAATGTTAAGAATGCACCTGGTGGTAATATAAATATTAATACTGGTTGGAAAGATGCTCCAAATAGTGTCATTCCAAATAAACTACCATTTCCAAGTAATTCTCTTACTGCACCTATTACTGTAAGAGCAACAGTAAATCCAAGACCTTGACCTACACCATCAACAATTGAAGCTAGTGGACCAGTTTTAAAAGCAAAACTTTCTGCACGAGCTAGTATTAAACAGTTAACAACTATTAATGGTATATATATACCAAGAGCCTTATCAAGAGCAGGAACATATGCTTTTAAAACCATTCCTACTATTGTAACAAATGTAGCTATAATGACTACAAATATAGGTATTCTTATCTTATCTGGTGTGATTTTTCTTAGTAATGATATAACTAAATTTGCACATATTAAAACTGCTGCTGTTGAAAGACCCATACCGATTCCATTTATTGCTGAAGTTGTAACGGCTAGTGTTGGACACATACCTATAACTTGCACAAATGTTGGGTTCTCATCTATTAGCCCATTTTTAAATACTTTAGCTAAATTCATAATTAACCCTCCTTATTTATTAAGAGCACTATTGAAGACATCTATTGCAGCATTTACTCCTGTAGTAACTGCTGTAGATGTAATAGTTGCACCTGATATTGCTAATATTTGATTTTCTGCTGTTGTGCTTCCTTTTGCTACTTCAAGAGGTTCAGCAGTTTTTCCTTTGTATTGACCTTTAAATGCATCATCTTTAGCTTTTGCTCCAAGTCCTGCTGTCTCTGACATATTACCAATATCAACACCTGTAACTTGGCCATCAGCTGATATACCTACCATAACTTCAATTTCTCCACCATAGCCACTTGGTTTAGCTTTTAAAGTATATCCTACTACCTCAGAACCATCTAGCCCTTCATATACTTCAGCTATAAGACCATCTCCAAGGTCTTTATAAGTACTTTCCTTCATTTCTTTAAATTCTTTTGCTTCTGGAAGTACTGCTTTTCTAAGTTCATTATTTGCTTGTATATTTCTTTGTTCTATTACTGGAGCTGTAACTTGATTTGTAGCTCCAAGTGCTAATGAGGCTATTGCACTTATAGCAAGTAAAGTTCCACCTAGTCTTACCATACTATTCATTATTTAGCCACCTCCCCAAACACTCTGTTTCTAACAAACTTATCTATAAGTGGTGCAAGACAGTTTACTAGTAGTATTGAGTAAGATACACCTTCTGGATATCCACCATACATTCTTATAACAGTTGTTATAAGACCTGCTAATACAGCGTATATTATTTGACCTTTCTTAGTCATAGGCGAAGTTGTATAATCCGTAAGCATGAAGAATCCACCTAACATAAGTCCTCCAGCAAACAGTTGATATATTGCAAAATTTATATTAAATCCACCTAAAAGGAATGTTAATATAAATACAGTTGCTATGTAAAATACTGGGATAACATAATTTATTATGCCTTTATACATTAGGTATACTCCACCTAATAATAATAATATTGCTGATGTCTCACCTATACATCCACCAATATTACCAATCATCATATCAGCGAGACTAATTCCATTGCTAGAAAGGTCTGCTAATCCTGCTGCTCCATTTTTCAAAAAGCTTAATGGTGTTGCAGTAGTAACTGCATCTAAATTTTTACCTATCCAGTTAACACCTGGTTGAGTCCAAGCAGTCATTGCTACTGGAAATGATGCTAATAAAAATGCTCTTGCAGCAAGTGCTGGATTGACAAAGTTACATCCAATTCCACCAAATACCATTTTAACTACTAATATTGCAAATATTCCTCCTACTAGACACATCCACCAAGGAAGTGATGCTGGTACGTTAAATGCTAATAATAATCCTGTTACAACAGCTGAAAAATCTCCTATAGTACTTTTATGCTTCATAAGTTTTTGATATAAAAATTCAGTACCTACTGTACCAAGTATACAAAAAAACATAGCACTCAATGCATTAAGTCTAAAGAAGTATACTCCTGCTACTGCTGCTGGAAGGAGTGCTATAATAACTTGTTTCATTATATATGAAGTATCTTCATTACTTCTCACATGAGGAGAAGATGATACTATCAACTTATTTTCCATCGTTTTTCCCCCTTAACTTTCTTTATTTCTGAGCAGCTTGCTTTCTTCTCTTTGCTCCTATTTCTCTTTTTGCTGATCTTATAGATTGAAGTAATGGTCTTCTTGCTGGACAAATAAATGAACAAGACCCACATTCTATACAATCCATAGCTCTATGATATTCAGCTGTGTCATAATCTTCCTTCAAAGAATATGCACTTATGAAAAGTGGTTGTAAGAATGATGGACATACATCTGTACATCTTCCACATCTTAAACAATTTTGAACATCTGGTGTACGTGATTCTTCTTCATCTAAACATAAAATCCCTGAAGAACCTTTATTAGTTGCTATTTCAGTAGTATATTGAGCTATCCCCATCATAGGTCCACCCATTATCACTTTACCAACTTTTTTATCTTCTTTAAAACCACCACATTGGTCTATTATTTCTGAGACTAATGTCCCAACTTTTGTTATTAGGTTTTTAGGTTCTTTGATACAGCTACCTGTTATTGTAGTAATTCTTTCTACCAAAGGCATACCTGTTTTAATAGATTTAGCTATTTGAGCTGCTGTGGCAACGTTGTCAACAACTGCACCTGCTGCTATTGGCAATCCGCCTGATGGAACTTCCTTACCTGTACACGCATAAATAAGTTGTTTTTCTGCTCCTTGTGGATATTTCACTTGAAGGCCAACAACTTCGATTTCACTATAATCTTTAGCTACATTTTGAATGGCTTCTATAGCATCTGGTTTATTTGTTTCAATTCCTATAAATCCTTTTTTAACATCTAATACTTTCATTAATGCTCTTAAACCAAATACAACATCTTCTGGATTTTCCACCATTAATCTGTGGTCTGCAGTTAAATATGGTTCACATTCTGCCCCATTTAATATAACTACTTCTGCTTTACTGTCTGGTGGAGGAGATACTTTTACATGGTTAGGGAATGTAGCTCCACCCATACCTACTATTCCTGCCTCTTTTATGATACCTACTATATCTTCTTTGCTCAAATCCTCTAACTGACCTTTTGGTTGAACACTTTCATGTAATTCTTCCTTAAAGTCATTTTCGATAACTACACATTGAGCTGAACCACCTGGTACTTCATGTTGTTCAATAGCAATAACTTTACCTGATACTGAAGAATGAACGTTACATGAAACGAAACCTTGCTGTTCACCTATTTTTTGCCCAAACTTTACTTCATCACCAACTTCAACAATAGGTTTAGCTGGTGCCCCTATATGTTGTTGAAGAGGAATGTAAACTATCTTTGGAGCTTGAGCTTTTTCAAGTGCCTTTGTGTTAGAGTACTCTTTTCTATATGGAGGATGTATCCCTCCCTTAAAAGTTAAGAGTTTCATTGTTTTACCCCCTTATCTATAAAAAAACATTTTTTCTGCCTTCTATAAGTATACTATATATATTAAAAAATCTTAACAATTGTTAAAAAAATATCCCTATTTTTATAATTTATTTTATAAATCAACGCCTCTTTATTAAGTTAAAACGAGGAAAAGGATTGTCTTATTAAACAATCCTTTTCCTATAGCTTTCTAAAGTCTAAATTTTCTGTATTTTATTTTATGGAATTTATGAACAAAGAATACTCTTGCATAGATGATAAAAGTAGACTTTTACTTACACTATATTTTTCTTCATTTGCTGCTTTTGAGGCAGTATCAATTTTTTCGTTTATGTTCTTTACATAGTCAATCAAATTATCTTTAAATAAACTCATTTCAGAATAATCAATCTTTTCAGCTTCTTTTGATATATTTTGTGATATTGCCTTTCTATTTGTCAAAATAGTATTATATTTTTCCATATCTACATTATTTTCATCATTCGACCAAAAACTTGATTCTTCTTTAAAGTTTGTTATTAATTTATTTAATTCTTTGGATATACTATCTATATAAGCATAATTACTTGTATATTCTAAAGATAGCATAGGTGCATCTAAATGAGATAAAAACGCATCTGGAAATACTTTTCTTATAGAACTCATATGTTTTCTAACTTCATTTTCATCAAAAGAAGAGTATGTTTGTATTTTTTTTACTCCATCCTTCTCCATAACTGAAAAAGGTATATCACTACTAACTAATGATGTTTGTATTTTTTTCAAATCGTCATCATTATCTATTGCAGCAACTTGGATAGTATATATATCCCATCCTTCAATAGTAGCTAATTTTACTTCTTCTGGTTCCTTGGTATTATTTACTGCTTTTTCTGAATTATTATTTTGATTATTATTTGAATTGGTTTGTGATTTAGATTTTTTTCCATTTTTTATGGCATTTAGTTCATCAGATATATCTTTATAAGTTATATCTGATGAACTATTTAGAAATGGTATTTTAGCTGATATATACTCTAACATCTTGCTATCTTTTATTTTTGTATAAGAATAATAGCCAATCAAACATAAACAAGCAATAGTTATTATATACTTACGCACATCTATCTTATGTCTATTATTATTAAATCCTCTGTATATCGTCTTTCTTCTATTCATTAGTTTGTCCCCTCCCAAAATTATATTATTAATAAAGTATATTTTTAAGAGTCTCAATTTATGAATAGAAAACTTATTTATTTTAATTTTTTAATAAAAATTATATCTACTAAGCAAATCGTCTTGCTCCAAGCAATGCTTTAGACCAATATGAAGTAGTCAAATTGTCTACTTTAACCTTATTAGGATTAGTTTGAGTTCCACTACAATGTATAAACTTACTATTGCCTACATATATACCTACATGGTTCGTTGCTCCATCTCCGTCAGTATCAAAGTAAACTAAATCTCCTGGTGCATAGTTACCCATAGAAACTGCACTTCCAAATTGAGCTTGCTCTCTAGAAACTCTTGGTATAGAAAGTCCAACTGAGTGTTTAAAAACATACTGTGTAAATCCAGAACAATCAAACTTATCTGGACCAGATGCTCCCCATTGATATGGTATTCCAATAAGTGTATATGCAAAATCTACTACTTTTGAACCATTTACAGTCGATTTATCTGAATTTCCAATAGATGAAGAATTTGAATTACTATTAGATTGGGAATTATTATTAGATGATGAATTAGAGTTTTCTTTTAATCCTTCAGTAGTCTCAGAAATATAACTAGAACTTACCCATCCAGTTGTCCCATTTGATAATTTTACTTTATACCATCCATTACTTTTAGCTTTTAACTCAACAACATCTCCACCATTTAATTTTCCGATTACAGAATAGCTTGTCCCAGGACCACTTCTTACATTTAAACTTACAGTAGATGTTACTTTTCCCTTCTTGCCTTCAAGTGATACTTCACTAGATTGATTTTTATCAGTGTTGTTATTATTAGTAGTATTACTTGAATTAGAATCATTTGTTCCAACATCTTCTGATGTTTTTGAGATATACTGACTACTAGCCCATCCAGTAACTCCATTTGATAGCTTTATTTTATACCATCCATTACTTTGTTCTAATAACTTTACTACATCTCCATTATTTGCTTTACCAACTAATGAGTAGTTTGTACCTGCACCACTTCTTATATTTAATCTAGAACTGACATTTACTTTTCCATTCCCACTAATAGATGTTCCACTTGATGTTGAATTATTTTGATTCGAAGTACTTCCAGATGAACCACTCGTTGATATGTATTTTGAACTTCCCCAGCCAACAACAGAACTTGACACTCTTACTTTATACCAACCATTAGATTTTTCTAAAATTTCTACAGTTTTTCCCTTATATAACTTTGCTACTTTGTCACAATCAGCACTTGGCCCGCTTCTTATATTTAAAGCACTAGCTGTCACAACTCCCTTTTCAAGAGCACTTGCATGTATGGAACTAACAGATACTGCTACTGCTCCAATCCCTAAAGCCGTTATAGCTTTCTTCACTACTATCACTCCCCCCAACATATTTTTATAATCATAAATTTGTACCACTATTATCCATTTTTAACAACTATATTTTAATGATAACTTATTCTATTATTAATTGTAAAGAAATTATAATTATATTATTAAAATTAATGATTCTTAGGAAGTATTTCAATCCAATAATTATCTGGGTCCGCTATGAAATAAATTCCCATACTTTCATTTTCAAAACATATACAATCTAAGTCTTTATGAAGTTTTTTTGCCTCATCAAACTCTTCAACTTCTAAAGCCAAATGGAACTCATTATCCCCTAAATTATATGGTCTATCCCAATCTCTAAGCCAAGTTAACTCTAATGTATGGCTAGTAATCCCATCTCCTAAATAAACTAGTATAAAACTTCCATCTTCTGCTTCTTTACGCTTTACTTCTTTTAGACCTAAAGCTTTATCATAAAAATTCAAACTTTTTTCTAAGTTAGTAACATTAAAATTGTTATGGCAAAAACTAAACTTCATTTTGAAATCACTCTCCAATTTTTACTTTTTTTATATTATATCATTATTATAACTTTATTTAAATCAAATTAAGTTAAAAATTTGAATAATACTACGTAATACTTAAGTAGCATTAAATTATTTAAAAGAATATGTCAAAAAAAGAATAAGTTCTATTAAACACATGAAAAAATTGTACTCAAGTTATCTTGATTGTGTAAAATAATAGAACTTATTTTTTTAATTTTTATATTTAATTTTTAATTTTTTCTTTTATAATATAGTTTATTACTTTTTTTCTAATATCTTCAGCACTATAATCATCCTCTATTTCTATATCTAAAAGTTTTGCTATTGATTTCATATCTTCCCTAGTTTTTGACCTATAGCTTGATATCAGTTCATCTTTTATTTTCTCAGGTTCTAAAAGATATTCTTCATCTCCTCTTTTGAAAGTAACATATTTTTGAGCATATGAATTTCTATTATAGTATATATACCTTGATATTTTTCTTAAAATCTGATTATATGAAAGTCGCTTATTAACATTAAGCTTTAAGTACTCTGAAAAAGCAAATAGCTCTTTTTTTGATTTAAATAATGTTTCTTTTTTGATAGTTCTTGATATCGAAGTTACACTTTCTTGATATGCACACTTTTTTAACATTTTTAAATATACTCTATTAAGACCAATACTTTGATTGAATTTTTTTATATTATTATTAATAACTTTATCCAAATTACCTTCAAAGTATTTTTTTGCTCCTTTTTGTGATACATAACTCTCAAGTTCTTTGTGGGCCATATCAAGTATCATTTTTTTTAAATCTTCTTTATATCCCCTAGACTCCATGATACTCCCTCCCTTAGCTATTTATAGTATATTCAAAAAGTTTACGAAATGTGAATCTTTCTCGAAATTTTTTACTTTTTATGTATATATTAATTTAAAAGGGGAGATAATAGTAATGTAAAATCAAACATACTCAATCTCCCCCATTTTTAGACCTCTATTACTCCCCCAATAGAGGTCTTTTTTTATTTTATTATTTTTTATTCAATTCCTTTTAATTCAAAACCTAACTCTGCTATTACTTCTTTTAACTTATCAACTGATACATCATCTTTCATATCTACAGATGCACATTTATTTTCCAAATCTACATCTAAAACTTCAACACCATCTATATCTTCTGTTAATGCAGTTTTAAGGTGATTTACACAGTGTCCACAACTCATACCTTCTACTAATAGTTTCTTTTTCATATCAATTACCTCCTTATACCCTATAAGGGTATTTTATCACACAGTTTAAATTTTTTAAATATAAATTAGTCATTTAATTTATTTCGATTCATTTGAGCTTATATCTAAGTTAGAGATTCCCTCATATACATCAAATTCATTTGGAGTAATCTTTCCTTTTAGTCTACTATTGCTTACAATATAGTTGTTTCTAATAGCTAAACTTATAAATGTTGCATTATCCTCAACATATTTTTGTACATCTTTATAAGCTTTCTTTGTTTCAATTTCAGATGCAGAACTTGTCAGTGCAGACATGTATCCATTTAACTTATCATCAGTATATCCGCTGCTTGCTATTATACTACTTACATCTGGTACAATAGATAATTTCCATCCTACCAATGCCAAATCGTAGTTTTTAGAATTAAGGGCACTTTCCATTTCTTTGTCGGATAACTGATTTATCGTATTGTTTATTCCTATAGCTTTTAGGTTTTCACTTATTATATGTGATGTTTTTAACCTCTCACTATTATCTTTATTTACTATTATTTTTAAATTCATTTCAGAAAGTCTTTTCTTTACTTCCTCTTTTTCTTTATTTTTTTTATCTTCAGCTTCTTTTTTTACTCTCTCAGCTTCTTCTTGTTCAGCCTTTTTTTGTTCTTCTGCAGTAAGTTTCTTTGTATTTTTTTTAGTTGATTTTTTTTGTTTTTTATCTACCTTATCATTTTTTGGATTCACTGCATTTATATTTGCATATTCTACTTTATTAAGATACTCAATCGCTTTATCTTTATTGTACTCTAAATCTTTCACATCACTGCTATAATATTTTGATTTTGAGTTAAGTGGAAAATTAACAGGAGTTGCATCATCCATATAACCTTCACTAATAATTCTACTTTTATTTATAGAATGTGCAATTGCTTTTCTAAAATTGACATCCTTAAAAAAAGAATTATTGTAATTAAATAATACACATTCATAATCTCTACCTTGATATTTTGTTATATTAAACTCTTTTTCTTGAAATTTGCTCAAATCATTCAGCGTAACATTTGTTATATCACTATCAAGAGCCATAACCATAGATGTTCTAGCATCTTCGTTAGGAACCATTCCTACTTTTACATTTTTCATAGCTTTAGGAACTTCTTCATAGTAATCCTTATTCACAGATAAAATCATTCCTTCTCTTTCTGTATATGATTCTATTTTATATTTCCCATTTCCTATCATATTATTATTTTTGTCATTTACATCTTTTGAATCTAAATGATTTTGAGATACTATTGGAAATATTAAACTATCAATAGAAAAAGCATACTTAGCTTTAAATTTTATTGTAAAATCTTTATCTGATTTAATATTTACAGAAGCTATATTTTTTGTAAATTCATTATATGGACTTTCTGCACTTTTTTGAATTAAACCAATTGTATAATTTACATCATTTGAAGTAACTTCTTTTCCATCATGCCATTTTGCATCGTTTAATTTTATATCTATACTCATTCCATCTTGAGCTATATTGTACTCCTTCACTAATTGAGGAGTTACATTATAGTTTTCATCTATTGTAAACAAGCCATCATAGATTAAGTTCATTATGTAGCCAACAGACTTATCAGTATTTGTTATAGGGTTTATAGTCTTAGGAGTCACCATCGTTAAGTTTATATACTTGGCATCTATAGAGCTCTGACTTTTAATACCTGATTCACTGCTACTTTCTTTTGTTTTAGTATTACTACAACCAACTATCATAAGAGTTATAGCTAAAATTACTGTTAAGACTTTTATTTTCTTCATTAGTTTTTCCCCTTCTCGCCATATATCTTATTATAATTTTTATAATTATTTTTTACTTTTTCTACATACTTTGAAGTTTGTTCAAAGGGTATATCATGTAGATTCTTTCCATCTTTACTATATTCATTATTTTCTAACCATTTCTTTACATTACCTGAGCCACCATTATATGCAGCTATTACTAAATCCAATGAACCAAATTCTTTATATAATTTATTTAAATACCAACAACCAATTCTTATGTTGGTTTCTGGGTCAAAAATATCAATATTTTCTAGATTCAGTTCTTCCGCTCCCCAATCTCTAGTTATGTCTAATATTTGCATTAACCCTTTGGCCTCTTTTTTTGAAACAGCAGAGCTATTAAACTTACTTTCTGCTTTTATGACACTGTAAACTATATTTTCATCTAAATTAAATTCTTTAGAATATTTTTCTACATACTCTGAGTATTTTTTAGGATACAAAAACTTATGTATTATTTTGCTTTCCATTAATAGTGCCCCAAATAAGATTATAAAAATAGATAGAACCAATACTTTCTTATTATTCACGCCAATTCTCCTTCATGTATTCAATAAATTTGTATACTTTATTCTCTAATTCAGTTATTGTTCCCGAATTATCTATTATATAATCACCATATTTGGATTTTTCTTCCTGACTCATTTGTGAATTTATTCTGCTAAGTGCTTCTTGTTTACTACAATTATCTCTCTTTTGTATTCGGCTAATTTGTACTTCTTGTTTACAAGTAACCACTAATAGCTTATCTACTATTTCCAAAAATCCACTTTCTACTAATATTGCTGCATCTAATATTACTATCTTTTCGTCTTTTTTTCTAGCTTCTTCTATATCACTTATTATTTTTTCTCTTATTATTGGATGTGTCAGATTATTTAACTCATTAAGTTTTTCTTCATCATTAAAAACTATTTTCCCAAGAGTTTTTCTATCTAAAGTTCCATCATCCTTTTTTATATTTCGACCAAAATGTTTAAATACTTTTTCTAATAACAACTCATCCTCAAAGATTTGTCTAGATATAATATCTGCATCCACTATAGTAATGTTAAATTTTCTAAATATATTCGATAGGCTGCTTTTTCCACAGCCTATTCCTCCTGTAAGTCCTAATATCAACATAAAATCACCTACTTTGTCTCATACCAAGAACTACCAACATTTAAATCTACATCTAAGTGAACATCCATATTTACAGCATTTTCCATTTCATCTTTTACAATCTTTTTAACTATATCTATTTCATCGTCAATTGCTTCAACTATCAATTCATCATGAACTTGTAGTATAAGCTTTGATTTCAAATCATTTTCTTCTAACTTTTTGTGAACATTTATCATAGCAATCTTTATTATATCTGCTGCACTTCCTTGTATTGGTGCATTCATTGCAAATCTCTTTCCTCTATTTCTC
Source organism: Clostridioides sp. ES-S-0010-02 (assembly GCA_020641055.1). Taxonomy (NCBI): domain Bacteria; kingdom Bacillati; phylum Bacillota; class Clostridia; order Peptostreptococcales; family Peptostreptococcaceae; genus Clostridioides; species Clostridioides sp. ES-S-0010-02. The sequence goes on from CP067345.1 coordinate 3,224,136, forward strand.
TCCATAAAATTGCTAGATTTTATTTCTGGTATATATCTTCTTCTGTTTAAGATAGTCACAGCATAACCATCTTCACTGGCCTTTTCTACTGTAGTGTCCATAAACTCTTTTATCTTATGATACTTAGCAAAATAACTTTCTATATACTCTTTTGCTTTTGGCACAGGTATATTTAAATCATCAGCCAATCCAAAATCACTTTTACCATATATAATACCAAAGTTTACTGCCTTAGCTGCACCTCTTAATTCACTAGTTACATCTTCCATAGAAACATTGAAAACTTGTGAAGCTGTTTTAGTATGAATATCTTCATTATGTTTAAATGCTTCTATCATATTTTCATCTTGACTCATATGTGCAAGAACTCTAAGTTCTACTTGTGAGTAATCGGCATCAACTAGCTTACAATTTTCATCTGCAATAAACACCTTTCTTATTTTTCTACCCATTTCCATTTTTATAGGTATATTTTGAAGATTTGGTTCTGTAGATGAAATCCTTCCAGTAGTTGTTATAGTTTGATTAAATGATGAATGAATTCTATTACTTTCTGGATTTATTATGTTTAGAAGACCTTCAACATAAGTAGAATTCAGCTTTACTATTTGTCTATACTCAGTTATTTTGTCTATTATTGGATGTTTATCCCTTAATTTTTCTAAGACATCTGCATTAGTTGAGTATCCAGTCTTGGTTTTTTTGATTATTGGAAGTTCTAATTTTTCAAACAATATAACACCTAACTGTTTTGGTGAATTTATATTAAATGGCTCTCCTGATAATTCATAAATTTCCTTTTCTAGTGTAGAAATTATTTCTTTAAACTCAATACTTAGGTCATCTAGTATACTCTTATCTACTTTTATACCTTCATATTCCATATGCCCTAAAACTTCCACCAAGGGCATCTCTACATGGTAAAAAAGACCATCCATACTCATATCGATTAAACTTCTTTCCATCATAGGAATTGTTTCTTTAACTGTGCAGATTATTTGCCCCATATACTCTGCCAAATCTTCAAATTCTAAATCTTCGTAGTTCTTAGATTTAACACCTTTACCTAGTAATTCTTCTTTTGATTTAACTTTTTTTGATAAGTATTTCATAGCTATAGCACTACAGTCATATGATGTAGATGAGGTAGAATCTATTAAATACTCCGCTATTGTTATATCAAAATTTATATTTTCTAAGTTTATATTATATGGCTTTAAAGATATATAATCATCCTTTAAATTATATCCAAACTTCTTGATTTCTTTATTTGAAAGTATACCATCTAATTTTGTTACTTCATCTGAATCTATATAATATATTTTTTCTCCATCTACACTTATAAAGATATATATTATATTTTTTTCAAGTATATTACCTTGTCCTCTAACAGTTTTTAAAATAACTTGTCCTTTTTTATTTACTTCATCTATAAATTTATCTATATCTTTTAATTTTAATATTTCTATTTTTTCTTCTACTTGTTCAGTATCATCTGAGTCAACCAAGTCAACTAATCTTGATAAAAGGCTTGTAAATCCAAAATATCTAAACTTATCTAAAAGTTCATCTTTATCATAATCGCCAAAAATCATACTATCCAAATTTACTTCAATTGGTACATCCCTTATAATTGTTGCAAGTCTTTTGCTTTGAATAGCTATTTCTTTATTTTCTTCTATCTTCTTTTTTACGCTTCCTTTAAGTTTATCTGTATTTTCTATTAAATTCTCTATACTAGAAAACTCTTTTATAAGTTTTATTCCTGTTTTTTCCCCTATTCCAGGTACTCCTGGTATGTTGTCTGATTTATCTCCCATAAGTCCTTTTAAGTCAATAAACTGAGTTGGAGTCATTTCATATTTTTCAATTACAGAGTTAAAGTCATATTCTTCAACTTCTCCTACACCTTTTTTTGTTATAAGAGTAGTCGTCTTATCTGAAGCAAGTTGAATGGCATCTTTGTCTCCAGTTACTATGTATACTTTATATCCATTATCCTCTGCTTTTTTAGAAACAGTTCCTATAATATCATCTGCTTCATAACCATCTATTTCTAATCTATTTATTTTAAATTTATCTAAAAGGTCTTTTAGTGGCTGTAATTGCTCTGCTAATTCATCTGGCATTCCCTTTCTTCCTGCTTTATAATCTTTATACTCTAAGTGTCTAAATGTAGGTGCTTTTCTATCAAAAGCTACACTTATATGTGTTGGTTTATATATATCTATTATTTTAAACAACATTGTCGTAAATCCATATATAGCATTAGTTTTTAAGCCTTCTTTATTATTCATTTCTGGCAAAGCGTAAAATGCTCTATTTATTATTGAATTTCCATCTATTATAATTAATTTTTTTTCCAAATTATATCACTCCTAAAGATTCTCTATTTTTGTAACATATATATTATATACCAATATGCTATTATTTAATATTCCCATAATAATAATAGTATATTAAAATTAAACATGTTGCAAACAATATATTTTTTTGCTATAATAATAAACATGACATGACCGAGTGGTGGAATTGGTAGATGCAATTAACTCAAAATCAACTGTGTTGATTCATAAGTTTTTATGAGGAAAAGCTAGTATTTATGATATTTTGACAGTTTGATGAGTGCTTTGTATTCAATATTCCTCTTGCATATTCTTGGAAAATCTGGTAGGATATACAAGTAGTTCGGATTTAAAATATAAGCCGCTGTGGCGGAACTGGCAGACGCATACGACTCAAAATCGTACGGGAAACCATATGGGTTCGAGTCCCATCAGCGGCACCAATAAATTAAAACTCTTTAGTTTAGACTAAAGAGTTTTTTTATTGTAATATTTTTTCATCTTTGTTTCTAGCCTTGTATAAGTATAAATACCATAGGCATGACTTCTTGAACTCCTAAAACATATCTAAACAAAGCAGGATTTTTTATGTATTTACTTAATAAATCCATACTTCTTATCATATTGATTTTTTCCCAATCTCTAAAACTTTTCCCTCTCTAAAAATATTTATAATCAATCATCATTATTCAGTATAACAATTCGATATTATTTTAAAGTATTTGTCATTTAAAACAAACTTGTAATAAAAGCATATCTGAAAGTATTCTGACTCCAATACTTAATAAAGAGTTCTTTTTACAATTATAGATATAAACAACATCTATCTTAATGGACTGTATAGAGCTACAACCAAAGGCAAACACATATAGTTAAACAATGTGTCCGTGATTTTTCTTTATTATTTTATCATAATAGCTTTATTAATCCATTATAACATTACATCATTTTAAAAAAATTATATAAAAAGTCAAAATTTACATATATATTAATAAAACTTGTAAAAACACAGCTAAATTTGTACAATTAAGTACTTAAAACTTGAAAATACTTACTTTGCTATATATTTTAGATAAATATATAATTTATTTAGTTAAGAAAGGAAGTTGTAAATATAAAAGATAATTTAAAAATAACACTAAAATACATAAAAAGTTATAAAGCTAGATCTTTAACAATTGCTCTGAGTATAATTCTTGCTACATCAACTTATTGTTGGTATTGGTACTCTCAAGAAGTGCTCAGCAAGCAGTGGTAGTTAAATAGTATGGGCTTAAAATCAGAAATAAATCAAGACCTCACTCTTAATATATATATTATTAATTTTAGTTGTTTTATTTATTATTCATTTATTAAATAATAAAAAGATAAGGAGTCTAATATGATATTCAGTAGTTTAATATTTTTATTTTTATTCTTTCCAGTCACACTCATTTGCTATTACTTGGCAAATTCTAAGTATAAAAATGTTGTGTTACTTCTAGCAAGTATTGCCTTCTATGCATGGGGAGAACCAAAATATATTTTTTTGATGATGCTATCAATAATAGTAAACTATATATTGGGTATTAAAGTTTCTTACAGTAAAGATAAGAAAATATGGGTTGTGCTTTCTGTGATTTACAATATATCCATTCTTGGGATATTCAAGTATAGCAATTTCTTTGTAGATAATATTAATTTTTTATTAAACACAAATATAACTATACCTGAAATTAAATTACCTTTAGGTATCTCATTTTTCACATTTCAGATAATGAGCTATGTAATAGATGTATATAGAAATGATGCTAAAGTTCAAAGAAAATTAACTAACCTAGCATTATACATAAGTTTATTCCCTCAGCTTGTAGCAGGTCCTATTGTTAGATATCAGACTGTGGCAGATGCCATTGAACATAGAGAACATAATTGGTATAAATTTACTCAAGGCGTAAACAGATTCGTTATTGGTCTTGGAAAAAAGGTAATTTTAGCAAATCAATTAGGTATAATTGCAGATGATGTATTTAATAAGTCATCTGGAGATTTATCAAGACTTGATGTGTGGCTAGGTGTAGTTTGCTATACACTTCAAATATTCTATGACTTTAGTGGTTATAGTGATATGGCTATTGGTTTAGGTAAGATATTTGGATTTAATTTTTTAGAAAATTTCAACTATCCATATATCTCTCAAACAGTATCTGAGTTTTGGAGAAGGTGGCATATATCTTTAAGTACTTGGTTCAAAGACTATGTATATTTCCCATTAGGTGGAAATAGAGTTTCTAGATTAAAACTATATAGAAATCTATTTATAGTATGGTTTTTAACTGGCATGTGGCATGGAGCTAATTGGACTTTTATTATATGGGGTCTATATTTTGGAATATTAATATCAATAGAAAAAGTATTTTTAGAAAGGTTGTTATATAAAATGCCAAGAATCATAAGACACATGTATTTACTTTTTATAGTCATGATTGGATGGGTATTTTTTAGAGCAGAAGATTTACCAAAAGCTATTAAGTTTATAGGTATTATGTTTGGTTCTGGCAATTATCCACTTGTCAGTAATGCATTCAATGTATTTATAATTGAATATTGGTATATAATTGTTGGAGCAATCATTCTATCAACTCCTATTGTAGAAGTTATAAAGTCATTAGTAGTTAAGAAGAAGAAAAATACACTAAATAGCACAATGTGTCAAGTTACTAATGCGGCTTTCATAGTTGTTTGCATGTTTATTGTAATGGTAATGTTAAGTAGCTCAACTTATAATCCATTCTTATACTTTAGATTCTAATTTTGGAGATATTGACATGAATAAAAATAAACCAAAGATTGTTGCCATTTCATTTTTAATTATAGTATTTGGATTTTTTATACTAAACTTCTCACTTCCAAAGAAAAAATTAAGTATAACTGAAAATAGAAATCTTGCAAAATTCCCAACTATAGAAAATTTTAAAAAAGGTAACTACATAGATAAATTTGAAGAGTACTTTAATGACCATTTTGCATTTAGAGATGAAATGATATCAATAAATACAAAATCTCAAGCTAGTTTAAATAAAACTAAAGTAGGTAACTATTACTTAGGAAAAGATAACTGGATATTAGGTATGTTTCCAAAAGTTTTAAACCAAAACCAATTAAATAGATACGAAAAGTCTATTAATTACTTATCTTTTCTAAGTAAAGAGATGGGAAAAGATGTGTATTTTACAATGATGCCACATAAATCTAATATGCTAAAACATTTATATCCTAAGTATGTTGATAATATAAGTAATATAGATATAAATTTAAAGAATTTTAAAAGTAGATTAAATCAAGATTCAATTAAATACATAGATATGGATGAGTATTTTTTAAGCAACTATTCAAATAAAGAAAGAGAAAATTTATATTTTAAAACTGACCATCATTGGACTGGATATGGAGCATTTGAAGGCTTTAAAATGATGGCATCAAATATGGACTTGGGTCTTTCTAAGCAAGATTTAAGAAATCATTTTAATAGCTACAAAAAGTCTATAGTTACTGATAAAAAGTTTGTAGGAAGTTATAATCAAAATATAGATATGCTAATTAAAGAAAATGAATATGTAGTTTATATGACAAAAGATAACCAAGATTATAGCTTTGATATAAATGGAAAAGAAAAAGAAGAAAGACAGGTCTATGCAACTAAAAGAAGTGATAAAAAGTGGGATTATGGTGGGGCATACATTAGAGGAGCTCAAACTAATATATTAACTGTAAAAAATCCTAAAGCATTATTAGATAAAAAAATACTAATATTTAGAGATTCATACCAGGCTCCTACAACACTTTTATTTGCTGATATGTTTAATGAAGTAGAGATAGTAGACCCTAGAAATATAAATTCAATAGATAAAACATACAAAGATATGATTGAGGAAAGCAATGCCGATGTTGTAATGTTTATGTATAATAGCTCTGGGTTTGATTCAATGATAGATGCGATGATAGATAAAGGAATAGTATAATATAAAAATATTAACTAAAATTAATTTTAAGGGATTATTTCAAAATAAAAATTTGAATCATCCCTTTTTTATACCAAAACCGGAAAAGAGACTATTTATCTAACAATGCATATACCTACCATATAAACTTATAAACAACCTCTCTACACTATGTTATCTTTTTAAAAATATCAATATATATCTTATATTAGCATAGCATAAACAATTAAAAAATAATCCCATACGTCTTTTTTACAATAGAGATAAAATCACAAAAATTCTTAGACAGCCACTTATCCTTATGATAAATTAATTGTGAAAAAATATTATAGTCTGTAGTATAAGGAATCTTAACCAATTCATGTTTTTTTAATTCCTTTTCTACTGCAAGCTCTGGAAGAAGGCACAATCCAAGCCCACTAAGTACTGTTTGTTTAATTACCTGAATACTTCCAGTTTCAAGAACTATTTTGGGTACTATAGATGATTCAGATAGCTCTTTCTCAAATAAACTTCTATAACAACAACTCTTTACTGTCAAAATAAATGGAACATTTTTAAAATCCTGAATATACACCTTTTCTTTTAAGGCTAACTTAGTTTCTGGAACTGATAAGATACAGATTGGCTCCTCATTTTTTAATACAGAAATAGTAGATTTATCATTTATAGGTAAATCAAGTATAAATGCTATGTCAATCGTATTATCAGCAAGTAAAGGAACAAAATCAGAAGAATCTAGAGTTTTTATAAAAAGGTCAACATCTGGATATTTCTCTTTATATACTTTGATAATCTCAGGTAACTTAAAAATACAAATAGATTCTGATGCTCCAATAACAATACGCCCATAATTATCTTTCTCTTTATACATCTTTTTTATATCAGATGATAATAAAAGCATTTTTTCAGCATATGGAACCAACTTCTCACCTTCTCTAGTCAATTCTACACTTTTTCCTATACGTTCAAAGAGATGTACATCCAATTCCTTTTCTAATTGTTGTATATGAGCTGTAATATTTGATTGTGCATAGTTCAAATGTTCAGCAGTTCTAGTAAAATTTTTAATTTTACTAAGTGTTAAAAATGTATTTAAATGCTTTAATTCCATATCTATGTACCTCATTTCATCTAAATATCAGATTGATATAATCAAATCAATCTATTTCACAAATAATTAGATTGATGTTAACATACAGATATACTAAAAGTCAAACAAAAATAAAATCTAAAGGAGATTCTAATGTTATCAAAAACTAATATAATTGAAGAAGTAAATAATATTGAACAACTGTACGTATACAAAAAATTAGGAAAAATAAACAATAATATACTAAGTGTTGTATAAGTAGCAAATAGAAGCTTAGATTTTCATGTTCATGAAAAATCAGATGAATTGTTTTATGTAATAGAGGGAGGATTTAATTTGGAAACTCCAGAAGGATTAACAGAAGTTAAAGAAGGAGAATTTATCATTGTACCTCAAAATACAATACATAGACCAGTAGTTAAAAAACTTACAAAATTTCTAATGATTGAATTAGAAGGAACTCTTAATAAAAAAAATAGTGGTAATTTATATGAAGACTAGCCTATTTTGTAATCTATAAAAATCATTCATAAGTAATGATAATACTATAGTACTTCTCTTCAAAACATATAGAATTCCATATAAAAAAGCCACAATATATAATACTTGTGGCTTTTAAGAATTTATACATATAGTTTAAGCTTATACTGTCAATTTATAAACTAATTTGCTTTTATATAATTTTATATTCAGTGTTATAATTCATTACAACTTTTTATCTAATTTATTATATACAACAGCACCACAAATAAATTGAAATAAAATAAGTAATCCAAGAACAATTAAAACCCACCTACTTGTCAGCATTACAGAGAACACACTCAATATAGAAACAATAAGTATAAGAATTACGAAAACATAAGACATGATTTGATTAGTAATACGTCCAGATTTGTCACGTAACATAATTCTTCTTTCATCATTCATCTCTATCCTTTGATTCTCTATCTTTTCTTTATATTCTACAGCTCTTTCTGGTTTACTCCAATATATATATTGAAAAATCATACATACCCCAGGACCCAAAGTAGCTCCAGATAATCCCCAAATCAAAGCCTCAAATGAAAACTCTGTAAGTGTAGCCAATAAAACAAGTAAAATTCCACAAATAAAATATCCAATTCCAACATATAATCTGTCCTTTTTCATTTTTACTCCTCCTCATAAATAAATATTTCTTCAATATTCATATCAAAATATCTTGCTATCTTAAAAGCTAATATGATAGAAGGATTATATCTACCATTTTCTAATGAACCTATAGTTTGCCTTGATACTTGCAAAGCAGATGCAAGTTCTTCTTGTTTTATACCTCTCTTTTTTCTTATTTCTTCTAATCTATTTTTCACTTTGCTCTCCTTTAATACCTCATTTATGTAAAGTCTACTTTCCATAATTATACAACGATATCCATCTTATGTAAAGTATGCTTTCCATTTATCAAAAAAAAATAACAGACCATTTCCAGTCTGTAATTTTAAAGGTTTATATTGTTCGTTAATTTTGGGATTGTTTCTTAATTGGAATCCAAACTTCTGTTGTATAATCAGGAGCATTAATATCACCATTAGGATAAAGTTCAATATCTGGTACATTAGCATATACATATCCAGAGCTTGGTAACCATTCAGTAATAATTCTTTTTTGTAATTCTTGTATTGCCAAAGCATTTGGCATTGGGGAAATACATTCAAATACTGCCCATGTACCTGATGGTATAAAGTATTCATAAGTATTTTCTACTATAGGATTATCCGTTGAGACAGCAATGTAATAATCTAAACCTTTACTATCTGTACATACACTAACTCCAAGCAACCCATAAGGTTCGTTATTTATTAACTCTGAAATCTTATCAATTGTTCCATTTTTTATGGATTTATCCCACAATTTAGGAACTTTATCAAAACACTCTTCTACAATCATATTCATACTTTCTTTTATACCAACAATACGGAATCCTTTCTTTTCTACAATACGATACTGCATTTCTAAGTTCCCTTTTACATAAATAGTTAATGTCATCTTGGGATATGCTTTTAAAACAACTCCCTTTGCTCTAGCCGCAGAAGGGGAAATGCTATGTATATTTTGAAAAGCCCTATTAAAAGATGTAGGTGAATCATAACCATATTTCTCAGACAGCTCTAAAATTTTAATATTACTATTTTGTAGTTCAAATGCTGCCTTAGTCATACGTCTACGTCTAATATATTCAGACAAAGGTACTTCTGCAATATATGAGAACATTCTTTGAAAATGGAAGGTTGAACAACATGCAATTTTTGCTGCTTCTGCATAATCCACTCCACTTTCAAGATTGTCTTCAATATAAGTAATAGCTTGATTTAATTTATTTATCCATTCCATTTAACATTCCCTCCAAGCAAATTATACAGTTTAATAAAATAATATACCTCTCAATCTATGCACAAAATTGTAAGATTTAAAATACTATTTCAACAATAGATACAGATTCAGTTTAAAGTATAACATTTACTCATTTAGCTATCAATTTTATATTGGCTTTATATCAAGTCCAATAATTTACATTAATAATCCTCTTTTACATAAAATTTATCAACTAATAATGCTGAAATTAGATTATACAACTATACAACAAAAGAGTTCAATGACATTATTCCATATAATGCATTGAACTCTTTATAGAAATTAATTTAAGTAAAACTAAATTAAATATTAAACTGTTTTATATATTACAATATCCAACTATTTTATAGTCTTCTGGTATTTTATAATCTTTGTCTGGAGTACCTAAATTCCATTTTAACTCAAACATAGTTGCACTTATTATTGTTGCAAAATAAAGCATAACTATACCAACATCTATTTTTTCTTCATACAAATTAGTATGACCATCTTTTCTAACTGCTAAAACTACAACTCCTCCATCAACTATAAATCTCCATGGTTGTCTATTTAATGTAGATGGAGCTAATCTTGCATAATGGAATGCATCAAGAAGCGCTCTCTCTTCTAATATATTTGTATTTGCATTATTTCCCCACTCATCCATATAAACTACTTCTTCTACACCTAAACGAGAAGAACTATTGTCTGAAACAACTTGCATATCAGATTTTGAATAATTATCACCAGTCTTTGTAGCATTTAGTACTTTAGTATTGCTTGCATTTTCTCCATATCCAATGGCAATAATTCCTGTTATCTCTTTGTCTGAGTCAATTCCAAGTTTATCTAATACCTTTTTACTATCCTCAAAAGTAACCCAACAAGAACCTATTCCAAGGTCTGTTACCTTAAAAATTATATTTTCTCCTATGTATCCTGAATTTTCGATGTAATTATCTTTTACTTCAGATAATATTATAATATAACTTGGAGCATCTATCATGTTTCCTTTATATCCTGCTATTTTATCTAAATTGTCAAAAACTTCACTTCTATTCATTACTCTTATATCAACGTCTATCTCTGGAACTAGTTTCTTACAAGATTCTGAGTATTTCTTAATCTCACTAAGATACTCTTTTTTAATATCTGTCTTTTTATATTCTCTAACAGACTTTCTATTTAATATGATTGTTTTATAATTCATAATTTTATCCTCCCCAAACTAGTATATTATTAATTATATACCCATTAATGTGATATTTTACGCATTTGCTTAATAAATAATAATTACAATTTTGTAATTATTATTTATTAATAATATTCCACTTTTACATTCATAATGACCAGTTGTGCAAAATCCATTGCCAACCTTCAAATAAAAACATATTATAAAGATAATATAAAATAAACAAACAAATCTTAACAAAAAATTAAACTTTTTTTACACGAAAGAAGGCTTCCCGTTGCCTTCTTTATTTTTTATAAAAAAATAGACTGCTTCTAAAATGATTTTACATTTTTGAAACAGCCAAAGTATTTTATAATGACAACTATATTTGAGGATGTGAGGGAGAGTTGCCATTATAAATTTAGGGTAATTATATTATGTTTTAAGCTAGTTCTTTCTATATTTCTATAATACATTACATATATGAATTTTATATGATATTTGTATAAACAACATATGAAATTATATATTTTAATTATATTAAATCTTATTATTACATCTACTGCAACAATACTCATAGGTCTCTACATTATTTGGAATATTTACAAATACAAATTCTTTACAGTTGTCGCAATACTTTAATATAGATATAGTTCCACAAGTGTAACATTCAAATGTCACACACTCCTCACACTCTTCTATTACTTCAAATTTTTTACTATGTTCACCACACTCTGGGCACTTGCGATTATTTACATTCATAAATACTCCTCCTTATTAGTATAGTTAAAAACATGTCAAAAACTTAATCAAATGTATTTTATATTACTTATTATATATTCTATAATAAATCATATTCCTAGATAATAAAACAAATTAAATAAAAAAAAACCATAAATTTTAAATTTATGGATTAATTCTTGTAATGATAACTCTATTTGAGGATGTGAGGGAGGGTTATCATTACAATAGGGTATTATATTATGGTTTTTAAGCTAGTCTTTCTATACTCTATATAATACATCTGTTATATGAATTTTATATGATTTTTACATAAATATTTTATGAAGTTTAAATTTTTTGACTAATTTTGTATCTGTAAAAAGTTCTCTAAAAATCCATAACATCATAAAAATCCAACATTTAAGTAAAACATCATAAAAAAATTTGTTCAATAATCTTAACAAGTTACATCACCTCATTAACGATTATTAACACAAAACTAAACAATCAATCATAAATTATTCCTAAAACTTAATTTTGATAATTATTGATATACAATCTCTTGATTATCAATCTTATTTTGCATTTCTAATAAAATTTCTTCAACTGAATTGTCAAATATATTGCCTAAATAGACTCTTTTTTCTTTTTGAATGGAATAAGATTTTACACTGCCATCAGAAGAAATATATACATGGCTCCATTCTGCACCATATTTTGAAAATCTTTCTCTTATATCTTTAAACCTCATATCTTCTATTTTTATTGCTCTTCCTCTAGCTCCCCTTACTACTGTATGCCCTCTTTTTATCAAACTAGTTATTTTTATATCTTCTTTTAATTTAACATGTATGTTGTCATTCTCTGAATATACATTCCATATTACTTTATGACGATAATCATCTAATTCTCTTATCAAACTTCTTTCAATAGTAAAACTATCTTTAGTTACTATAATTAAATCAAAATGGTCTAACATATATTGAAATACTTCTTTCATATCTTTGTTTTTTAGAATACCTTCACCAATAACTTCTATAAACCTACACCCTTTTTCATACATACACTTTAATAAACTTATAACTTCAGAAAAATATTGAACCCTATTGTCATTACCATCTATCTCTATTGTAAAGTATAAAGGTGTAAGATATACTTTATTTCCTGTTATCTCAAAAACACTTGATAATGTTTGTTCCTCATCTTCAAAGGTTAAATATTCATTATCATAAAACATAAAAAATTCCATAACCTTATCTCTCATGTCAGGGACATTTCTATATCTGTTGGATAATATATCTAATATATCTTTAGTAGTATTTTTCCCATCACATTCTGCTAGTACAACAACTTGCTTCCAACTTAAACTATCCACACTTCCTATACTTTTTTCATATCCATTTGCCTCATCATAAATAGGTCCAATTATGATATTTTCTTTCGGCCACATATGAACTCTAGTTCCATCTTTTAATTTCGGATATTTGTTTTTTACAGATTCATAAAATCTAATTATATCACCCATGATTTTTAACTACCCCCTATATTTTAAATATTACATGCTAAAAATAACAATTTATTTACATTAATTAAATAATTATTAAAAATTAATAATTGTATCTATTTAATAGGGTTTTACACCAATTTTATATATATGTCATTGATGTTTATATACACAAAAAACCTTATTAATTAGACTTTAATGTAATTCTTACTACTTCTGGTTTACAATTAAGTCTAATGAGAACTTTTGAACCTCCTAAGCCTTTATTTAAAACCATAGTGCTACTACCTTTTTCATATTTTCCCCAATCATACTTAGGAAAAAACTCTCTATTTGGAGATAGTACACCTCCAATAAAAGGTATTCTTATTATACCACCATGAACATGACCAGCCAGAACTAAATCAGCTCCCCATTTTACATATTTTTCAAAGAAAAACGGTGTATGAGCTAAAAGCATATTATACTCATTTTCGTTTATTTTACCTAACTTATCTTGTACAAAACTGTCACGCAATTCTAACTTTTTATTATTAGCAAAAAAATATGGATAGCATTCCAATGGTATGATTAAACCATATAGATTAATATAACTATCTCCTTTATATATTCTTACAGATTCATTTTCCATATTTATTATTTTTTTTGAATACAATTCCTTAAAATAATCCCTATATAGATGTTTGTATTTTTTTATTAAAGATTTTTGTTCATGATTTCCAATTATATGGTACACTTCATATTTTTTTACTAAATTATCAATTAAATCTAATGCAATTTGAAAATTTTTATTTTCTCCATCAACTAAGTCTCCTGTTATAAATATAACATCTGGATTTAAGGATTCAATTTTATCTATCAATGTTTTATTATTGTTTTTATCAAATACCTTATTATGTAAATCACTTACTTGAACTATTTTAAAATCATTAAATTCTTTTGGAATTTTTTCATTAAATATGGTATATTCTGTTGTTTCTATATGTTGAGTCTCATACTTATACAGAATATATAAGATTGCTAATACTAATACTGTCAATATAACTTTCATAATCATATATTCTTCCTTTTTATTATATTTTATTAATATTATTATAATGCTTTTATGTTTATTTTAAAACAATAATGTTAGTACATGCATACAAATCTTTTCGACATTATAAAAATAAGTTATCCATTTTGGTAATAAATATTTATTCCCAAAATAGATAACTATAAAATTATCTATAAACTTCTATATTATGAAATACAGTTCTTCCGTTATTTAAATTTTTATATAAATGTTCTAGTGTTCCATCAAATCTAATTGAATGTCCAGACTCTAAAATATAAGTTTTTCCATCTACATTAAGTTCAAGTTTACCTTCTATTACAAGTACATACTCTTCCAGAACATGACTATGTGTAGATGAAACATGAGTACAATTTGCTTCAAGCTCAATTATAAAAAGTTCAAACCTCCTTTGAGGGCTAAAAGGATATATAGGATACAACTTCATATTGCCTTGTTGTTCAATAATAGGTTCTACATCCTCTTTTTTTATAACCTCATAAGTGTTTGTATTTTCATTTAACAGTGTCGTAAAGTTTATTTTGAATCCAGATGAAATTTTCCATAAGGTAGATACAGTGGGGCTAGATTCACCTCTTTCAATCTGCCCCAGCATTGCTTTACTAACTCCTGTCATCTTTGAAGCTTTATCTAAACTTATACCCATATCTTGTCTTAATAACCTTAAGTTTTCTCCTACATTAGGAAATTTATTATCCATGTTAAAATCCTCCTGATAGCCTATTTGTATTCTATGATTTTTACTCCTGTAAGCTCTACTATCTCTTTTAATTTTAACATATGGCTATTACAAATTTCATCAAATTCATACATATAATCTTCAAGCCCTAATGCTTTATATTTATCAAGTCCAAATTTATGATATGGAAGTAATTCCATCTTTCCACCTAAAACATTTTGCTTTACAAATAATGCAGTGTTTCTTATATTTTCTTCACTATCATTCACTCCAGAAATAATTGGTACTCTTATAACCATAGATTTGTTTAATTTTGAAAGTCTACATATATTTTCTAATATTATCTCGTTACTTACTCCTGTATATGCTCTGTGAACATTATCATCCATAGATTTTATATCTACAAATATATGGTCTATTTTTTCAAAGACATCCTTCACTTTATCCCACTCAAAATATCCACAAGTCTCAATTGCTATGTTTATACCTTTATTATAAAAAGCATCAACTAATTCTCTTAAAAATTCAATTTGAAGTGTGGGTTCTCCTCCAGAAAAAGTTACTCCTCCGTTAGACTCAAAGAAAAATATAAAATCTTTTTCAACTTCCTTTACAATCTCTTCAACAGTCATTTCTTCAGTCATTATACAGATAGCATCATTAAGACATGTTTTAACACATTTTCCACACAAATCACACTTATCATTTATTTGACTTCTGTCAAATAATGAACTTATATTTTGAGGACAAACATCTGTACACCTATTACAAGATATACACTTATCCTTCATGACTCCTAGCTTTAATATATTGCTCCATGAATCTGGATTAGAACACCACTTACATTTTAATTTGCATCCTTCTAAAAATATAGTAGTCCTTATTCCATCACCATCATTTACTGAAAAATGTTGTACCTTTACAACTTTACCTTTTTTACTCATAATCTACCTCATAATTAAAATTTACTGTGTGAGTTTCTGGCTATTATAGCATCTTGCATCTCTCTTGATAAATTAACAAATTGAGTACTATATCCAGCAACTCTAACTAATAAATCTTTATATTCTTCTGGATTTTCTTGAGCTTTTAATAAGACATCATTTGATATTGTATTAAATTGTACGTGGAATCCACCTAGTGCAAAATATGATTTTACCATAGAAGTTAGATTTCTAAGCCCTCTTTCTGTTTCAACCAAATCTTGATTAAATCTCAAATTTAGAAGTGTTCCTCCAGTGTGAACATCATGATTTATTTTTGATGCAGATTTCATAGCTGCCAATGGACTTGTTGTATCAGTTCCAACAAATGGAGAAACTCCTTCTGTCAAAGGTTTTGTAGCTTTTCTTCCACATGGAGTTGCACCTACTATTTTTCCAGTTGGAACATAATTTGATATACCCATAAATGCACTATTAAATTTAGAACCAAAAATATCCTTATATTTTCTAGTTTCACTGTAATAAAAATCAGAAACTTCAATAGCCAATGAATCTACATAATCATTGTCATTTCCATATTTAGGAACATCTAAGGCAAGTTTTCTTAATTCTTCATAGCCTTCCCAGTCATTATTTAATGCTTTTGTTAACTCTTCTAATGTAGTCACCTTATCTTCAAATACTAATTTTTTTATAGCTGCCAACGAGTTTGAAACTACACCTAGACCTATGCCTGTTAAAACAGGTCCTATATTGTATTTTGCCCCACCTTTACTTAAATCAATACCTTTATCCAAACAACCATCTACACAGGTAGATAAAAATGGTCTTGGTACTATTTCTTTATGAATTTGTTGAGCAACAGTAGTTCCTATAACAGAATTCTTGATAAGATATGCTAGTTGCTTTAAAAACTCTTCTTTAACTTCTTCAAAAGATGCAAATTCATTGATATTTTTTACATCTAACCCCATTTTTTCTCCAGTTAATCTACTCTTCCCTTCATTCATAGCATATTCTAGTGCTGCTGCAAAATTAATATTTACTGCTGAAGTCCATTGACCTGTCTTTCTAAAGTGAGGAACTACACAACCACAATTGCTCCAATCTCTTGCATCTTCTGCATCATATCCATCTTGAAGTAACATTTGTGCCCCTGCACTATCACTGTGTATAGCAGGAAAACCAGTACCTTGTTTTACTAATTTCGCAACTGCCATAACAAAATCATCTGGTGCTCCCTGACTTATTCTAACACTTAAACCTGGTTGATGAGTTTTTACACTTTCTGTTGCCTTTAAACACATATATGAAATATCATTCGTTCCATCAGTTCCATTTCTCTTTTTGCCACCAACAGTAAGGTTTTGAAATTGGTTGTATCCTGCAAAATAATTTGCTGTATTTGCTGATATTGTCCATACCCACTCTGATAGCTTAATCCATAGAGCCTCTATCAACTCTTGAGCCTCTGATTTAGTTATATTTCCTTTTTTAGTATCTTTTTCATAATATGGATACATATATTGGTCAAATCTACCTAAGTTCAATGCTAATGGATTTTCAGATAAAACACCACCTAATTGCACAAACCATACAAATTGTATCGCTTCATAAAAACTAGTTGGAGGATTTGCTGGTACATTCTCACATACTTCTGATATTTTTATAAGTTCTAACTTTCTTTTTGAATCTTTCTCTGATTCACTCATTTCTTTTGCAAGTTTTGAATATCTATTTGCCAATGTCATGATACCATCTGCAACAATAGAAATAGACTTATAGAAATCTATTTTTTCAATATTTTCTGAAATTGATATATCTAATTCTTTTATCTTCTTATCTGCTTCTTTCTTTATCCCCTTATATCCTTTTACAAATAGTATATCTTGATAATCTGGAGTTACTTCCCCTACTGCCTGTCTCCACTTAGAATCATTATCTATTATTCCTGTATCTACCAATATCTTAGCTGTATCTTCTGGAATTCTTGCTAAAAAAACTTCTTCCAAAGATTTACCCTTCCAATATGGAAATATCTCTTTTCTTATAAATTCTATTTGCTCTTTTGATATGACATATGGGTCTTGAGTTCTTTCATCAAAAGTATCCATTTCCTTATCTACCCATTGCCAAGAAAATTCTGGTGTTAATATACCTGTTCTTCTAAATTTACCAGCTGTACCTACAATTAATTCATTCTCAAATATTTTTATAGGAAGTTCTTTGCATGCATCTAAAAAGGCTTTCGCTCTTCTTATACATATGGCTTCTCCCTCAGTCTTTTTATGTGATTCTGTAAAAATTCTAGCCCTTTCACAACATATCATAGGTTTAGAATTAACGTATTCTTGTCTAAATGCTTCTATTCTATCAGTTTGACTCATTTAAAATCCCCCTTTGGATAATATATATTAACTTTTGTATGTTATAACATACTTTAATTATATTATACTGTCCTTTAACATAAAATGGCAACCACAAATAATATATTTTTGAATAAAAAACATTACTAAAGATAAATATGAATTTTATTTTATAATTTATTTCTAACCTGTCATAATTTATTTATTACATTAATGACTTGAAATATCAAATTCATATTCTAAACTCAATTTTAGTACTTTAGTAGATTTTTTAACTTTGTTAACTTCAACATGTATATCATTCATATAGGGAAGTTCTACATAGCCTACACCTTCATTAAATATTTTTATAACTTTATCTGAAAAATCTTTCTCAGTTAAATCAGTATTAGTTAATGACTTAAATATGTTGTACATAAATTTAATATATTTATCACTTTCAGCTAACTTTTTATTATCAGGATATTCTTTAGCACAGAGAATATCTACTACTGATTTTCCTTTTTTGTTATCTTCAGACATAGAGTAAAATAAACTTCTAATATCTTTTTCAGGTGGCTTTTCAAATCCATTTATAGAAACTACAAAACTTCCATCTGAATTTGAATTAACTACCTTATAACCACTATCCGTTATAGCCTTTGAAAATTTTTGAGATAAATCTTTTTTAACTTCTTCCAATCCTTCTACAGTACTAGCTTTATTTGAGTAATCCTCAAATAATTTAATAGAGTCATTTTTTTTAGCTTCAATTGAGTTGTTTGATGAATTTTCACTAGCTTGCTCTGAGTTATTTAAATCTTCATTGGATACAGTTGTTGTGCATCCTACCATTAAGCTTGAACTTATACTTAAAATTACTATCATAGCTAAAATATATTTTTTCGCCTTCATATATATTTTCCTCCATTGTATTTCTACTTTTCAAGTTTTTATTAATTACATCCTGTATTACAATATCTTGTATTTTTATTATTTTTATGGTTAGTTTTTCAATATATATCACCTTTCTTTGTAACTAATTCTTATAATTAAGATTAGTAAAATTATAAATTTCTTTATGCTTAAAAATAAGGATGTTATCTTTTATTATTAAAAAGATAACATCCTTATTTTTAAGTATCAATATAGATGCCCCAACTAGTAACTTAATCGACCCAACTGTCAGCATCTTGATTCAATGGTATGCATATATTTAGTATAAATTTGTCTTTCTGATTTTCAAATAATAATTCTCCATTATACTCTTGTAAAGACGATTTAATACTTTGAATTCCTATTCCATGTACAAATTTATCCATCTTATCTGTTAACAGTATATTTTTATTAGAAATAACATTATTTGCTTTACTATTCTCACATTTAAGTACAAAAAATGATTTTGTTATAGTTCCTTTAATTCTAATATATCTATCAATATTTTCATCTGATATTTTCTCACATGCTTCTATTGCATTATCTAAAATATTGGCAAATATGCTTGACACATCTATGGGTTTTATAAAATCAACTTTTGAAAAGTTTATGTCACAAATAAATTTAATTCCCTTTTTTGCAGATATTTCACTCTTCTCATTGATTATAATGTCTAATATCATGTTTCCTGTATTATAAATAGATTTGAACTCTCTAATTTCATCTTTTAAATTATTTATATATTCATTAATTTCTTTGCCATCATTTTTAAGATTATCTATACAGCAAATATGATTGTTTATGTCATGATAAAGCTTCTTAACCCTCATATGAGATTCTTGAATACTTAAATAATGAGCATATTGCATATCTAACTTATTTTTTATTAATTCATTCTGAGATTTTAATTTATTATCTTTTATTATTTGCCTAAACAATAATATAAGAACAATGGTGCTAGCTCCTATTATCTTTGGATTTACAAAATTCTCAAAATAATATGGTTCTGAATGTAACCATCTAAACCGTTCTAATATTCTTGATATATAGACTCCAATTATATTCATGGTGTTAGCCATTAGAGCAAATAACAAATATACATAATTCCTTTTATCTTGGCTAAGCAATTTAAATCGATTATACAGAAAACTAAGTATCATATATACAAATATAATAAGTAGGTTACTGTATATGTAAACCTTTATATTATCAGAATCAGATGCCAAAAGCCACTCTTTAGATGAAACAAAATTACCTGTAACTACAAAAAATAAAATTCTATCTACAACATCTTTAAAACAATCATAATAAATATTAAATAGGAAAAAGAAAATTATAAATTTAATATATCCTATGTTGTAAAAATAATTATAATATATCGCCCATACAATAAATACTACAACATCAATCAAATAATACATATTATTAATATAATTTTCTTCTATATTAAATAATCTAGTTATTTTAACTATAATATAAATTAATCCCAATAAAGTATAAAATACTATTTGTTTGTCTTTTTTATTATCTTCTTTATAAATTAATATCCTTTTCAGAATAATAAATCGTACACATATAGATACAATTAATAATAAATCAGACATAAAATTTAACATATTGTATCACCAAGAAATTTCAAAAATTTTTCCTTAACCTCTTTATATCTATATCTACTAATAGGTACTTCTTCTCCACTTTCTAAAATAGCAATATTGGGCTTTATATTTTCTACATAACTTAGATTAACTATAAAGCTTTTATGACATCTTACAAATTTATCTAGTTTTAAATCTTTTTCTATTTTTCCTAGACTATACTTTACTCCAAAACCCTTATTTATTGTGTGTATTAACATATCTTTTTTTTGAATTTCTATATATTTTATTTCATTTAAATAAATCTTGTATGTATTAGACTTGTTCTTTATTACAATGTAATTACTTTTATTTGTTTCAATATCTTTAATACAAGTTAATATATGTTTTTTTAATTCTTCTAATTCTATGGGTTTTAACAAATATCTATAAGCTCTTACTTCATATCCTTCTTGCACATAATCTATTAAGGAGGTTATAAATATTATCTCCATTTTATTATCTACTTCTCTAATCTTTCTTGCAGTATCCATTCCATTCATTTGCTCCATTAGTATATCAAGAAGAAGTATATCTATATCTTTTAAACTCACTTTGAGTAAATCTTCTCCAGAACTATATTTTTGTATTTCATATTCTACATTAATAATTTTTAATATATTATAAAGATATTCTTCTATTAAACATTGTGTTTCTTTTTCATCTTCACAAATTGCTATCCTAATCATAAGTTCCTGCTACTCAAAATATGGTCAAATATATCCATATAGAGATTTTTCCTTCTTCACTGAACCTCGCCTTACCTAATCGACTACGATTTTGTATAGTTCTCCAAAGGCTTAAATTCCGAAGTTAGCCCTCCGTACATATATAAGCACTCTTGAACCACGTGTGTGCGAATCAATTTGATTTTAAGCTAGCTTATATTTTTTAGTATTTTTAAGATTAATACTTGCATTTAAATCCCTATCTATAGATAATCCACATTCACATTTGTAAACTCTATCTTTGAGTTTTAAGTTTCTTTTAATCTCTCCACACTTACTACAAGTCTTTGATGATGGATAAAATCTATCTGCAACTCTAAGTTCTATGCAATTATCCTTACATTTAGATGTTAGTTTGGTTCTAAATCCATAGAGTTTTTGACTCACAATAGCTTTTGATAAATGCTTATTTTTCATCAAGTTAGAAACTGCTAAATCTTCAATTACTATATAAGATGGCTTGTTTTTCGCTATCTCGCTTATAGTTTTATTTATATAATCAGTTCTTATATTAGCTAATCTTTGATGAAGTTTTTGTACTTTGACTACTTGTTTTTGAATATTTTGACTAGTAGCTCTCCCTTCTTCTATTTTATTTCTTATTTTTAAACTTTCATATTTCCTTGAAAGTTTTATCAGTTCTCTTTTTAACTTCTTTTCAACTTCCTCATTATCTCTAATCTTTTTCTTGTATTTTCTTAATCCATATATGCGACAACTAATCATCTATTATCATTCCTTTAGCACTAGCATTATTGTCTGAGAAATTCAACCTGATTTTTAAATCATCTTTTTAATTAGAAGTTGAAACCCTTGTATAAATGTTTATAGTGTTTACTCATACAATCACACTTTTCTGTGATTGTATTATACTATATTTGATTATATTTAAATATATTTTTATTTTCTAATTACAACGCCTTATACACTTTCTTATTACACACTATTGAATTTTCTTAATTGATATATTTAAATGTGATTTTAAATATCCGATACCTTAGAATAACATTTTTAAATTATTCTTATCAATACTCAAGATTTAAATAAAATCTAAAAGGTTATAACTGATACGAATATATATAAAGAATAACATTTATTGATAAAAAAAGTGTCTCAAAGTCATTTTGAGACACTCTCCATCTTTATTTAGTTAATTTTTTAATCCTTAAGTAATACATTATTCTTCTATATAATTGTACCAAATACAAAATTAATAACATAATTTGCAATGCGATAGTACAAATATCTACTCCATAACCATTAAATAAATTTCTTATTTCAGTGAACAATAAATATATAAAAATAACTACTAAAATAGTAAATAAAAATACATTCATGAATAAAATTGATTTTACTTTATCTTTTTTATCCAAATCACTATACAATTTAGGAGGTACATCTTCATATGTTTTACTCCATACATACCATGAAGATGTACCTATAAAACTACCAATGCTTCTAAATATAAGATTCCACCCTCTATACTTATGTTTATTAAAATAATCTTCCTCAGCATCATAATAATAATCAATGGCATATTTTATTTTTCTTGGAGTTCCTTTATAAAAATAAAATATTCCTCCAAATTTACTTATCTTATATAAGTTATATCCTTGTTCTTCCATATCTTCTAACCATTCTTCTATCCTATCAGGTGAACTATACCAATCAAATTTAAACTTCATTTTCTTTTCCATAAAATTCACCTCCAAAATGATATTTTTGACATATGATAATCTGTCTTAATAATTATATCATTTTGATATTAATTTTAGGTTACAATTGGATATCTAAAAATCTATTTAAATAGCAATAAACTAATAGCCATAACAACCATTCCTGCAATTAATCCGTAAATTGATAGATGATGCTCACCATATTCTCTAGCTGATGGTAATAGTTCATCAAGTGATATAAATACCATAATACCTCCCACAAGAGCAAACACAATTCCAAGTGTAGTGTCATTTAGAAAATTTCTAAGAAGTACATACCCAATAATAGCCCCTAAAGGTTCTGACATTCCAGATAAAAAGGAATAATAGAAAGCTTTCTTTTTGTCTCCTGTAGCGTAATACACTGGTACAGATACAGATATTCCTTCTGGTATATTGTGTATAGCTATTGCTATAGCTATTGGTATCGCTATTGTAGCATCATCAAGCGCTGATATAAATGTAGCTAACCCTTCTGGAAAATTATGAATTGCTATAGCCATTGCTGTAAATATACCAGTTCTCAAGAGAGATTTATTTTTTTGTATATTTTTTTCATCCAAATTTTCCATTTTCTTTATCTCATGAGGATTTTCTTCTTGAGGAATTAACTTATCAATAATTGCAATGATAGCCATTCCTGCAAAAAAAGCTATTACAGTTGACCAGCTTCCTAATTTTTCTCCCATAGACTTTGTTAGAGCTTCTTGTGCCTTAGGAAATATTTCTATCATAGATACATAAATCATAACACCAGCAGAAAATCCTAAACTTACAGAAAGAAATTTAGTATTGGTCTTTTTAGCAAAAAACGCTATACAACTTCCTATTCCAGTAGACAAACCTGCAAACAAAGTTATTAAAAACGCAAACATTATATTACTCAATTAAATCACCTTCTTATTAATTGATATTGATTATCATTTTCTTTTATAGTATCATATCTTTTTTTTATAGTCAATATTTATAGTAATTATAGACAATAAAAAAGCAGAGTATAAACTTAATCTCTGCTTTTTCTTTATAGTATATTAAATTTATTTATTTAAAAAGTCTACTGCATATTGAACATATAAGGCAGTTCCAATCTCTAAAGCATCCTCATCTATATTAAAACACCCATGATGATGAGGATAACAAGCTCCTTTAGCTTCATTTCTAGCCCCTACAAATGCCAATGCACCAGGTGCAATATTCATAAACTCAGCAAAATCCTCTGCTCCTGTTACTTTTTCAAATAGTGCTATACTTTCTTTTCCAAATAGCTTAATTACTGCTTCTGTAGCTATCTTTGAACATTCCCTGTCATTTATAACAGCTGGTGTTAAATATCCATACTCTAACTCAGCCTCTGCTCTATATGCTTCTGCTGTAGATTTTGCTATACGTTCTAAAATCGTAGGAATCTGTTTTCTAAGTTCTGGATTAAATAATCTTATTGTACCTTCTAGAACAGCTTCACTTGCTATTACATTAAATCTTGTTCCAGAATTTAAAATTCCAACACTTACAACTAGCGGCTCTAAAGGACTGACTTCTCTACTAACCATGGATTGTAAGTTCATAACTAATGCAGAACTTGCAAGTACCGCATCAACACCTTGATGAGGAAGTGAACCATGACCACCCTTACCTTTTACAGTAATTTTGAAGAAATCAGCAGAAGCCATTCTTGGACCTTCTTCAACTGACACAGTCCCACACTCTACATCACTCCAAAGATGAATTCCAAATACACCATCTACACCTTCCATAGCACCATCTTTAATCATAGCTCTTGCACCTTTACCTACTTCTTCTCCTGGTTGAAAAAATAATTTCACAGTTCCATTAATATCATTTTTAATATCATTCAAAACCTTAGCTGCTCCTAAAAGCATTGATGTGTGACCATCATGTGCACAAGCATGCATAAGCCCCTCATTTTTTGATTTGTATTCTACTTCTGTACACTCAACAACTTGAAGTGCATCCATATCTCCTCTAAGTGCTACAGTTTTTCCTGGATTATTTCCTTTTATAGTTGCGACTACACCTGTCCCTCCAGATGATACATATGGTACTCCTATTTTATCAAGCTCTTCTTTAATTCTCTTTGATGTTCTAAATTCTTCCATACTTTTTTCAGGATTTTCATGAAATTCCCTTCTAAGTTTGATTACATAATCTTTATATCCATTTGTTATTTCTTTAATATTCATTCCAGACCTCCAAGTGTAACATATTCTTCTTATTTTTTAAATGCCTTATTTATTAATTAAAGTTTATATAAGATTTACAAAAATACCTGCTATTACTACAGAAGCTATTGTTACTGTAGTAAATCCACCAACAAGCATCTTTGGAAGCATTTTATCCATCAGAAATTCTTTTTCTTCTGGAGTTTCAGCTAGAGCCTTTACTGCTTCTTCAGTTAATATATAATTTGGTGGGAAACCATAAAGTGCTGTAAGTGAAACTGAAAACGCCATTTCCTTACTTTCACCCAAAAATTTACCTACTATAATAGAGAATATTCCCATACCTATTACACCAAATATTATAATTCCTACAAGAGGAACAGCCATTTCAGCAAGCATTGCTGGTGTAGCTTTTGCTAATCCTGCAAATATAAAAGCCATCAATGATGTCATTAACCATCCAAATGAACCAGATTTATTAAGTGGCTTTCTGTCAACTATTCCAAGTTCTGATGCTATTACACCAAATATTAAACAGATAACATATCTTGATACAACTTCATTTGTAAGATTTGTAAATTGTACTGCTAACCATGCTACAAGTCCTAATCTAAGTATTATCATATATGTTGTGTCGTACTTTTCAGGTAAATCTGGAATTATCTTAAACTTACTCTTTTGTTCAGGTACTTTTTCAGTTTCTTCTTCAACTTTAGTTACAGTTACTTTTCCACTTCTAAAATCTGATAAAAGTCTTTTTCCTTCTTTTTTAAGCATCAATGCTGTGATAGGATAACCTGCAAATCCTTGTGCCACATACATTAAAATCGCTAAAACTGCCAAACTCGCAAGACCTTTTGCTGTAGCCGCATCTGCCATCATTATAGATGCAACTAATCCTCCTGTAAGAGGAGGTGTAGCGATTACAGCTGTATCCCATCCAAACACTAGAGTTCCTAATGCCAAAGCTCCTACACATATTCCTACTATTCCTGCTAACGCTATTACAATTGTTTTCCATTGACCTGCTAGCTCTTTAATACTCATCATAGTTCCCATATGAGTTATTAATAAAAGCATGCCTAATTGTGCTAATGGTGTCCCTAAAGCTGCTAAATCCACGATATTTTCTGGGAAAAAAGTCCAAAATCCTACTATAAATATAATTGCTGATACAAAAACTGATGGAACAAAAGCTTTAGTTTTTGCTGAAACTACATCTCCTATCGTCAGTGATACTAAAACTAGACAAAAAGCTGTTATTGCCTCCATACAAAATCCCCCCTCATAAATAAATATATTTGTATACAATGTATGTATAGTTATCCATTATTTTACTACTTTTGAAAAACATTTCAAGTCAAAATTCGATTTTTTTCATAAAATTCTATAAATTCTATAAATTAAAGTTAGTTTTCTAAATTATTCTTTTTGTAAAAACGTTATCCTGTAAATTGGCTATTTAACACTACTTTTATAAATAGAATTAAATATAATTTGCAAAAAATAAAACATAGAATACATTTTTCATAAAACATCTCATTAATATAAAATGAATTTGCTTTATGAATCTTAATATATTCTATGTTTATAAATTTAATGTATATGTTAGTTATTGTGTAATCTACTATATACTCCATTTTTATTTACTAACTCTTCATGAGTACCTCTTTCTTCAATTCCTTTATCTGTCAGTACTATGATTTCATCAGCATTTTTTATAGTAGTCAACCTATGTGCAACAACTAAATTTGTTCTATCTTTACTTAACTCTTCTAAGGACTCTTGAATTTCTCTTTCTGTTACATTATCTAAAGCGGAAGTAGCTTCATCCAATATTATTATTGGAGGATTCTTTAAAAAGATTCTTGAGATTGAAATTCTTTGTTTTTGTCCCCCAGATAATTTTACTCCTCTTTCTCCTATATAAGTATCATATCCATCTGGCAAAGTTTCTACGAAATCGTGTATTCTAGCTTTTTTTGCAGCCTCAATCATCTCTTCATCTGTAGCACTAGGATTTCCACAAAGAATATTATCTCTTATAGTTCCTGTAAATAAAAATACATCTTGTTGAACTATACCTATATTTTTTCTCAAAGATTTTAAACTTACATCCCTGATACTTTTTCCATCAATTTTTATGTCACCTTTATCAAACTCATAAAATCTTGGCAATAAATTACACAATGTAGTCTTTCCTCCACCAGAAGGACCTACTAAAGCTATAGTTTTACCAGCTTCTATAGATAAACTTAGATTATCTAATACTTGGGTATCATCTTCATATGTAAAAGATATATTTTCTATCTCGATGTTACCTTTTACATGTTCAAGTTCAACAGGGTTTTTAGCTTCTTTTTGATGGTCCTGTTCCATTATCTCTATGAATCTTTTAAAACCTGTCATACCATTTTGATATTGTTCTGTAAAGTTTATCAATTTCTTCATAGGTTGTATAAACATCTTTACATATAATATATATGCAGCAAAATCACCTAAAGTAATTTTCCCAAGATAAGTAAAGTATCCACCAGCTATAACAACTACCCATTCCAAAATATCCATATATAAATTCATACCAGAATAATATTCTGCCATTACTTTATAAGAATCTTGTCGTGCTCTCCTAAATAATTTATTACTTCTTACAAACTTATTTAATTCTTCTTTTTCAGTACAAAAAGACTTAGTTACTTTCATTCCAGCTATGCTATTTTCTAAAGTTGCATTTACATCACCTATAGTAACTCTACTTTTCATAAAGGCTATATTCATCTTATCTTTTTTTGTTATAGCAAACCAAATTATAAATGGCAATATAGCAAAAATTATAAGAGTAAGAGGAATATTTATATCTATAAGTATAAAGAATGAACCCACTAACATTACTACAGAAATGAATAAATCTTCAGGACCATGATGTGCAAGTTCTGTTATATCCATTAAGTCATTTACTATTCTAGACATAGTTACACCAGATTTATTATTATCAAAATAAGTATTTGGAAGCCTCTGTAAGTGTGTAAATACCTCATTTCTCATATCAGCTTGCATATCTACACCAATGACATGTCCCCAATATTGCATAAAATAATTAAGCCCTGCTTTTGCTATAAATATAAGTATAAGTACAACTGCAAAAACTACTAGCATTCTTAAATTTTTATTTGGAACAATGTCATCCATTATATTTCTAGTTATCATAGGATAAACTAAATCGCATAAAGAAAATAAGAACGCAGCTATAAGGTCTAATGTAAAGATTTTCTTATATGGTTTATAATATTTGACAAATTGTTTTATCATAAGTTTTAAATCCTCCTTTATCAATACGTCTAAAAAATACCCTTAAATTAGTATAACATAACACTAATTTTAAATCTTTTATAAAATTGCAATTCAAAAGAATATGTTTCATAAAATTGAATACTTATTTTATATAATCATATATTTAAAATACACCTAAAAAGAGCCATATCTATGTAAATAAAATTTTACAAGATACAACTCTATATTTAGTACTAAATATTTTTTATAACTGTAAACTCAAAAACTTATTTTAAAGCATCCAATATTTTCTTATCTAATGCAGCAGTATTTATACCTGTTATGTATGCTGTTGCTTTTATTGCAGGTATATCATAAGTTGTTGGCAATATAGTAGTAGATACTATCAAATCAGCACCTTCTTGTTTTGTTGCACATTCAGCAATTTTACATTGTATAACTTCTGCTTGTATGTTATTTTCTTTAACCAATCTTTCTACTTTGTCGCAAACTACTGTTGATGTTGCAATTCCTGCTCCACATGCTACTAATATTTTTTTCATATTATCCTCCTACGATTTCTATAATATTTTATAATTCAAAATACGATTTTTATAATTAAATAAATTTCTCATATCTTTGTTTATATATAAATAATTATACCATTTTATATCAAAATAATATCTTAAAATTATTCTTTTAATATGTTTTTTATTTCACTATCATTTAATTTTAAAGTATTATTTTTTATACAATATTCTATGTACTTTGATACATTTTTATAGTCATTCAAACTAAACTGCTTAATATTTAAATCATATTCTATGTCACTTATAATACCTATCAAATCAGATTTATTTGATAAAATATCCTTATACTTATCCTTTCTAATTACCTCTAATCTTTTAAATCTATAATTTTTATATCCTTCTATAATAATCAAGTCCATATCTTCATAAAACTTAATCATTTTATATAGTGGATTTTTATCTTTTAACTCTTCAATATATGCTAACCTCTTATTTGATATTATACAAACTTTCCTCGCACCTGATTTTCTATGTTTATAAGTATCTTTCCCTTCCTCATCTATCTCAAAATCATGGCATGTGTGTTTGATAACTCCAACATTATACCCTTCTTTACTTAATTCTCTTACTATACCTTCAATCAACGTAGTTTTACCTACTCCTGAATAAGAGACAATTGATAATACATTATACATAAAACCATATCCCCTTCATAAAACTATATAACAACAACATCTACTAATTGATTTTCTTTTATTATTTCTCTCTTTTTTATCTTAATCATGCAATTGCTTCTCAATGTTGCAGATAATCTAGCCTTGGCATCTTTTTTATCATTTAATGTAACATATAATTTACCTTCATCTGTATATAATTTTCCACTTACAAATCTATCGTTATTTGAGACTTTGTTAAATTCTCCTTTAAATATAGCTTTTATATAATGATTGCTGTCCTTATATGTTAAATACTCAATCACAGGAACAACTACATTATCAAATACCACAATTGCCGCATGTGGATTGCCAGAAAGCCCAAACAATATTTTTTCTCCCAATGTAGCTACATAACAAGCTCCTCCAGGTTTAATATTTATCTTCCAAAACAATTCTTTTGCTCCTATGTTTCTAAATACATCTGGTATTAAATCTTTATCTCCAACAGATACACCACCTGTAGTAATTAAAAAATCTACAGTTTCTAGCATATCCTTTACTTTTTTTTCTAATTCTTGTATATCATCAGTACAATTACATATTGTATCTGCTTGTATTCCAAGCTTTAAAAGCTTTGAATATAATGTATATCTATTGCTATCATATATTTTGCCATCCTCCAAAGTTTCATTTATATCTTGTAATTCTGTTCCTGTATTTAAAATACCAACTTTTAAATCATCATATACAGTTAATTTAGATATTCCAAGACTCGCTAATACTCCTATACCATCATACCCTATATTTTGATTTTTACTAATAATTAATTGACCTTTTTTTATATCCTCACCTTTAAATATATAATTGTCATATTCCTTTAGTTTTATATTTAAAGTTATCATGTCTTCTCTAGTTGTCACATCTTCTTTCTTTACTACACAGTTTGCTCCCTTTGGAATTTTTCCACCAGTCATTATCTTCACTGCTTCATTTTTATTTAATATACCATCAAACACTTCTCCTGCATATAATGTTCCTATAACCTTTAAATTTTTATTTTCAGAATTTGCATCATATGCATAACCATCATATGGTGACCTGTCAAATGGAGGACTATCAATTGTTGAATATATATCTTCTGCAACTACTTTATTTACTGCTTCTATAAGATTAACTCTCTTAATCCTACTTATTGGTATAACATTTTCTTCAATAATTTTTATGGCATCTGCTAATCCTATCATTTTAAATACACCCCAATATATTTTTTATTTAAAAACATTCTTAATGTAGTATAATTGTAAATTGCAATAAATCATTTTAGCTTATATTTAATTATAACTAATTGTTATCTATAATTGCAGTTTAAATTTAATAAATCTTATAAAATTATCATTAATTGTATTAATTTCAATTTTATACATTTTATAAAAAAAAACTGCTTCAAGTTAGAAATTTACTTCTACCTTAAAACAGACTTGTATGCTTTAAAATTCATTATTCTAATAAAGCTCCTTTTATTATTTTTACAACTTTATCACTCTCAATAGTTTTTATAGACTTTATTTTATTATCTACTATACTTATTGTAAGTATTTCTTTGTCTAATAATTTATTATCTTCTTTTAATCTATAACTCTTCACTACCCTATTTCCTTCATGGTTATATGCTGTTAAATTATAATTGGCATTACCCACGATTTCATTTATCCTAGATTCTTCAACTCCAATATACTCTCCCAAGTCAATGTTTTTATATTCCTCTAAGGATACAGCTGATTTTTCATTATCATTTGTTTCAATCATAATACCATAGCTTTCATCTATAGCTGTTATACTTTGTGATGAAAAGGAATTTGTTTCAACATTAACAACTTTATTTTTATTAATGTTAATGTATAAAGCACTTCCATCTAATTCATTGTTTCCAGTATATTTAGGGTAAACTAATGTCATATAACTTGATGTATTTATATCTTGCATTGTATTTGATTTTTTTAAATTCTTATTTTTTATATAATAAATTGTGTTATAAGGTATTCCCATATTTTTTATAACATATTTATAATCTTTATCCATCATTTCATTAACATCATTTTGAACTTTTGTCATAGTTTTTTGCTGTGTTGCTTTACTTGCTACTTGATTTTTCTCTTTAGTAGTTTCTTTATGACATCCAACAAGTACAATCCCTAAAATAGTTACACAAACTAATGACCTTTTTAACTTCATAAATCAATCCTCCTTTCTTAAATTTTATAATATTTATCTATATCTCATTGTGTGATTATCTTTTTTTTCAATAATTACGTTTATTATTTTATAAAATAATTATATAATATTTATTTAAATTTAATAAGATTAAGAAGCTATCTGTAATTTTTTTGTAACAAAACACATTTTAAAGTTGAATTTTGAAAATTCAATTTACAAGATACTTGTGGTAAATATCCTTATAACATTATACCAAATTATTCCTAAACAATCAAAAACTCCATAAACATTTTAAGGTTTTCTATTTCAAAAAATCACCTTTAACTATTAATTTATCAAATATGTTATAATAGTTTTAGATAATTTAAGGAGGATTAAATAATGGATTTTAAACAACTTGAAGTATTTGTTGCTGTTGCAAAACATCAAAGTTTTTCAAAAGCTGCAAGAGAACTTTTTTTAACTCAACCTACTGTAAGTGCACACATACAAAATTTAGAAAGAGAGTTAGAAACTGTACTTATAAACAGAAGCAACAAAGTTATTACACTCACAAAATCTGGTGAAATTCTTTATGAGCATGCCATATATATATTAAATAACTGCAAACGTGCAATTTATGATATAAAAGAATATTCAGGTAAAATAGAAGGCATTATAGATATAGCATGTAGTTCTATACCTGAAACTTATATTTTACCTGATTTTATGAAGAATTTTTCTATGAGTTATCCAGATGTAAAATTTTCCATAAGCCATTATGATTCTCAATATGCTATATCAGAAATTTTAAATGAACGGATAAGCTTTGGATTAGTTGGTTCTAAAATTAACAATCCTCAAATCGAATATCTAGACTTATTAGATGATGAACTTGTACTTATTACTCCTTCAGATTTTAAAATTGATAACAATAACAATTACATTGATATAGAAGAATTGGCTTCTGTCAATTTTATTATGAGAAAAGAAGGCTCTGGTACTAGAAACTTAATACTAAACACACTTAGCAAAAATAACTTTCCGGTAAACAAATTAAATGTAATAGCTCATGTAGAATCAAATGAAGCCATTAAAGAAATGGTTAGATTAGGCCTTGGTGTATCTTTTATATCATATATTTCAGCTATTGATTATCTAAATGCAGGCAAAATAAAATGCTACAAAGTAAAAGATGTTGATTTTACAAGAAAATTTTTCTTTATTTATTCTAAAAAGAAAACTTTTTCTCCATTGGAAGATAAATTTCTAAACAGACTATGTGAGTACTTTGAAATCATAATATAATAATTTTAATACACGACACTCAAATTTAAATTATAAGCTGTTAAATAATAAAATAATAAATAGAGTAGTATTATACTATGTTCATTTAATTAATGAGCATAGTATAATACTACTCTATTTGCTTATTACTTATTACTTATTACTTATTACTTATTACTTATTACTTATTACTTATACTATTGTATATTAAACTTATAAATTTATATTAAAAAACGATTTATATCCTTTGTACATTTCATATATATCTACTTTAGAAACAATCTCATGCGGTGCATGCATATTTAAAACACCAACACCACAATCTATAACCTCTGCACCTTGATTTGCTAAGATATAGGCTATTGTTCCACCTCCACCTTGGTCCACTTTACCAAGTTCAGCAGTTTGCCATACTACATTACCCTCGTTAAAAATTCTTTTTACTTCTGATATAAACTCAGCATTAGCAT
The DNA here is from genome assembly GCA_020641055.1 of Clostridioides sp. ES-S-0010-02. Taxonomy (NCBI): domain Bacteria; kingdom Bacillati; phylum Bacillota; class Clostridia; order Peptostreptococcales; family Peptostreptococcaceae; genus Clostridioides; species Clostridioides sp. ES-S-0010-02. The sequence goes on from CP067345.1 coordinate 3,257,964, forward strand.
CATTACATCCACTCTTACCTCTCGAACCAGTATACTTATTTAAAACTATTCCATTTCCCATATATGCAGAGTTTCTTTTTTCATATGCCTCATCAAAATTTGGGTCATATCCAGCTGCAACATCAGCTGATAATACTTTACTATTTGCTAAAGCTCTTCTTACCTTAATATCACAGTAATCGCCTTCTAAAGCTATTAACTCAGCCACAGTATTTTCAAAAAACTTTGAATGCATACCTGTATTTCCTTGGGAGCCAACTTCTTCTTTGTCTACACATAATGTAACTGAAGTAAATTCTGGTTGTCTAGTCTCTAGTATAGCTTTTACAGCAGCATATGAACATACTCTATCATCATGACCATATCCTAATACCATTGACCTATCAAACCCCAAATCTCTTGCCTTCCCAGCTGGAACTACTTCAATCTCAGCGCTTAATAAATCTTCTTCAACTATACTATATTTTTCATTTAAAATTTTTAATATATTTGCTGTTATAGGTTCTTTTTCTTCGCCATCCAAAGGCATATTTCCAATTAATACATTTAAAGCTTCACCACTGATTCCTTCTGACAATTTCTTTTGCATTTGGTTTCCAGCTAAATGAACTAATAGGTCAGTTACACAAAACACTGGGTCACTGTCTTCTTCACCAATAGATACATCCACCTTTGTACCATCATTTAATATAACTACTCCATGTAAAGCAAGAGGAATAGCTGTCCATTGATATTTTTTAATTCCTCCATAGTAGTGAGTCTTAAAAAAACCTAGATTAGCTTCTTGATACAATGGGTTTGGTTTTAAATCTAATCTTGGAGAATCTATATGACTACCTATAATCTTCATACCTTTTTCTATATAGTTTTTACCTATTACAAAAAGTGCCACTGCTTTTTCTTTATTTATAGCATAAATCTTGTCCCCATGACTTACACTTCCATTTTCCATAGCTTCATCTATTGAAATATAACCATTTTCTTTAGCCAATTTTATAATTTCTTTTACTGAAAGTCTTTCAGTTTTTGATTTACTTAAAAAATCCATATAATTGCGAGCATATTCCATAACCTGTTCAATAGCATTCTCTTTTTTTTCAATTTCCCATGCATTCTTAAATTTATGCTTTAAGTCCATGTTTTCCTCCTATTAAGTTTTAATTTTTATTATTTTTCATATATTGTTCATATTCTTCTGGTGAGACTACTTTAACACTATCAAGTCTTGATTTAAAATGAGCTCTAAAATTTTCTAAATATTCCTTTCTTAAAATCTCCCTTTCTTTGATTTCATCATCAGAAAGAGCTCCCTCTTTATTTTTCTTTGCTAATTCATTAATCCTATCTAATTTCTTCTTGTCAAACATTTTTTCCTCCTAAAAAACTTCTATTTATTAATAAAATAATTTATTACTTTTTATATCTAACTTATTTTTATATTCACAGAAAAACTCTTCTATATTATCACTTATTATAGATATTCCCTTTTCTAACTCTTCCATACTTGGACGAGCTATATTTATTCTAAAAAATCTATCATCCACTAGATTATCAAAAAAATAAGTCCCTGGAAGCATGGATACTCCTTTATTTAACATAAAACTTGTAAAGCTTTGTGATGTATACCCTCTTGGCAATTCTAAAAAAAAGTTTATACCTCCACAAGATTTTCTAACTTTTAATTTACCACTCAATTTATCATTAATCAAGTTTTTTGCTAACTTGTACTTATCAGTATATATCTTCTCTATATGACTTAGATAATTCTTCCAATTGAAATTCTCCATATAGTAATACATTGATTTTTGAATAAGACCTGGTGTTGATATGTCTGATGAATATTTAGCCCACAAAACTTTTTTTAATAATTCATTTGGCATTTCTACAATTCCTATTCTTAAGCCTGGCATAAGTATTTTTGAAAAACTCTTTATATATACTACCCTATTTTTATCATCATAGCTCCTGACTGTCCTATTATCCTCTGAATCAAATATAAAATCACTGATAAAATCATCTTCAATTATATAAAAATCATGCTCTTCTGCCAATTCTATTAGCTTCTTTTTTTTATATGTAGAATAAGATATACCTGTTGGATTTTGAAAATTAGGCATAATATATATAAGTCTTGGTTTTATTTTTTCCAATTTTAATTTTAAAATACCTATATCAATTCCATCATCTAACATAGGTATAGATATTATTTTTGCACCTCTACTTTTAAATACTTCAATTGCTCCATTGTAAGAGGGTTCTTCCATAAAAACAACATCAGAATAACTTATAAGCCCTTTACAAACTATATCTATACCTTGCTGTGCTCCTGAGATTATTTGAATGTTTTCTTTAGTAGTATTTATATTTTCATCACTTAAATACTCTACCATCTTTTCTCTTAACTCCTCAGAGCCTAGCCCTTCATCGTAATCAAATATTGAACTTCCATCTTTAGATAATGCCATGTTTACAGCATTTTTAAATGAATCTATAGGAAACATATCATTAGATGGATTTCCATTATCGAAATGAATTAAATCATCTCTTTGTCTAATATTCTTGTTTTTCCCTTTATCTATACCATTTTTATAAGAATTTGAATTTGATACAAAAGTTCCACTTCCTATAATTTTATATACATATCCTTCATTTTCCAAAAGCTCATATACTTTAACTATAGTAGTATTATTTACATGTAAATAATCTGATAACTTTCTTATTGGTGGAAGTTTTTCATGCTCAACTAGTTCTTTGTTTATTATTAACTGCTTTATATGATTAAATATTTGTATATATTTAGTTGACTTCCTTTCACTTAAATCTATTTTGTATTTTTCCACATTTATCACCGCTTATTGTTTTTATATTTTATTGATGCCTTAGCATATATTTGATATTATTTAGTATGTATATATAATACCAAAATTTTTATAAAAAGGGGAAATATTTATGTTTTACGACTATCACATGCACTCAAGTTTCTCTACTGATGGAAAATCTACAATGGAAGAAATGATAAAAAAATCTATAGACCTTGGTATAAATGAAATTTGTTTCACAGACCATGTCGATTATGATGTTTATGCGGATGATTCTTTTTCGATTGTTTACGAAGATTATTTTAAAAGTCTAGAAACTCTTAAAAATAGATATAAAGATAAAATATCAATAAAAAAAGGGATTGAATTTGGAGTTCAAACTCAATTAATAGATACATATAGAAAAGAAGCTCATCAATATCCATTAGATTTTATAATATGCTCTATTCATGCTATAGATAAAATGGATTTATACCTTGGTAGCTATTTTGAAGGTAAGACTCAACATGAGGTCTATGAGAACTACTACCTTTATTTGTATAATATTGTTAAAAACTACAAGGATTACTCTGTTTTAGGTCATTTAGATTTAATTAAAAGATATGCACCTTATGATACCATCCTAGATGACAGACTATTTTCAGATATAATTGAAGAAACTCTCAAGCAAGCTATCTATGATGGTAAAGGTATCGAAATAAACACATCTTGCTACAGATACAACCTGCCAGATTTAACTCCATCTAGATATATCCTTCAGATGTATAAAGATTTAGGAGGAGAAATCATAACCACAGGCTCAGATTCACATCATGTAAGTCAAGTTGCATATGAATTTGATTACATATATTCATTACTAAAAAACATGGGATTTAAGTATGTATCTAAATTTAATAAAATGAAACCAGAATTTATAAAATTATAAATTTTTACACCTCCTTATGAATATATTTAAAAGATAAGGAGGTGATTTTTTTTGAAAGTACCTTATTTAGTACTATCAACAGTTATTTTATTTATGTCTAACTTTGTCGTAAGAATATTTGGATTTTTATATAAAATATTCTTATCAAGAGCTTTAGGCGAAACAGGTCTAGGTATATATCATATGATTTTTAACTTTTTAATGATTTGTTTAGCTGTTACAACAACTGGAATACCTACTGCACTTAGTTGTCTAGTTGCAAAAAGAAAAGCTTTAAATGATAAGCACAACACTAATGCTTTGTTTATATCAACTTTATACATATCATTTTTTGTAGCATTAATTATATCTATAGTTGCATCTTTCAATAGTTCTTTTTTATCACTTAAGTTTCTAAAAGACCCTAAATTGAACTTATTTATACTAGCAGTTTGTCCTGCCATAGTTATAATAACACTTTCAAATGTACTTAGGGGGTATTACTACGGCATAAAGAACGTAAAAGTTCCTGCTATTGGACAAATTATTGAACAGATGGGTAAAATTCTATTTGTTTTTTTACTCGTTATGTATGTAAATGATAAGTCTATGAATTGTTATATTGCTCTTTTAGGTATATCTATTGGTGAATTGAGTAATATCATATTTATGCTCATATGTTTATGTCGAGATTCTTCATTTGACAATAAATATATTATAAGTATAAAAGATTTTTATAATTCCTCTATGGAAACATTGAAAATGTCCATACCTATAACTTGCAATAGAATGTCAAATATACTTTTACAATCTATTAGCTCTATGATGATACCATCAAGATTAGCATTATCAGGCATGACTTATCAACAATCATTAAGTATGTATGGTGTCGTCAGCGGGATGGTAATGCCATTTATATTTTTACCATTTACTGTTGGCTCAGCACTTATTGTAAATTTGATACCTACTATATCACAAGAAATGGCCTTAAGAAAACGTAAAAGTGTCCTAAAAAAAATAAAGTATTCTGTACTCCTAACTTTATTTGTAGGTATACTATCATCAGTGTTTTTTTATTTCTTTGGAAAAGATTTATGTATACTAGTATTTAAAAATAAACTTGCTGGAGAATATTTAAAAGCTATGTTTTTAGTACCACTATTTATGTCACTAAATCAAACACTATCTGGTATTTTACATTCAATAAGAAAAGAATTAGCTTCAAGTATAAACACTATCATTGGTATGTTAATTCAGCTAGTAGCTCTATATGTATTTCTTCCCATTCCAGGACTTAATATTTATGCATACATATACACAATGACAATAGTATCAATATTTACTTGTTTATTACATACTATAGTACTTTTTAAATCTATAAAATCTATACATTAGTTATAAATAACGTGAAGGCTACCAATGTAAATCATCTACTATTGGTAGCCTTCCTTAAATGATTTTTATTTATAATTTAAACTGTCTATATATCTACCTATCTATCTGTGGCAACCTGAATTTCCACTTCCATGATTAGGTCCACATTGCGAAAAATCACATACTTTAGAGAAAGTATCAACAAGTCTTGGTTGGATTGGGTTTGGTGATGCTAAAACTACTATTTGTTCACTTATTAATGTGCTAACTGTTTCTTGTAAGCAAAGTACTAAATCTATATCATTTGGTATAATTAATTCATACATAGGTTCACAACATTCATTACATTCTAATTTTAATATAGATTTTCCTATACAATCTACAGTTAAGTTAGTTTGGTATTCTTGTCTTAAAGTGACAGCTCTTCCGTCAGCTGGCAAGCATATTGGTGCTGAAAGTGTGTTAAAAGTAAATTCTACAAAATCAACTCTTCTCTTACATCCACCTCCTGCTCTAACTGCTGGGAAAGCTAATGCAACGAATTCTGTACATCCACATCTACCTCTTAGTTCTAATACTAGATTACGAACTGCTACAGTTAAGCCTCTTTGTTTATAAGCTACTGATTTGCCTTTTCCTTGTCTACAACATTCAGCGTTTCTTTCTCCACATACTGCATATTCAAAAGTTGTTTCACAGTTTCTTCCTATTATATCTCCTAATGGATCTAAATCGAAATCTTCTAAAGTTGTCATTCCTGTGTCTATAACTATTCCATCATTACTTAAGCATATTTTATCTATAGTTACACTTGCTCTACCTGCACTTGGAACTGAACCAAATACTTCTACTACTTCTGTTTCAAAAGTTAATGGTTCTCCATTTGGTCCAGTTGCATCTGTAAATGTTTGGAATTGCATAGTATCAAAAATTCTATTAGCTTCTATTGCAAATGGAACTGCATTTGCTACAGAAAAGTTTCTTGGAGATATAGGATTACAGCAGTTTGGTCCACATTTGTTTTCAAAACATTCATCTGAATCCATTTGGCATGGTTCACAATCACATTTACAATTATCATGGCATCCACAATTGTCATCACATGGATTAGGTTTGCATGGATTAGGTTTACATGGATTGCATGGATTAGGTTTACAATCATCATGACAATCACAATTATTATCATTGTTACATCCATTATGATGATGTGATTTTTTGAATCCTCTCATCTCATCTGAACTTATTTCATCTGTATACACTTCTTCTTCATTCATTGTAGACATTGGCTGATTTAGCATTCTTCTTTTATTTTTTTTGTAATCTTGCATTTTTCATTGCCCTCCCTGTAAGCGATTCTTATTAAGTCTTCGGCTTTTTATAGCCTAATTAATACTATGCACTTATAATCCTAATTGTTACTTAGCTTTTTAAATTTATCAATAATTAGGTATATTTGGTAGAAAAATGCATTTTAATAAAAAAAAGTACTACTATTTAAAATAGTAGCACTTTTTTTGTCCCGAAACACCGGTGGCTAAGTAAATTCACACCCTAGGCACTCCCAGGTGGGTGACTTGCCAGTAACCTTTAACGTCCAAACTAAACAGGCATGTTATAATTTACTAGACACGGTCTCCCGTATTTCATTTGTAGGTTGAATTTAAAAAAGCCTTATCGTATGTTTCAGGATTTCATATTATTATTATATAATAAATTTTGAATTTTTTAAAGTGGTTTTATATAGTAATTAAGATAATCTTATTCTAGTATTACTTTTTCTTCCTTTTCTCTTTATGTATTTAGTTAATTATTACTTTCTCTTAGCTTTACTTCTAGTATTTTTTTCATTACGATTATGTTCATGCTTTTGTTCATTAACATCATATAATTCTTCATCATATACTATATTTTCATCATTTTCTGCATACTCATGGTCTGTTTCTTCATCTTCTGTTAATTCTTCTTCATTATCATCTATCTCATCTTCATATGTTGACTCTTCATCTTCTTCATTATTATCTTCATATTCATCTTCTTCATTATTATCTTCATATTCATCATCATCATTATTACTATCATCACCTCTTAAAAGATTTCCTAGCAGTTTAAGATTATTCATACTACCTAGATTATTTATATTTGCCAAAGAACTTAAACTAAATCCACCTTCACCAAAATCATCAGGTAAAAACAATTCTGCAAATAAATCTATCTTTTTTTTCATTCCTATAGCCTTTTCAACAGAATTTTTTCTCTTTTCTGGAAATACATCTATAATTTCTTTTATCATCATATTTTTTTTGTCTTCACTATCCATTTTTCTAAAAAAATCTGTTTCCTCTTCAACATCTACCACATCTATATTGTTAAGTTTCTTTATGCCTCTAACTAAGTCTAAAATACTTTCTATTTTTACTAGTATTTTCCTTTCATCTCTTGACATGTATTTTTTAGTTCTTGTTATTATTTCCATTCCCATTTCTAGGTCTTCTTCACTCAAATCCATAAGTCTTAGACCTCTTTTTATATCATTTGCATCAAACCTTAAAGTTTCATGTATAGCTTTTGATAATTTCTCATTTGAATTTTTTTTGTTTTTTCTGGCTCTATTATTTTTCTTTGATTTATCTTTATCATCAAATATAGAGATATTACCATTACTCAATGCAATCACTCCAATCAAAAATAGTAAGTTATTCAAGACAATTCCCCCTTATATTATATAATTGCCCTATATTAAAGTATGTTTTTCATATTTTAATGTTCCATTTTTAAAGCTCAGTGCATATATATTATCTATAAGAATTTTTATTTATATTATATATCACTCACAATTCACCACTTCAATATTATTTCTATATATAAATAGTATGAATATAATTCAATATATATTTATAGAAAGGGGTTTTTTTATGAAAAAAATAGATACAGATTCATTAGAAAAGATGGCTAAGCAAAAAAATATTGACAAGGATAAGATAGAAAAGATTGCTGATAATTACAAAGGGAAATCAGAAAGTGAACTTATGGAGGAACTTATAAAGATAGGTAAGAACCTAGATGGAAGAGAGGAAGTAGTATCAAAATTCAAAGCATTTTTAGATGACAATCAACGTAAAAAATTAGATACTATAATGGATAAAATATCAGATGCAGAGACTCAAAGAGATACTAAACCTGCTAAAACTAAAAAGACTAAACAACCAACTAAAGGTAAATCAAATACACCTGCACCAAAAAATACACCAAATAATCAACAAAAAAAATCTAAGAGTATATTTAAGAAAACTAAAAAATCCAATCCTCATGAATAAACAAAAATAAACTACTTTTAAGGCTTAAAGTTATTATTTTTAACTAAAATATTTTAATTGCATATTATTTAAACTAAAAATCAGGTAGTGTTTTAAACACTACCTGATTGACTTTAATAACTTTATTTCTTTCTCTCTATAACACTTTCTCTATCAACAATTTGATAAGGTAATTCTATTTTCTTGTTTTCAATTAATTCTTTATTGATTAATTTAATAACCATTCTTATTGCTACTGCTCCCATATCATATAAAGGCTGATAAACTGTAGTAAGCTTAGGCCTATACATCTTAGCTATCTTAACATCATTAAATCCTGCAACTGATATGTCTTCTGGAACCTTATATCCAGCATCACAGATAGCATTTATAGCTCCTATAGCAGCCTCATCACCCGTAACAAAGGCTGCATGAGGTATTATTCCTTCATCTAATAATTCTTTCATACTATGGTATCCACTTTCATAATCAGTTCCACCATATTTGATTAAACTCTTGTCCAACTCTATATTATTACTTGAAAGTGCTTCTTCGTAGCCTGAAAGTCTTTCCATTTCTAAAACAGTATCATCTTTACTTGTCATTATAAAAGCTATCTTTTCATGACCTTTCTTTATAAGATGTTCTGTCATATCAAAAGTAGCTTCTTTATTACTAGTGCTCACTGTGTATATATCATAATTTCTAGCAGTTTTACTTATATATGTTGCTGGTATACCACAATTTTGTATATAGTTGATATGCTCTTGTTCAACTACCCATGAAATCATAACTATACCTTCTACTTGTTTTGCTCTTAATAGATTTATACTCTTTAACTCTTGTTCTTTATCAGAGTATGTATTAGCTAAAAGAATATCATAATCATACATTTTAGCAACTTCTTCTATTCCATTTAATATCTCATTAACAAAAGAATCTGAAACTTCTGGAACTATTACCCCTATTAATTGACTCTTTTTAGTTACTAAGCTTCTTGCAAGTGGATTTGGAATATATCCAGTTTCTTTTATAACCTCTAAAACTTTTTGTTTGACTTCATCAGTCACAGGTTTTGAATCATTTATAACTCTAGATACTGTAGATATTGACACGCCTGCTTGTTTAGCAACATCTTTTATCGTTATATTACTTTTCATTTTCATCCTCCTAATTTTGCTAAATTTATCTAAATCTGAACCAAATTTATACAGGTTCTTATTTTAACTATATTTATATAAGTTCTTATTTTACCATAAAATCAAGTACATTTAAATACATTATATTTTATATTATACCCTATATTCAACAATTTTAATAATATTCATTCTTAATTTAAATTACATTAAAAAATAAAATAAAAAAATGCTGGTATAAAACATACCAGCATTTTTTCACTTTAACAGTTTAGTTTTAGCAGCCGCAGCCACAACCATCATCACCATCAAAGAATCCACCACATGAACAAGTTATTAATAATAGTATTAAGAATGGTATCCATGACATTATATCGATATCTCTCCAACAATCTTCAAAAGCTAAGAATAGGAAGAATAATACGATTATCCACCATCCTCCCCCACCAAAACATCCATCGTTTCCAAAAAATCTATCTAACATAATAAACTCCTCCTTTTTTAATAATTACTACTCTTATTCTAAGCATCCACTACAGCAGCAAAGTATTAATAAAACTATTAGGAATGGAATCCATGCCATTATGTCAAATTCTGCCCAGCTCTCTCCAAAAGCTAAAAATAGGAAGAATAGTACGATTATCCACCATCCTCCTCCACCAAAACATCCATCTTCTCCAAAGAATCTATCTAACATTCCACGTTACCTCCTGTTGATATTTTGTTGAGCTTTTCGCTCCTAACATATACTATGCATTTGGTTTCCATTTTGCTAATGTATTTTTATTATTTTTTTAAAATTTTTTTATCTTAACTAAAAAAGGCAAAACCATAACTTGTATAAGTTACTGGCTCTGCCTATTTAATAATCAATATTTTTTAGCAACAACAACCATCATCGAAGTTAAATAACAACAATACTATTAATATAACCCATATCCATATATTGTCATCGCATAATAAGTCTTCTAAAATGTCTGTACATAATAATAAGAATACTATAACTATTATTATCAACATTTTATTACTAAAAAATCCTTCGCATCCTCCAAAGAAACGTTCCATATTGTCTTCTAATTTTGTCATAACTAATCCTCCTTGAATCATTAAGAGACTAACTTTTGTCTCTTTAATTAAATATATGTAGTAATAGACAGATAAGTTACTTCTAAAAAGTTTTTATTGATTAATTTATTTATTTCTTTTTCTCCCAGTTTATTGTATCTATCAACTTCATCTAAATAATCCTTTTTTTCTTCTGATATAGTATAAATTAAACTTTCTATTGATTTTACTTTGTATTCTTTATATCTTTCTATCAAGAAGGATGTTTTTGAATTTTCTATGCCTTTCTTTACATGCATTAATCTTGATATATAATCGTCCTTTTCATTAGATACATAGCTTTCCTTCTCTGCTACATCTTCAAGAATTAAATTGGTTTCCATTACATAGTCCTCTATTCGTTGCATATCTAAAGTTATTGAATTATAATAAAAATTTACTGCTATAAGTAAAAATATTCCTACAGATGTTAGTAATAAGCCTACATATTTCATAGCATTTCCTCCTAAGTTATATTTGTTATCAATAAAGTTTATTCATCAAATAAGACTTTATTACTACCTTTATAAAATTTTATTATTTTTTACTAATTGCATATTGAAAAATTTTTGATATTATATTAAACTAACATTAAAATTAATTAAAACTGCTGTAGGAGGCTTAAAATGTTTGAAAAAATAAAAGAAATAATAGCAGAACAATTAGGGTTAGACAATTTAGATGAAATAACTATGGAAGCATCTTTAATGGAAGATTTAGAAGCTGATTCATTAGATGCTGTTGAGATTATAATGGCTCTTGAAGATGAATTTGGTATAGAAATACCAGATGAGGAAGCTGAAAACTTTAAATGTATTGGTGATATATGTAAATATATCGAAGAAAATAAATAACATCATTTTGTCTACAAATATAAATAGTCTGTGTATACTTCTACTTAATATTTCTATTAGAAGTTTACACAGACTAATCTACATTTTATTTATAACTATATTAACTATACATTTCTTCTAACTTAATTTATATCCAATCATATAAATTACTCAAATTAAGATTACTTTTCTTCATAAAATGTTACATTCTTTATTACTATATCTATAGTTCCATCTTGATTTTGCTTTACAGTATATTTCATTGGGTCTTCAAAATCAGTTAGGTTCCCTTTTATATCAAAGCCATTATCAGTTTTTATACTTCTCTTTTTGAGCTTTTTCTCAACCCATTTTTTATCTATGCTAAAACCTTCATCAAGACCTTTTTCTTCCATATGCTCTTTAAAACTACCTTTTAATTCTTCATCCTTAATTGAATTATCAACAAAATCATTTATATCAATTTCATGTTTTTCTTTTAATGTATAATTTAATATACTTCTTACATCTTCTGCTTGTTTTATATCATTACTAAGAGCATTAGTTATCCAATTTTCGGCTGTATTTTTAAATACTTTTGTCTTATACTTATCATCATCTATTTTTTTAGCATGCAAAAATTCTGTTACAAACTTTGATTCTGAACCCTCTTTTTCTGCATCTTTGTCTAAGAGTCTTAGATGAAACTCATCATTCATTCCACTTAATCCAATTAAAGCTCCTTGTTTTTGTCTTAAAGTTTCTGGAATACCAATTTCATTTGATACCATTTGAATATTAAATTTATCATCTACAAACTCAATTGAATGAGTATACAATTTTTTATAATCTAATTTCAATATAGCAACACTCTTTTCATCTTTTACAGTATACAAGCAAATTGCCAAATCACAAGATTCTAATGCTACATTAATCTTCATAACATCAAACAGATAAGATGCTATTTCTTTAGAGTTTTTTAAAAATGAACTTTCATCATATATTATTTGTTCACAACAATTTTTAATTAAATTGTCATTATAATCTTTAAAAATCCCTTTTCTTAAATCTTCATCCTTTGAAATTCTCTTTATTGCTTTTTGAAAAAATCCATCTACTTCTTGATTAACTTTACCTTCAAAATCATTTAATATTGGAACATCACTATTCTTATCCAAAACATGTATTATAAATTTATGTATTATCATATATATCACCCCATCTATCTTAATTTCGATATTAACTCTTGCATATCCTTTGGTATATCTGTTTTAAATTTTAAAATTTCTTTTGTTCTTGGTTGTTCAAACTCTAAGCTATATGCATGAAGAGCTTGCCTATTTATAAGATTTCCATCTATATAACCATATAACTCATCACCTATTATTCCATGACCTATATGAGCCATATGAACCCTTATTTGATGTGTTCTACCAGTTTCTAGCTTTACTTCTAGTACAGTTGCATTTTTTAATCTTTCTACTACTTTATAATGAGTAACAGATGCTTGCCCTCTTTCATCTATTACTCTCTTTATTGAATCCTCTTCAGGTCTATAAATTGGTTCATTTATAGTTCCCTCATCTTCATCTATAATCCCATTCACTACTGTTATATATGTTTTTTCAACTTTGTTTTCACTCATTGATGTAGACAAAGTATGGTGGGCATAAGCATTTTTTGCTACTATAACAAGTCCTGAAGTGTTCATATCAAGTCTATTTACAAATCGTATTTTTACATTTTCTTTATGCTTCTCTATATAATAACTAATACCATTTGCTATTGTATTATCATAGTGACTTTTAGTTGGATGAACTACCATAAATGGTGGCTTATTTACCATAATTATATCAAAATCATCATATATTATTTGTAAATTTAAATCTTGTGGCTCAAAATTTGCTTTTTCTTCTTCTATTTTTACCTCTATTAAATCCCCACGAGACACTTTTAAACTTGGCTTTTTATATACACCATTTACTAATACACTTTTTTCTCTTTTCATTTTTGATAGTGACCTAACCGAAAAATTTAGCTTGTCCAGCAAAACTTCTTTTAGAGTCATTTCTTCTTCATTTGTATAGGATATAAGATTATATTTTTGATTTTCTTTTTTAAACAAACTTTTACCTACTTTCTTTTATATCTTCAAAACCATGATATTATATATTTTACACTATTTTTGTTTAATAGATAATAATTATTTTTTAACCATAAAAACCTGTAAGAATAACAAATAGTTACTCTTACAGGTTAAGTTCATGGTTAAATGTTTAATTTTTAAAAATTATAATCTAAAACTATCTTTTAACTATTAAAGTAGTTCCCATTCCACCACCTATACAAAGTGTAGCTAAACCAGTTTTAGCATCTCTTCTCTTCATTTCATATAAAAGTGTAGTAAGTATTCTTGCTCCTGAGCATCCTATTGGATGTCCTATAGCTATTGCTCCACCGTTAACATTAACTTTAGCCATATCTATGTTTAAATCTTTTACTACGGCTATAGATTGAGCAGCAAATGCTTCATTAGCTTCAACTAAATCTATATCTTCAATAGTCATATTAGCAGCTTCTAAAGCTTTTTTAGTTGCTGGAACTGGTCCATAACCCATTATTGTAGGGTCAACACCAGCTGTTCCATAAGAAACTATAGTTGCAAGAGGTTCTATTCCTAATTCTTCAGCTTTTTCTTTAGCCATTACTACTAACATAGCAGCACCATCATTGATTCCTGATGCATTACCAGCAGTAACTGTTCCATCTTTTTTAAATGCAGGTCTTAATTTAGCAAGTTTTTCTATTGTAGTACCAGGTTTAATATACTCATCTTTGTCTACTACAGTGTCACCTTTTCTTCCTTTTATAACCACTGGAACTATTTCTTCGTCAAATTTTCCTTCAGCTTGAGCTTTTTCAGCTTTATTTTGACTTGCAAGGGCTAATTCATCTTGTTCTTCTCTAGTTATATTCCATTGCTCTGCTATATTTTCAGCAGTTATACCCATGTGATAGTTATTGAATATGTCTGATAATCCATCTTTTATCATTGAATCAACAAAAGCAGTATCACCCATTCTTGCACCATATCTAGCACTTGGTACTAAATAAGGAGACATACTCATGTTTTCAGCTCCACCAACTAGCATTATATCAGCGTCCCCTAATGCTATAAGTTGAGATGCCATTGAAACAGATCTTAATCCAGAACCACAAACTATATTTATAGTCATAGCTGGTTTTTCTACTGGTATTCCTGCACCTAATGCTATTTGTCTTGCTATATTTTGACCAAGACCTGCTGTAAGTACTCCTCCTAAAAGTGATTCATCTATCATATCTGGAGTTATATTAGCTCTTTTTATAGCTTCTTTAGCTGCTGTTATACCTAAGTCTACTGCTGAAACTGATTTAAATGCTCCTCCAAAACTTCCTACTGCTGTTCTAGCTGCACTGGCAATTACTACTTCTCTCATATTCATTACCCCCATTAAATTAGATTTTTATCAGATTTTTGAGATTGTTTTTTTTTAGACAATATCAGTTAAATTTTTTAGATTTCAGTTCTTATTTATTATAATCATAGAATCCTATTTTAGTTTTTCTTCCTAATTGATTAGCTCTAACCATTTTAGCTAAAAGTGGATGAGGTCTATATTTAGTGTCTCCAAATTCAGTGTATAAAACGTTCATTATAGCTAAAACAACATCTAATCCTATTAAATCACCTAATGCTAAAGGTCCCATTGGATGGTTTGCACCTAGTTTCATAGCCTCATCTATTTCTTCTTTACTTGCAACACCATCTGCATATATACCAACAGCTTCATTTATCATAGGTATAAGTATTCTGTTTACTACAAATCCAGGAGATTCAGATACATCTACTGGTACTTTATTGATACTCTTAGATAATTCAAATACTGTATCAAAAGTAACTTTTGATGTTAATTGACCGCTTATAACTTCAACTAATTTCATCATAGGAACTGGATTGAAGAAATGCATTCCTATAACTTTATCTGCTCTATTAGTAGAAGAAGCTATTTCTGTTATAGATAATGATGAAGTATTTGTTGCTAAAATAGTATCGTCTTTACATAACTCATCTAATAATTTAAAAACATCTTTCTTTATGTTCATATCTTCTACAGATGCTTCTATTATTAAGTCCATGTCTTTCAAATCTTCATAGTTAGTAGTTGAACTAACATGACTTAATATTTCTGCTTTTGTAGCTTCGTCCATTTTTCCTTTAGTAACCAATTTAGTTAAATTTTTATCTAATAAGCCTAAACATTTATCTATAGCACCTTGAGTTCTACTCTTTAAACATACATCATGACCACAACTTGCAAAAGTTTGTACAATACCACTTCCCATAGTTCCACTACCTATTACAGCTAATTTCATAGTTATAACCTCCTGTTATTTTAGTATTTATATTCTGTTAACTAGATTAAAGTATTTATTCAATCTAGTTAACAGCAAATATATTTTTAATTAGATTTGTTTATCCTTTTATAAAGTTAGCTTCTCTTTTTTCAATAAAAGCTGACATTCCTTCTTTTTGGTCTTTAGTTGAAAAACAAAGTCCAAAGAAATTAGATTCTATATCTATTCCAGTATCTATATCAGTTTGAGCACCAAGTTGTATAGCTTCTTTAGAGTATCTAACTGCAAGTTGAGCATTTTTAGCTATTGTTTTAGCTAGTTTTTCAACTTCTTCCATTAAAGCTTCTGGCTCGACAACTTTATTTACTAGCCCTATTTTTTCAGCTTCATCAGCTTTTATAACTTGACCTGTAAAGATTAATTCTTTTGCTTTTGCCAGTCCAACCAGTCTTGTAAGTCTTTGAGTTCCTCCATACCCTGGAGTTATTCCAAGAGTTACTTCTGGTTGCCCAAATTTAGCTTTAGCAGATGCAATTCTTATATCACAAGCCATTGCTAGTTCGCATCCTCCACCTAAAGCAAATCCATTTACAGCTGCTATTATTACTTTTTTACTATCTTCTATTTCTCTAAAAGCTTTAGCTCCTAGAAGACTAAAATCTTTAGCAGCTACGGCATCTAAATCTTTCATATATGCAATATCTGCTCCAGCTACAAATGCTTTTCCTTCCCCTGTCAGTATTACTACATCAATAGTTTCATCATTATTAATATCAGCAAATACTTCATAAAGTTCTTCTAAAGTTTTTGAATTTATTGCATTAAGGGCTTTAGGTCTATTCATTTTCACTGTACATATATTTTCATTTACTTCAACAGCTATATTCTCATAAACTTTAACATCGCTTGTACTCATAATACCCTCCCCAAGAAATTAGTTAGCTAAAACTTCACCTTTTTCTTTTGCAACACTTAATTGACTTATAAGTTCTGGAAGTACTTTGTGAACATCTCCAACTATACCAACATCAGCATATTTAAATATTGGAGCTTCTGGATTTTTGTTTATAGCAACTATAAACTCAGCATCTTCCATACCAGCTATATGTTGTATTGCTCCAGATATACCACATGCTATATAAAGGTCTGGTCTTACAGTTTTACCAGTTTGACCAACTTGTCTTGCTTTATCTAACCATCCTGCATCTATAGTTGCACGAGAACCAGAAACTTCTCCACCTATAACTTCAGCTAATTCATAAAGTATATCTAAATTTTCTTTTCCGCCCATTCCACGTCCAGCAGAAACTAATATTTTAGCATCTTCTATTTTAACTTGTTTTTTAGCTTCTTTTATTATTTCTACAACTTGAACTAATTTGTCAGCCTCAGTAAATTCTACTTTAAAACGATTAATTACAGCTTCTCTAGTTTCATCAACTTCATTTTTCTTCATAACGCCTGGTCTAACTGTAGACATTTGAGGTCTGAAATCTTTGCAAACTATTGTTGCCATTATATTTCCACCAAAAGCAGGTCTTGTCATTAATAATAATTTTGTATCTTCAGCTACTGCAAGTCCTGTACAGTCAGCAGTAAGTCCTGTATGTACTCTAGCAGATACTCTAGGTGCTAAATCTCTACCTATTGAAGTTGCTCCAAATAATACAACTATTGGGTCCGCTGCTTTTATTGCTTCATATGCAGCCTTTGTATATGGTTCAGTTGTATACACTGCTAAAGCTTCATCATCTACTACTATTACTTCATCAGCTCCATAATGTGCTAATGTATCTATTAAATCTTCTACCTTACTACCTAAAAGTAATGCAGAAACTTTTGTATCATAATCTTTGGCTATTTCTGTTGCCTTTCCTAATAATTCTAAAGAAACAGTTTGAATTACATTTTCTCTTTGTTCTATTACTACTAAAACATTACCCATTCTTTATCCCCCCTTAATTATATGATATATTTTTCTTTTAATTTATCTATAATAATTCCAGCTGATGCTTTTGCATCTTCGTTGTATATTGTACCAGCTGGTTTAACTGATTTCGTAAATGATTTAAATACGCTAGTTGGAGAACCTTTTAGACCTAAGTTAGAAGGGTCAACTTCTATATCTTTTACAGTCCAAGTTTCTACTACATCATTTTCAAAAGAATCATATATTCTTCCAACCTTCATGTATCTTGGTGTGTTCATATCTTTAAGAGTTGTTATAAGGCATGGCATTTTAACTTTTAAGTCATGACAACAATCTTCAAATTGTCTTTTTACTAAAACATATTCGCCTTCAGTTTTTATTTCTTCAGCATATGTTATTGATGGAAGTTTTAAATGTTCAGCTATTTGAGGTCCAACTTGTGCAGTATCACCATCTATAGCCTGTCTTCCAGCTATTATAATATCAAAATCTATATTTTTTAATGCTCCTGCTAATGCTGATGAAGTTGCCCAAGTATCAGCACCTGCAAAGGCTCTATCTGTTAATAATATTCCTCTATCTGCACCCATTGCTAAAGCTTCTTTTAAAGCCATATCTGCTTGAGGAGGTCCCATTGTTATTACAGTTACATGAGCTCCCATTTCTTCTTTTAATCTTATCGCTTCTTCTAAACCTGCTTTATCATCAGGGTTTATTATACTTGGTACTCCATCTCTAATTAAAGTACCTGTATTAGGATCTAGTTTAACTTCTGTTGTATCTGGAACTTGTTTTATACAAACGACTATCTTCATAAATCCTTCCTCCATATCTATTTTAATATCGACCTATTGTGTATATTTTAATATCTCTATTTTAATAATTTTCCTGAAATAACCATTCTTTGAACTTCACTAGTTCCTTCATATATTTCAGTTATCTTAGCATCTCTCATCATTCTTTCTACTGGATAATCACGAGTGTATCCATATCCACCATGAAGTTGTACAGCTTTTGTAGTAACTTCCATAGCTGTTTCTGCTGCAAATAATTTTGCCATTGCTGCTTCTACTCCATAAGGTTTTCCTAAGTCTTTATTTATAGCTGCTTGATATACAAGATGTCTAGCCGCTTGTATTCTAACTTCCATATCAGCTAATTGGAATTGTGTATTTTGGAATTTTGATAGTGGTCTACCAAACTGTACTCTTTCTTTTACATATTTAACTGTTTCATCAAGAGCACCTTGTGCTAAACCTAAAGCTTGTGCTGCAATACCAATTCTACCACCATCAAGAGTAGACATTGCTATCTTAAATCCTTGGCCTTCTTTTCCAAGTAAATTTTCTTTAGGTATTCTACAATCTTCAAATATTAATTCACTAGTAGCTGAACCTCTTATACCCATTTTCTTTTCTTTAACACCAAAGCTAAATCCAGGAGTTCCTTTTTCAACTATAAATGCTGAAATTCCTCTATTACCTTTAGATTTATCAGTCATTGCCATTACTACATATATGTCACCAGCTATTGCATTTGTTATAAATATTTTTGAGCCATTAAGTATGTATTCATCTCCATCTAAAACAGCAGTAGTTTGTTGTCCAGACGCATCTGTACCAGCATTAGGTTCAGTAAGACCAAATGCTCCTAATTTTTCACCACTTGCTAATGGTCTTAAGAATTTTTGTTTTTGTTCTTCATTACCATATTGATATATAGGCCATGAACCAAGAGATGTATGAGCCGATAATATAACTCCTGTAGTTCCACAAACTCTAGACAATTCTTCAACAGCCATTATATAACCTACAGTGTCTCCACCTTCTCCACCATACTCTTTTGGATACGGTATACCCATCATTCCTGCCTTTGCCATTTTTTCCACTGTTTCATAAGGAAATCTTTCTTCTTCATCAAGCTCTGTTGCTAAAGGTTTAACTTCATTTTCAGCGAAGCTTACATATAACTCTTTAAGCATCTGATATTTTTTAGAATTTAAATCCATAATAGCCTCCTCAGTATTTTATAAATATTTTATTTTCATTTATTAATTAAAATCTCGGCAACATCTATAATAAAGTATTTGAGTATACGTCGAGAAATTTATAACCTTAATTAAAGTCCGCCCTATATTTATATGCAATTATATTAACCGATTATGACATTAATTTAATTATAAATTGTTAATTTAAAGTCAACTGTTCTTAAAAAAAATCTCGCTTTTTGGAATTTTGTGAAATTTCAAGCTAGAATAAGACTTCTCTCACAATGGTTATAGATAAAATAATTTGTTTATGATGTTCATTCTAGGGTATATCAATAGTAAATGTTATGTATATTAGTATTTCAACCCATATATAAATTTTTTCTATCATATCAAAATTATTTTAATAGAGCTAAATAATCATATTTTTTCGTGATTATTTTTGTTTTTTAAATATCTTACATTTATAATAGTATCACTCAAAGGATAATTTTTCAATAATTTCTAATTATTTTTTTAACAATATTTACTACATTTTTTCCATTTTTTTGTCATTTTTTTATTATTTTGAAGAAAAATCAGAATTTTTTAACTTTTTTTTGGATTATTAGTTTAAATTAGATTTTTCTCTTAGATTTATAAATATTTTCCACATAAAAATATCCCCACACAGACAGTATACAGGGATATTTTTTTACTAATTCTCATTATATTTTTTACCAATTTTTACAAACATCTACCCATTTCTCACACTTAGAAAATTTCTCCATTTCATCACATGTAAGTTCTATTGCTGAATTACTGCTACCACATGCAGGAAATACTGTATCAAATCTCTTCATTGAATCATCTAGATATACTTTTAAAGGATTTTTTAAACCAAATGGACAAACACCACCAATAGCATGTCCAGTAAAATCTAGAACTTCTTCTGGTGCTAACATTTTAGCTTTACAACTAAACTCATCCTTGTATTTTTTATTATCAATCTTAGCATCTCCAGCTGTAACAATTAAAATTGCATCCTCTCCTATTTTAAATGAAAGAGTCTTAGCGATTCTAGCTGGAATAACTCCTGCTGCTTCTGCCGCAAGTTCTACAGTAGCACTAGATTGTTCAAACTCTAGTATGCTATCTTCCCTTCCAAATTCTTTAAAATACTCTCTTACATTGCTTATTGACATTGAACACCCTCCTAACCTGAATATTTATAAATTTCATACTATTTTAATTATATATGCAATAACTTTATTTTTCAATTTTTTCAAATTACTCCATAACATTAGAATTCCATACATCATTATTTTTTCTAACTACTAGATATAAACCTTTTGCGATAGGCATTTCCACAGTAAATTCGCCCTTATATTCTACACTCATACCAGAGTCATTAAAATACCTGTAGTCAAAGTTTAACCCCTTTGGAATCACAAAATCGACATAACCTTGATTATTCGACTTTATCCCATAGTTTAAGGTTTTTTCAGTTATAGAATTTTTTTCATTAAACAAATCTATATTTACATAATAAGAGCATTTATTCTCTCCTTTTTTACTCTCAATACAATTCTCAAATCTCATTTTTGCACTGTTTAATCTATATCTGTATTTACTATTATTACTTATTTTGAATCTTATAACAGTACCAATTTCTTCACTTCTTCTGCTATCAAAATCAAAAACAATTTCCTCTAAATGATTTATTTCATAATCTTTGACACTTACCATATCTCTATATGCTAATTTATTTATAGCTATGAATAGTGTAAAAACTCCCAAAATAAAAATTGAAACTTTTATAAACTTATTCATTTCTAATCTCCTTATATTTTACGCTATAATATTAATTAAAAACTTTTATAATTAAACTTATTTTTTTTTGAAATCTTAATAGAAAAATACATAGATATTATAAAAATCATTATAGTCAAAAATGTAATACTATATAGATTT
Organism: Clostridioides sp. ES-S-0010-02; assembly: GCA_020641055.1. NCBI lineage: Bacteria > Bacillati > Bacillota > Clostridia > Peptostreptococcales > Peptostreptococcaceae > Clostridioides > Clostridioides sp. ES-S-0010-02. Next base: position 3,279,674 of record CP067345.1, read on the forward strand.
ATATATCTAGTATTAGTCATATCAGTAATATAATTTGAAAGGTATACGCCTCCTACCTTACTATAATTAACATGCTTTACTTGATATACTATCATACTAACCATTCTTAAAATACTCCCATATACAAAATAAACTAAAATACTTATTATTAATCCACAAATTTTCATTTTGCCATATCCAAATTTAAAAAATAAAGGAAGTACTATTGATAAAATTGCTAAAAATATATTTATAGAAAAGAACACATCATTTAAAACCATGCTTCTAAAAAACACTAATGATGTCAATTTACTTATTAAAGATGCAATTGTTGTTATAAAAATTATTAATCCCGCACCTAATAAATACTTTGAATACACTATATCTTCAATACTAACTGGCATACTTCTTATAAATATTCTTGAATCACTTTCATAATCACATTCAAATGTATTTACAAAAATCAAATAACTTATGACAACACTTACAGTATAATACGAAATTGAATTAAGGAAAAAATAAAAAATAAAAAATAGCAATATGTACTTCAAATTACGAATCCCATCTGAACTAACTCCTACTATTAAATCTTTTCTTATCAAATTGAACATTATTTCACCTCATTTACATAATAATACATTAGTTCTTCTATAGTAGGATTTTTAACTTTATGTTTATCAATTTCTATCAATAAGCTTTTTACTTTTAAGCTATCTCCAACTTTTAGTAGTGCTTCACTATAATATTTATACTCTTTTACACCCACTATATTTTCTTTAATTTCGTCTAATTCTGCTTTATTTGCCCTAATTATTTTATATTCCTGCTCTATCATATCTTTCTTTATTGTAAAAATTTGATTTCCTTTATTTACAAAAATAAGATAATCCGCAATCCTAATTAAATTATCAGTATTGTGAGTTGAAATTATTACACTACTACTTCCATTTTTCACAAAATCTTTTAGATACTGCATTATTTCTTTTCTTACAATTGGGTCTATTCCAGCGGTTGGTTCATCCAAAATAAGTAGTTTTGCATTATGGCTAAGTGCATTTGCTAGCATAAGCTTCTCAGATTGTCCTTTGGATAAATTCTTAATATGTATATTTTCTTCTATTTCAAATTTTTCAAGATATTCATCAAATCTTTCTCTATCAAAATTACTATAAAATAAAGATACTATTCTTCTAAACTCTTTTACCTTCAAATGCGGATAAAATTGTAAAGAATCATATACAAAACCAATATTGTTTTTAAAACTTACTGGAGAGTTGTCAATTGTTTCATTACAAAGTTCAATTTCACCTTCATCAGCATCAATAATCCCCATTATAATTTTTATTAAAGTTGTCTTTCCAGAACCATTTGGTCCTATAACTCCAATAATCTCTCCTTCTTTTAATTCCAAGTTTATATTATTTAATTTAAATTTACCTAATTTTTTTGTGATATTCTTTACCTTAAACACGTCTTCACCTCTTATGTAATTTTTTATACCCCCTATACATATTTTAACACATTCACAACAAGCTAGGTCATTTATAAATTTATAAATTAAGAATTATAAAACTATGTTATAATACAAAGTATGAAGAGGTGAATATATGAAAAGAATTATAACTATAAATGCAAACCAATTAAATAAGTCCCTTGAGACTAAAGAACTCTTAACTAGAAAACTTGTCAACGCTGGCTTTGAGGTGTATTCAGATATTTATCCAGATACAGAACTTATTATATCAATTGGCGGTGATGGCTCTTTTTTAAGAACAGTTAGAGATTTCGATTTTCCTGAAATTCCCATAATGGGTATAAATACGGGACATCTGGGATTTTTTCCTGATATTTTACCAGATAAGATTGATAGCTTTATTGAAGCTTATATAAAAAAGGATTATATTATTCAAGAAATGTCACTTCTTAATGCTGAAGTATATACAACTACTAGTGGCTCTAACATGCTTGCTGTAAATGAAGTTGTTATAAGAGGAGACAAGTCTAGAACTATACATCTTAATCTAAGCCTTGATGATAAACATATACAAAATTTTAGTGGAGATGGTATGATTATTTCTACTTCCACAGGTTCAACCGCCTACAACTATTCTGCTGGTGGTAGTATTGTTGATATAAAACTTGAACTTATGCAGATTACACCTTTACATCCAATAAACACTAATGCATATAGATGTTTTACATCAAGTATAATATGTTCAAACGAATCTGTTATAAAAATTGCACCAGAATACAGATTTGAAGATTCATTATTGATTGTTGTTGATGGGGTTGAACACAGATTTAGACAAATTGAAAATATAAAAGTTAGCATGTCTGATGCAAAAATAAAATTACTTAGGATGTCAAATTACGAATTTTGGCATAGAGTATCTGAAAAATTTTTATAGACTGCACTTAGGAGGATTTTAATATGAAAATAGGAATAATGAGTGATACTCATGGTAGTTTACTTTACTTTGAAAAAGCATTAAATGTATTATCTGATTGTGATATTCTTTTACATGGAGGAGATGTATTATATCATGGTCCTAGAAATGATATTCCAGAAGGATATAACCCTAAAAAATTTATTGAAGTATTAAACAAATTAGAAAATATTATAATTGTTAAAGGTAACTGTGATGCAGATGTCGACCAGATGGTAATAGAACATCCTATTCAAAGTCCTTATGTCATGAGCCAATTTGGAGAAATTAGGATTATATTAAATCATGGTTATACAGAAACAGAAGAAGAAATTATTGATAAATCAAAGAAAATGGGTGCTGACATATTAGTTTTAGGACATACTCATGTAAAGAAACTATATATGGATGACAATTTAATAGTTATAAACCCTGGAAGTACTTCTATCCCCAAAGATGGAAGCCATTCTGTAGCAATTATAGATATTATAAAAACTGATGATGAAGATGAACTTGAACTTGATATCAATTTAATCGATATTAATACTGGAAATATAATCAATATTAACTAAATGTAGTATTCCATAAGAATGTATTAAAAACGTTAAAGGCTAATACTTAAAACATATAGAGTAAATTTAATTACAAAAGTAAAATATATTATAAAAAGACACTTTACACTAAAGTGTCTTTTTATAATATATCATCAGAAAACTGTATAACAACATACGATATTGTAAAGTATCACAAAATTTCTACTAATTATGTTTTAAATAACTTCATCTGTATAACCTACAATATTATAAAGTGTATATTTGCACAAAAACAAGTAAACTAGGCTATTTGCAACTTAATTAGAATTTCAAATACATTAATTCAAACTTCTAATTAAACATAACTTAGTTTACTTGTCTCTATTATATAATATTGCCAATTGATAAAACTACTGTAATCCTAATGCTTCTGTATAAGGATTACTATTTTTTCCTCCACCAACTTGTACAAACTTATTTGCTTTTACTTTCTTTATAAAACTTTGTTGCCCATTACTTAAACTTCCACTTGCAAGAATGACAGGCGATTTTGTTTTTGCTGCCAATACTCCAGCAGCAAGCCCATCAACTAAATCAGCTTCTCTACCACTTCCATCCTTTGCAAAATACATATTACTAACCTTACTTAATTTTCCATAAAATTTTTCTAAAACTTTAGCATTTGTGTCTTTTCTATCTGTTCCAGCTAGTCTTTCTGAATTTACTAGTTGTCCCTCAAGTTTTTTGCTTATATTATATTCTCCACCTATTATGTATGTCTCATTTGAATTTTGTGTTATAAAACTTTTAGCCTCACTTCGTATACTATCTTTACTTGCATATATTATAGCCATATTATCACTTGCAGCTGGACTTGATATAGAAGTTGCATCTGCTAGACCATTATAGCCATTAACTACTGCTATTTTTGAAACGCCTAAATCTCCTGTATCATCCAATTGTTTAGTAAGAAGCAAAGAAGTTTCTTCTCTATCTGCTCCTCCAATTCTGCTTACTAAAACACCTGTATCTTCAAGATATTTTTTTACATTTGATGAAATTGCTCCTTCACTTCCAATTAAAATAATTTCTTCAGGATTAAGTCTTGTTATCTCATCTGCTACATTTTCTGGTACATTATTTTTATTAGTAAGTAGTATTGGAGCATCCAATTTGCTTGCCAAAGGAGTTGAAGCTAGTGCATCTGGTAATGAATTTGAATTTACTAGAAAAACCCTCTCTGAGCCATTATTCCATCCACTTTGAGATATTTTTATAGCTGTATCAAATCTATCTTCCCCAATTAACTTTTCTCCCTTTGGAGATTTTCTGTTTTGAATATAGCTATTCATATTTTCCTGCGAATTTTGATTCTTGCTAGTTGTATCTGCATATACACAGCTAGGCATTAAAAGCCCTAATACAAGTGCAAATACTATTATTTTTTTAGATTTAATTTTCAATATAATTCCCCCTTATTTAAAATATTAATACTTATAGACACTCTGCAATACTTATTTATACCCCAAAGTAAATATAATTACCTTTTATCAAGATAATTATAAAAATAGCTATATCACCTTAAATACAAAACAAACTTATAATCCATTTATTTCATAAAGAATGATATAGCTATTATAACTTTAAACTCTTAATTTTTGAATACTTTTTAACTAAACTCTTTCAGCATATTTTTCAGCTATTCTTATAATTAATTTAGTAGCTTTCTCCATAGAACTAACTGGAATACATTCATTTTTACCATGGAAGTTTAATCCTCCTGTAAATATATTTGGACAAGGTAGTCCTTCAAATGATAGTCTTGCACCATCAGTACCACCTCTTACAGGAACTAAACGTGGCTTTATGCCTACTTCTTCCATTGCCTCTTTAGCTATATCAACGATGAACATAACTGGCTCAATCTTTTCTTTCATATTATAATAAGAATCTTTTAAGTCTAGTTCCACTCTATTATCATATTTCTTATTTATTTTTTCTATATTTTCTATCAATATAGATTTTCTTTGTTCAAATTTTTCTCTACAATGGTCTCTAATAATATAAGCCATGCTTACAGTTTCAACATTTCCATTTATAGTATTTAGATGCCAAAAGCCTTCATAACCTTCTGTTGTTTCTGGTCTTTCATCCGCTGGGAACATTTCTGATATTTCAGCTGCTATATGTATAGCATTGACCATTTTATTCTTAGCTGAACCTGGATGAACGTTTCTACCATGTATAGTAATAGTTGCATTTGCTGCATTGAAGTTTTCACATTCAAGTTCTCCAACTACTCCTCCGTCTAAAGTATATGCATATTTTGCTCCAAATTTTTTAACATCAAATAGATTTGCACCTCTTCCAATTTCCTCATCAGGTGTAAATCCTATTTTTATATCTCCATGCTTAATTTCAGGATGATTGATTAAATATTCTATTGCAGTTACTATTTCGGCTATTCCAGCTTTATCATCAGAACCAAGCAAAGTTGTTCCATCAGTAACTATTAAATCATCTCCTTTAAATTCTACTAATTCTGGAGAATCTTTTATATAGGTAACAACATTTAATTCTTCATTTAAAACTATATCTTTTCCATCATAATTTTTTATTATTCTTGGTTTAATATCTTTTCCACTTATATCTTCAATTGTATCCAAGTGTGATATAAACCCTATAGTATCTACACCTTCAACATTTCCTTTTAAAGTAGCCATTACATAACTGTTTTCATCTAAACTTACTTCATCAATACCAATTGATTTTAACTCTTCAACTATATATTCAGCTAAAACTCTTTGACCTTCTGAAGATGGACAATTTTCACATTGAGAATTCGATGTTGTATCAAATGATACATACTTTAAAAATCTTTCTACTACTTTTTGCTTCATGCATATACCTTCTTTCTTACAATATTAATGGAATTTTTATTTATTAGTGAATAAAATTTTACTACAAAAATATATTAATTATTTATAGTTAAAAGATATCCACCTTCTTAAGTATATCATGCATACATACCAAACCCAAACAAAAAATTACTCCTATTATTCCCTTTACCTGAATTCCAATAAAAATTGCAGCCAGTGTTGCTAATGGATTTAACCCAACATTTACTGATACTAATTTAGGTTCAAGTATTTCTCTTATCAGAGACAAAACAAAAAATATTATAGTCATACTTACAGCTATAAAATAATTTTTTATAAGAAAATAGTACACGATTATTGGAAGGTATATTGTTATTATTCCTAAAAATGGAATTAAGTCCATTAAAGCTCCTACAAAAGCTACTATAAGACCATATTTCAATCCAAATATAGCAAAACTTCCCCATATAGTAAAAAAAGTTATAGCCATAAGTATTGTATAAGCTCTTATATACCCTACAAGAGAAAGACCTGCTTCCTTCTTTACATTCTTTACCTTTTTTCTTACATCACTAGTAAACATATTATAAAAATTATTTTCAATTTTATCTAAATCTTTTGCTATAAAATATGTAGCAATAAACAAAGTAATTATAAATATTATAATATATGGAATAGAAGTAGCCAGTCCAATTATACTTGTAAGGAGATTTTTTGTAATATGCATTACTTCATTACTAAACTTACTTACTAATTGTTCTATATCAAAGTTAGCTATTTCTTGAAATGATTTCATATAGTTATTTACTTTATTTAAAAAATACATAATTGTATTGCTTATATCTTCAGGGTTAGCAGATATATTATTTAGGAATCTCATTAATTCTTTCACTGAATTTATTGCTATTATTGTAGTAACTGTACTTACTACTGCTACTGCAAGAAAACTCAAAACTAATGTAGATACACCCTTATTGATGCTAAACTTATTTTCTAATTTTTGGGATATAGGATTAATCATAAGAGCTATTATTCCACCTAAAAAAAATGGAGCTATGTATGGAAACGCTTTATAAATAAAAATAAACAACAATGTGTATATACAAAAAAAGATAGTGTTATTTTTTAATTTGTATAAAAAATCATTTTCTAATATATTCATCTTAAAAATCTCCTTCCTTCTAATTTATATTTCTATTTTGTCCATTTAATACTAGTTTTATTTGAATATAAAATAAAAATAAGTGCATTAAATATAGAATTTAAATTCTACATTCAATGCACTTATAATAAATTTAAGAACATTATTACATCATGTATATATTCTTATTTTTTTTATTCTGTTTTTTTCTATACTTTCTATACAAAATCTTATATTATCAACTTCAATTACTTCATTTTCTTCTGGCAGTCTGCTTAAATGTCCAATTATAAACCCACCTATAGAATCAAATTCTTCAGATTCTAAGTTTACACCTATAAGTTCATTGACATCACCAATTTTAGTACTTCCATCTACAATATACTCATCTTCTTTTATAACTTGTATTTCATCTTCTTCTTCATCATATTCATCTTCTATATCACCAACAATTACTTCTACTAAATCTTCTATAGTCAAAAGCCCAGATGTCCCACCATATTCATCTACGACTATAGCCATTTGACTTTTTTCAAGTTTCATCTCTTCAAGAAGCTGTGTTATCTTTTTAAACTCATATGTGAAAAATGGTTCTCTCATATAATTTTTAATATCAAATGACTCTATTTCCTCATCTGATAAAAATATAATATCTTTTATATTAAGTATTCCTATAATATCATCTACAGTTTCTTCATATACAGGCATTCTACTTAGTTTTTCTTCTTTAAATACTTGTATGATTTCATCGTAACTATCTTCCATATCTATAGCTACCATATCTATTCTCTGTATCATTGCATTTTTAGCTTGCATATCTCCAAATTCAAATACATTATTTATGATTTCTCTTTCTTCCATTTCAAGGACGCCTTCTTCATGGCTTACATTTACCATAGTTTTTAATTCCTCTTCAGTTATAAATGACTTGGCTCCTTTATGTGTTATACCAAACAATTTAAATATAACATTCGTAATTATATTAAATACCCATACTACTGGTCTTAATACAAATATAATTACTCTTATAGGCTTAGATACCAAAAGAGAAACCTTTTCTGAGTTACTTGCTGCTATAGTCTTTGGAGTAATTTCACCAAATATTAACACTAGTACTGTCATAACAGCTGTAGCAATTGCTACTCCTTTTTCTCCCATCAACCCTATAAACAGTGACGTTGATATGGATGTTGCTGCTATATTTACAACATTATTTCCAACTAATATAGAACTTAAAAGTTTATTTGGGCTTTCTATTAATGAACTTACTAACTTAGCTCCTTTGACTCCTTCATCTTGCATATATCTTATTCTGATTTTACTTAAAGACATTAAAGCTGTCTCTGATGCTGAGAAAAATGCAGACCCCATAAGTAATACTACTAAAATTATAATCTGGACCAAACTATTGGGCGATTCCAACACTTACCACACTCCTACTTACTTGTTTTTTTATATTGACATTAATTATAAATAAATTTAATATTAGTTTTAATTATATCACAATTATATATTTTTTGGAAATGTTAGATAATATATTCAATTAACATATTGTTTCTAACTGTATTCAATTTTTACTTTTGAACCTACACCAGCTTCACTTGATGAAACCAATAACTTAACAGGAACCCTATTTTTAAGTTCTTCGACATGACTTATTATACCCACACTTAGATTATTACTATGCAATCTTTCCAATGATTCTATAACAATCTCCAAAAGTTCACTGTCCAATGAACCAAATCCTTCATCTAAGAAGAAGAATTCAAGCGGTGCACTTCCTTTTAATTGTATTTGAGATGAAAGAGCAAGTGCTAATGATAGTGAAGTTAAAAATGTCTCTCCTCCAGATAGAGTATCAATACTTCTTCTTTCTCCTCCATTAAAATTATCTCTCATTACAAAATTGAGTGTTGAGTCAATTTCAAGTGCATATCTTCCTTTAGTTATTCCTTCTAGTCTTTTTGATGCTTCTAAAGCTATATACTTTAGTTGATTTGTAGAGACATATTCTACAAATTTATTTCCTTGTATACATTTATCTAATTCTTCTAACAAATCTACTTTATGTTCAACCAATCTAAGTTCCTTATTAAAATCATTTATCTTATCTAAAGAATCTTTTAATGTTAGCAACCTATTTTGATTAGCTCCAATGTCTTTGGATATATTTCCTATTTCTACTTTCATATTATAAATATTATCTTTTAATTGTTCAAAGTATTCTTTTTTAATAATTCTTCCATTTAATTTTTCTTTTGATGATTTTATTTTAAATGATAATAACTTTTGTTCTTCTTCATATTCTAATATTTCTTCAATCAATTTTTTTACTTCTTCACTTTCTAATAACGCTCTTTTTACTGCGTATATACTTTCAAACTTATTTTCTGCTAGCAGTTTATTTAATATTATTTTTTGTTCTTTATATTGTTCTTTAGCAGTTTTAAGTCTTCCATCTATATTGTGCTTTTCAGCAAGATTTTTTTCATATTCTGACCTTTGTTCTTCTAGCTTTACTTTACTAGACTCTTCTTGTTCTAGTATCTTGCATATACGTTCTTCAACACTATGTAAAAGATTTTCAGCTAAATCACCTTTTGTTATGTTAATTACTTCTTTATACTTACTGTCTCTATTCACTTTTTTTTCTACATATAACTCTCTAGCTTTTATTAACTCTAATTCTATTTCATGTAACTTACTTTCTTGTTCTCTTATTTTAATATCTAATAAATCTCTGTTTTTTAATAAGTTTGAGTATCCAGTATTTAATAATTCTAATTTTTTTTCATTTTCTCTTATTTCTTCTACTTTTGATGATAGATTTGAGACTTTAGTAATTGTTTTTAATCCTAAATACTCTTGTTTTAATTTCTTACATTTATGTTCCAGGTTTTCAATTTCGATATTTAAGTCTTTTATTAATTTCTTATAGTTATTCAGACTTTCATTTATCTTTAATTCTTCTTTTTCAATTCTATTTTTTTCTTCTTTTGCCAATGTTATTTTATTTTCGGTGCTTTCCTTCTCTTTTTCCCACTCTTGAATATTAGACTTAAGTACAGCTAATTTTCTTTGTTCATCATCAAGTCTTTTAAATAATTGACTTGATGGAATTTCCCCAAGCTTTCCTTTTACATCTTCCAATTCTTTAGTTTTCATTTTTTCTACAGACACATAACCACTTACTTTAGAATTTAATTCTTCAATATTGTGTCTTATGCTTACTTTTTCTTTTTCCAATTTATCCAATTTGTCTTTGACAAAAACTATATTTTCATCATAATTAGTTATATTATGATTTTCATGGTGCTTTGAACCACAAACTGGGCATGGCACATTTTCTTTTAATTCACGTCTAAGTTCAGAAGCCAAATTCAAGTATTTCAGTTCTTCCAACTCTTTCTCAAGGTCTTCTCTATTTTTTCTATTATTCTCAAGCTTTTCATTTACTAGACTTAGCTCTCTCTCAATATTAAATTTCTTTTCTAAAACTACCTTTAATTCATCTTGTATATTATTTTTCTTACTTTCATTTTCTTTGGTATTATTTGCCTTATTTCTTAATTCAGTTACATATTCAGATTTTAAAAGCAAATCTTCACTTTTACCAGGACATTTCTTAAGAAGAACATCTAAATGAAGAGACAAACTTTCTAGGTTATGGTTGATATCATTTTTATCTCTATCAATATATCTAACTTTTAAATTTATATCTTCTGTATCCTTAGATATTTCTCCTAGCTTATTTATTTTTTGAGTTTTCTCTTCTAGTACTTTATTATAATCTTTCTCATATTCATATGCTAAAAATATTTTTTGTTTTAATTCTGCACTTATATTTACTTTATCTATTTTTCCTTCAACTTCTTTTACAGACTTAATAACTGCTTCTTTTCTAGATTCAGAATCTTTTTTTAGTTTTTCTAACTCCATTTTGTTTTTACTTAAATCAAGGCCATTTTCTTTTAATTCTTTTAATTCCTTATCTAGTAAAACTAATTCTTCTTCTAGTTTTATTGCTTGTTGTAACTTTATTTTTTCCTCACTTAACTTAGGAACTTCTTCATTTTTAATTCGACTTATTTTTTCATATCTATGCTTTGTAACTTCAAGTTCTTGATTTAAAATTACTAATTTTTTATCTAAATTATCTACTGTGAAACTGTCCTCTTTTATTCTTTTTTCTAAATTTTGAACTGTGCCTATATATGGGTCCACTCTTCTTGCATTATTATCATTTTCTACAAGATTAGTTTTTTCTTTTATCTCATTGCTTTTTAGATTAAGTTCATTTTTTCTAAGCTCATTTTTCTCTAGTTTCAATTGTTCCTCATATATTACTTTACTCTCTTCATAAGATTTTTGAGCTAAATCTAAAGTTTTATTTTTATCTTTTTCTAGTTTTTTTAACTCTATTAGTTCTTGATTGATATTATTATACACTTCTTCCGTAATTCCATCGTATTGACTTAATTTTGATTTCAAGTCTTTTAACTTTTGCAAATGTAAATTTTTTCTCTTTTTTACCTTATCTCCAAGACTTCTTCCATACTTTTCAAGATTGAAAATTCTCTCTAACATGTCTCTTCTATCTGCACGTGATAATCTCAAAAACTCATTGAATTTGTCTTGTGGTAAAACTACTGACCTCGTAAAATCGTTTGATGTTAGTCCTACAACTTGAGCCACTTTTTCATTTACTTCAACAACTTTATCAGCCAAAACATTTTTTGTATTATCATTTAACACCTCTACTAATCTAGCGCCAGAAGTTTTTGTTCCTGTTTTACTTCTTACAATAGTTCTATCTACAATGTATCTTCTTCTTGTATTTTTGCTTCCTATCTCAAATTCATATGATATAATTGCTTTGTCACATACACTGTTTATATATTCTTTTGTATTTCTAGATATATTTCCATACATAGCAATGGTTATGGCATCTAAAATTGTAGATTTCCCACTTCCAGTAGTCCCAAATATTCCAAACAAACCTCTTTCAATTAGCTTTTCAAAGTCTATAACTTGTTTATCAATATAACTATTAAGTCCAGTCAGTTCTAATCTAATTGGTCTCATCTGTTGATTCACCTTCTTCACTTATTATATCTAGAAATAAATCCATAAGTTCTCCTTTTGGTTCTACTCCTCTACTAAAGGAATAAAATTCTTTGAATAATTCTGCCATAGACTTTTCTTTTATATCTACACTTTCTTGTTCATAACAAGATGTTATTATCGGTTTTATCTCTATTATGTCTTTTAATAATTCTTTCATTTTTTTAATTTCACTTTGAGATATTATCTCATCAGTATTTATTTCAAAGTATGACCAAATATCTCTACCTTGATTTTTCTCACATATATCTAAAGCTTCATCTATACCATTACATTTAAATACTTCTATTGGCTTGTAATTATTAAAATAAATTTCCTCGATATTTGGTTTTTCTCCTGCTTTTATATCCACTATATACGCACCTTTAGTATATGCTCTTTCATCTTTGCTGTATTGAAGCGGAGAACCAGAATAATATGCATTTAAACGTTCAGAAGCTTTTTGTTGTTTGTGCAAATGTCCTAATGCAGTATATTGAGCTTTTTCTGGTAAGTCTTTTTTTTCAACCAGAAAGCTTCCCCCTAGTTGTATTGGTCTCTCTGATTCTGTACTCTCTCCACCTATTACAAATATATGTGATACTGCTATATTTATAGTATCGCTTCTAAAATTTTCTCCTAAACTTCTAAATATATCACCTACTTTTTCAGAGTAAGTCTTTTGCTTTTCCAAATCATCTTCACTTGAAAAAACCTCATTTAATCTTTTTTCACTTGGATAAGGTAATGTAGCAATTACAATACTTTCTCCATTTATATTTAGTGTTGTGCATCCTTGTACAGCCTCTATTATTTCAAACTTTTCATACTTAGCTCTTTCTGTAGAACTTGATGGATAACCAAATATAAGTATACCCTGTTCATGTGCTAAAGGTGTTATTGCAGAAAGTCTCTCTGGATTATCATGATTCCCAGAAATTATTATTACACATCTTTGTCCATTATTAGCAAGTCTTGAAACAGTTCTATAAAACAGTTTTTCTGCTTGAGCTGGTGGATTAGAATTATCATATATATCACCAGCAATTATTACCATATCAACTTCATTTGATTCTACTATTTGTATGAAGTCCTCACAAAATTTTGCCTGCTCTTCAATTCTAGAGTGGCCTTCTAGGTATTTCCCTAAATGCCAATCTGATGTATGAATGAATCTCATTTTTTCCCTCCCCATTTATATTTATGTCTAATTTATATCAAAATAATTAATAACAAACAGCCTCATCAATTCCAAATAAATATATACATTTTTCTTTTACTGATTTTCCAGTTAAAGTTTCAATAACATCTGCATATAAATCTAATTGTCTCTTATATTTCTCTATTATCTGATTTATATTTTCTTCATTTACAAAATCTGTTTTATAATCTACTAAAACTATCTGATTATCTTCTTCAAAATAAGCATCAACTATACCTCTTAACATGACACTTTCTTTGTCATAAATTTTCTTATCATCATTTTTTATCAATTCTTCATAAAGATATATATCTTTCATATTTACTTGTGCATAAATTGACTTTTCTCTATTTATAAGTTCAGCATTTAACATCCTTTTTCCTATATTAGATGTAAAAAATTTATATATTTTATAAGGATTTACTATACTAGCTTGCTTTTCTGTTATTATACCCTTTGAAATAAAACTTTTTATTTGCATCTTTATATCACTTATGTTGTTTACCTTCTTTAAATCTAAAACTTCCATAACTAAGTGAATTATTGTACCTCTTTCTGCTCCATTTATTTTTTCTTTTTCTTCATCATTTTGAATAAATAGAGGTTTTTTTAAGGTTATTTTTTGTTCGAATATAGTATTTATCAACTCTTCTTCATAATTATTTTGTATCTTTTTTATTTCTGTAACTGATATACTAGCAGGTTTTTTTGTACTAAATTCATATGGATATATATAGTCTAACTTTTCTTCTATTTCAGCATAATAATCGCTATCAGGCTCATCTACATCTATTTTTTCAAGAATTTTTTCAATACTTTCTTTTTCTTCATCATTTTTCTTTTGTATTAAAATATCATCCTTATTCCATAACTTTCCATACCATTTTGAATTATGTTCAACATTAAATGGTACATCTAATCCCATATCTTCCAATAAATTAGATAAATCTTTATGTTTTAATACACAAGGCATTATCCAATCTAAGAAATTCTTACTTTTTAGTATTTCATATTGTGATATTGTATCTAAATTTTCAATTCCATTGGACCATTTTTTCATGCTATCTTGTACATTTCTAGTAGAGCCTGTTATAATCAGTTTCTCTTTTGCCCTCGTAAATGCAACATATAAGACTCTCATCTCTTCTGATAAATTTTCTATATTTATTTTGCTTTTTAGTGCTTCTTTAGCTATACTTGGAAAAGAAATTCGTCTCTCATAATCCACAAACTGAGGTCCATATCCTAAGTTATGATGATATAAAATACTCTTTTTAAAATCTTGAGTATTGAAATTTTTTCCCATAGCAGAACATATAACTATTGGAAATTCTAGACCTTTACTCTTATGGATACTCATTATTCTAACAACATTTGCATTTTCTCCAAGTGTTTTTGCACTCCCCATATCAGAGCTAGATTTTTTTAATTTCTCTATAAAATTTACAAAGTTGAATATTCCCTTAAAGCTAGTCTCTTCAAATTGTTTTGCTCTCTCAAAAAGTACTTTCAAGTTGGCTTGTCTTTGACTTCCACCTGGTAATGCTCCAACATAAGCATAGTATCCAGTTTTTGTATATAAATACCATATAAATTCATCTGTACTCATGTACATTGATTTTTCTTTGAATTCTTTTAGTTTAATCAGAAAGTCTTTGCTTTTATTTATACATTCTTCACTTGGTACAAAATCCGACTTATTTTCATTCTGTGATTCTGTAAATTCATCATACTCTGATGTACTTTCTAAAACTTCATAAAAAGTTTTATCTTTATTTTGAATTCTAATATCAATTAAATCTTCTGGTGTAAATCCAAATATAGGTGACTTTAACACAGCTATAAGTGGTATATCTTGCATTGGATTATCTATTATCTGAAGTAATGATAGTATTGTTTTTATTTCAATTGTATCAAAATATCCAACTCCAACATCAGCATAAGTAGGTATATCCATATTCATCAACTCATCTGCAAACACAGGTGCCCATGCAGATGTAGCTCTTAAAAGAATCACTATATCCTTAAATTCCACAGGTCTATAGGCATCAATTCCTTTATCATAGACTTTTTGAATCTTTCCATCTTCATTGGCTCTCATTAAATCCTTAATAATCTTTCCAACCATTCTAGCTTCAAGTTGTATATTGTCTAGTTCTTCATCTTCTTCTACTTCATTTTCTTCATTATTAACATTATTATCTTTATTATTTATAATATCATTACTAGGTTTAGTATTTTTTTGTATAAGGTGTATTTCTGTTGCTCCGCCAACAATAGAGTTCTCATCTAAATCTGATTTAAAATCTGCACCCAAATTAAGTCTTTCTTTTTCTGTATATTCAATCTCTCCTATATTCTCATTCATTATATTTTCAAATATATAATTTACAGAGTCTACAACTTCTTCTCTACTTCTAAAGTTTTTATAAAGCATTATTTTTCTGTGAGAACTTCCTTTTTCATCTTTATAGCTATTGTACTTTTGTAAAAACAACTCTGGTTTTGCTTGTCTAAATCTATAGATACTCTGCTTTACGTCACCAACCATAAATCTATTTGGAGTATCTATGTTTGCTACAGTTTTGAGCAGTACTTCTTGTACAAGATTGCTATCTTGATATTCATCTATAAATATTTCATAGAAATTATCTCTATACCCCATAGCTATATCAGAAGGTACGATATTTCCATTCTCATCTATATTCGTAAGTATATTTAAGGCAAAATGCTCTATATCATTAAAATCTATTATTCCTTTTTCACTTTTTTTATTGCTGTATTCTTCTTCAAATCTTAGAACAATATTGGATATTGGTTTAACTATATTATAAAGATACTTAATTTCGTCTTTAATAGATTCGCTATCTTTATTAAATGTAGCATTTATTATACTTTCTAAAGATTTTTTAATTTTATCTCTTATTGCTTTTGCTTTTTCTTTTGATTCTTTTATATATGAAGGAGCATCTTTTGGTATCCTTTTTATACCTTTTACATAGTTTTCAAAAGACATACTTGACATCTTCTTATGTGCCTCATTCCATGATTTATTACATGCTTCTGAAATATCAACCACTCTCTTATACTCAATCGAAAGCTTCTCTGTAAAAGTTTCTAGCTCTTCTATTGACTTAACTTCTTTTAAGGCCTTTTCCATATTTGAGCAAATTCCATCAATTTCTATTTTTACAGTGTCTAATATAGCTCTAGCCCAAATAGATTCTGAAAAATCAAAGTCCTCATCAATGTTAAATCTCTCTGCTGAATCAACAAGCCATTTTTTAGGCTCAGGAGAAGCCATTGCAAATGAATATATTCCTAAAATAATATCCTGAACCTCTTTATCTCCGCCTCTTTCTGCATAACTTTCAACTAAATTTAAAAAACCCTCTTCTCTTTCTTCATATAATTTTTCAAATACTTCTTCTATTGCCTCTTGTTTCAAAATAGCGCATTCAGTTTGGTCTCCTATTCTAAAATTAGGGTCTAGGTTTATTCTATGGAAGTTTGATTTTATAACATCTAAACAAAATGAGTGTATTGTTGTAATACTTGACTTATTTAATAAGACAAGTTGATTTTGTAAATGTTTATTTTCTGGATTTTCATCTAATGCTTTTCCTATAGCATCACCTATTCTCTCTCTCATTTCTGATGCAGCCGCATTAGTAAATGTAACTACTAATAATTTATCTATATCAATTGGATTTTCTCTACTTGTTATCATTTGAATTATACGTTCAACCAGTACTGCTGTTTTTCCCGACCCAGCAGCAGCTGCAACAAGTAAGTTACAGTCTCTACTTTCTATAACTTCTGTTTGCTCTTTTGTCCATTTAGGAGAACTCATCAATCAACATCTCCTTCCATCATTTTTATTATCTCTTCATTACTCTTATTATTTAAAATTTTATATTTATTATCTTTCATAGTTGAATCAAATTGACATATAGCTGAATAATCACAAAAATCACATGATGTTCCCTCTTTATGTTTATATGGAGATATCTTTATTTCACCACTCAACATTTCTTCACATAAATCCTTTATCGAATGTTTTACATATTTTCTAAGTAACCTAAAATCTTCATAACTTACTGTAGATGTGCTTTTACCTACATTTCCATCCTTTGTAAGACCTACTGGTATTACTAATGAATTTTTTCTTTTTCCATCTATCAATGACTTATCCATCTCTTTTATTATATGAGAATCTTTTACCACAAGCCCTTTCATTCTAAGCTCTTTTAATATTGCTTCTTGAATTTCAGCGTCATCTTTATCTTCATTAAACTTTGCTATTGGGTTATTTATTCTACAATATAATATTGCTGCTGGATTTAAATTTATATCTTCTTCTTCTTTTACACTTTCAAGGATTGCATCAAGATATACAAGTAATTGTAATTGTAGGCCATAGTATATCTCTGTTAAACTTATAGCTTTATTACCTGATTTATAATCTACTATTCTTATATATTTGTTTTCACCTTCTTCAAACTCATCTACTCTATCTATTTGACCGATTAAATTTACTTCTTCTCCATTATTCAAAACTATTTTTATAGGAGGGTATTTACCGTCTTTACCAAATTTAACTTCATAATCTACAGGTTCAAATGAACCTTGTTTTATCTGTTGGCTAATTATATTTATAGCTGTTGTAAGCATATTCTTCAATCTATACGCAAGATATTTATATCTTTCAGAACTATTTAATATATATCCTGGTATCTTTGAGATTATTTCATCAACTATAATACCTACCTTTAATTCTATATATTCTTCATCAATATCTTTCCACAATAAATTATCTTGTGATAGTTCTTTTGAAAATCTATCTAAAATATTATGAACAAAGGTTCCTAAATCTGGTGGTGTAAATGAATACTCTTTACGCTTTCTGGCTTTAAGGCCATATTGTATAAAATAAGCAAATGGACACTCTGCATATTTTTCAAGCCTAGACACACTAAGAGAATTACTTTTATATAATGACCTTATTTTTTTCTCTTCAATCCTATGAACTTGATTGGTATAACTAAGACCTTTTATAACTTTTTTTGTTATAGAACTATATAGTTCATCCTTTAGATAGTATCTATATATATCTAACCAGATACTATTCATTTCTTCTTTGCTATACTCATCACTATCGTAGTTTTTTATTACACTTATAAGCTCGTTAAATGTAGGTGATTTTACAGTTATTTTTTTAAGTATATCTTCATTAGTTCTTTTATCTTCTTCTATCAAATAACTTTTATTTTCTACATTTGGGAATATTTTCTTCAATCTTGATATAATTATTGAAGGTCTAAGTGTCTTACCCTCATGGTCAGATATAGGATATGTTATAATTAGATTTTCAGATGTTGAAGTAAGGGCTTTATATACTAAAAATTGTTCTTCAAAACTTCTAGTTTTACTATCTATGTCAACTTCAATACCTTTATTTCCAAGACTCTCCCTATCATTATCACTTAATATTCCACTATCTTTTGTAATTAAAGGAAATACACCATCTGTAGTTCCTATTAAGTATAAGTATTTTGTATTTGGATTTTTCATTCTGTCCACACTACTTACAAGTACTTGGTCTATACTAGGAGGAACTAGCCCTAACTCATACTCATCAAAACCAAGAGTTATTAATTTTATAAATTTTTCTAAGGATATTATTTCTTCACCCATAAGTTCCACCATTTGGTCTAAAACATCTACTACTATATCCCAAACTTGTGAATACTGATTAGCAACATCGAGTTCTCCTTTATCCTTAAAATTTACTATTAAACTCTCTATAGTTTCTGGCATATTTATATCTAGTAAAAACTCATATATATACTTGCAAATTTCTTTTACTCTGTTTTTTCCCTTTAATTTTTCTTGTAAATTTATTATTGGCTCTAATACTCTATTTTTTATTTTATTTATTTTATCTTTTAATTCTACCTCAAATTCACTTTCTTCATTAGTAAGACTTTGTGTTATTCTATAATCCCACTTTTCATCAAACCATTTCTTACCTTTAATCCCATTGGCTAGTACATAATTTTCTAGTAAATTTATATCATCATTATCAATTCCTATAAGACCACTCTTTAAATACCTAAACATAGTTTCATATCCATATCGTCTGTTTTTCATTTCTAGAGCCGAAATAATTAATATAACTATTGGATTACTTTTTGCTTCTCTCTTTTTATCTATAAAGTTAGGTATGTTATACTCATTAAATATAGAATGTACCAAAAAATCATATCTATTTAAGTCTCTTGTAGCAAGAGTTATATCTCTATATCTAACATTTTTGTCTCTAACCAAATGTACAATTTCTTTAGCTATTTCTTCTACCTCTGAATATAGATTATTAAATTCTTTTATTTTTATATTTTTAGTTGGATTTATATATGTTTTATATGGATAAGCATTATAAAACTTTTCTAAATGTTGTAACTCTTGAATTCCTTCAAATCTTTTTATAGTGCCTGTATTTAAATTTACTTGTGGTAATATTTTTATTCCTTCTTCATTACATAATTGAGTTAATTTTGAATAAGTAAACTTAGTTCTAGAAAATACATCTGCTTTGCTATATCCAATATAATTAACATTATCTACAGTCAAAGATATATTAACATCTTTAGCTTTATTTAATATACTTTTTATAACATTGTATTGATTTGGTGTAAAACCTGTAAACTCATCTATATAAACATAAGCTCCTTCTAAATAGTTACTCAATTCTATTTTGCCTGATAATGAAGTCAACATATCTTGAGCATCTATATAATTTTCATGTAATTTTCCTTCAAAAGAATTATATATCTTACTTATATCTTTTAACTTTAAACTTAATGTCTCATTTTCTAATTCTCCAGATATATTTTCTAACATTTCAGGACTTATATTGTACTGTTTCATTTCTGATATCATATCTGTAATTGAACTTACAAAACCAGATTGCGACTTTGATTTTGAAAATACATTTAACTCTTCACTTACATCTTCTATCGCTCGATACACCATCATTGCTTTTCCACTAGAATTTATATTTACATCTGTTAATCCTCCTGTTTGAGAAAAAACTATGTTACTCAGTGTTTTAAAACTAAGCACTCTAACTCTTAAGTACTTGTCCTTTTCTCTTCCTAAAAATAGTTTGCTTACTCTATTTTCAGCTTCAAATGTATACTGTTCTGGAACTAAAAGTATAACAGATGTCATTTCATTTTTTTGAGATTCTTTTTTAATTTCATCTAATATATATGTAGATTTTCCACTTCCACATCTACCTAATATAAACCTAAGTCCCATAAATTTCCGCCTCCAAAATACTATAATCTATTTCTTTGTCATTGCATAATTTATTAAACTCACAATACTTACAATGACTTTTATTTCTATAGCACATACGTTCTTCTTTATTATATACCTTTTCTATATCATTGTATAGATTGTGTTCGTATGTATGTTCTTCATAATTAGTACTTTTTATCATGTTTATATAGTTTTGAATCTTATTTCTATTTGCTTCATGTTTTTCTTCATCATATGAGATATTAATTGGCAAATCATCAAATTCAGGTTGGTAATATTTCATACTTATATCTTTAACATTTACTTCTATTTTTAAAACTTTTGGTATAACTTCTTTTGCCAAAAACATATAAACTATTGTTTGAATCCTACTTTCCACATTTTTATAGTTAATCTTTTTAGACTCAGTTTTCCAGTCCCATATCTCTATATTGCCTTTTCCAACTACAATTAAATCATACTTTGCTTGTAATATGTCCCCATTTAAATTCATCCTTACTTCATATTCTGGTAAATACATTTTTTCTTTTTCGATAGGAACAATTTTTTTTATATTCTCAATCCATTTTGAAAATCTTTTACTATTTTTATCATCTTCATTAAAATAGATTCCAAGTGGTATATTACTAAAGTATCTTTCACAAATTAAATGAAAGTCTCTTCCAGTTTTTAAACTATCATAATATTCTCTACTACCTATATCATCATTTTTCCAATTTATTTTATCAATATACTTATATTTAAATTTTAGTGGGCACGACTTATATGTGTTAATTGAATTTTGACTATAAGAAAAATATTTTAATTTATCATTCAATCATATCACTTCTCTCTTAACTTTATTTTTTAATAACTATTTATTATATATTAATTTGGCATTCTTTCAACAGTATATAAGCTAAACTCATCATATATTAACTGATATTTCTTTCAATAATATATCAACTTAACTCATCTATATGTTAATTTGACCTTTTCTCAATAATATATTGATTCAACCTTCTTAAATAAACACAAGGATTCTGTTCTTTTCTTTTATTACCTATATCATTTTCATCTCTATAAGCACTCCCTGAAAGTACTAACATCTCCTTTGCCCTAGTGATTCCTACATATAAAAGTCTAATCTTCTCATTTATAGAATCAATTTTAGTTTGATAAGCGTAATCAGTTGAAATACTACCTTTTAATATAGCTTCAATTTCTGACTTAATAATAGCCATTGGATTTTTGTATTTTTCTTTTAAGTACCATTTATCACTCTGAAATTTCTGAGTAATATTGTCAGGGAAATTATATTCAACAAGACCTAATAAAAACACACAATCCCATTCCATCCCCTTTGATTTATGATAATTACATAGTGTTATGCTACCAGGTTCTGGCTCATATCCATTTATCTCATAAACTACATCTATTATGTGATTAAACACCTTATTTTTAACATCAAATAGAACATTGTAAACATCTTCTAAGTCCATATATATATTTTCCGAAACTAAATACTTTATATAAAAAGATATATAATCTAATACTGCTTTATCCTCTTTTTCTAAGTTGAGTTTTTTACCAATGAACAGTATCAGCAGGTCTAACCTTATTATTGGGTATTCTAATATCTGTTTTATAATATCTATACCATATTTAAAACTTGTATATATATCGCTTTCTTCATTAATTTCTAGTGATTCAAATTTATCTTTATTAAATTTCAAATCATATATAATTTCTTCTGTTGTATATTTTTTTAATCTGTCTAAAAAATTCTTTTCTTCTATCTCATTGTCTGTATTTATAAAAACTTTATCAAGTACGATTATTAACTTTTCTATATCATCGCAGTTTAGCATAAAATCTATAATAGAAGCTATGCTATTTATAACCTTTCTTTTACTTAAAGAATTTGGACCCAATTCTTCAAAGGTTAGACTATACTCTCTAAGTTCCTTAGCAACTTGTGTAACTTGTTCATTAAATGGAACTAGTATTCCTATACTCTTATCTGGATATTTCTTTTTTATACCTTTAACATATTTAGCAGTTTGTTCTATTTCATTTTTCCAACTATTATACCATTTTACATTTATATTATAATGCTCTGGCTTAGGGTTTTCTTTATATCCAACTCCAGTTGGAACAGTTTTTATTTGCATATCCTCAAGAGCATATCTGCATTCCTCTTGTTTAAATTCTTTTGTGACATATTCTACAAGTGAATTTGCTAAATCTAGTATATCTTTTGAACTTCTATTTGACATATCCATCCTATAACAACACTTTGCATTTTTTATAAATTCTTTAAAAAACCTGGGGTCTGATGATGAAAATGTACCTGTTATACTCTGATTTATATCTCCCACTCTAACTAAATTATTATTTTCACTTGATATAATTTTTATTATATTCCCTTGTATTTCATTTGAATCTTGACATTCATCTTCAAAAATATATTTATATCTAGTTTGGAATTTTTTTCTAAGTCCTTCATCTAAGCATAAGGTTTTTTCTGCTAGAATTAATATATCATCATAATCTAGTAAGCCATTTTGCTTTAATTTTCTATCATACAATTTGTATATTGGCAAAATCACTTTAAACATGCCTTTGTGTCCTCTTGATAGTATCTCTTCAAGCTTATCTGGAGAAATTCCCTTGTATTTAAGTTCACTTATAGCATTTCCTACAAATTCAAAAAAACCTCTCTCCCAAGCTTCAAGAGTTATCTCTTTCCATCTCTCATCTTTTTGCTCCTTTAGAAACCACCTAAATGCTCTTTCTCCTCCATCAAATCTAAATTTATTTATACATTCATTTAATATAATACTTTTTTGTAAATCATCAGCTATATTAAAATCTTCACTCAACATTACTATTTCAGGTTTTTCCTTTATTATTTTTACAGCTAGACTATGTATAGTCATTACTTCATATGAGTTAATATCGTCTATTTTGTTTTCTTCAAGTATTTTTTTTATTCTACCTTTAAAATTATTTACAGCACTATTCATATATGTAAGAACTAATATTTTACCACCTTTATGTTTCTGTTCAAGGAGTAGTTTAGCTACTAAATTGGTTATTATAAATGTCTTGCCAGCCCCAGGAACTGCTGGAACTGCCATAGTTCCATCCTCATAATTTATTATTGGTATTTGGTCTTCTCTATAGTTTATATTAATCATAAATTTTATCTCCTTTATGTGAGAGTTTCAAAAGTATACTATATAGCATACTTTCTTGAATATAACCATTAATTGTGTATTCACTCTTATATGCATAAACTTTCTTTGCACTTAACAATAAATTATATATTGTATTATATAGATAATATTTCTTGTAGTACTCTTCCATTTCATTTGTATAAATTTTTTTCTCTTCAAAAGATTTTCTAAGTACAATTAAATTACTTATATCTTTTTCTATTTTCATATTCCAAGAATTACTTCCTATATCTACCAATATCTGGACACTTCTATCTATATTTGATGATATATATGAATAAGGAGTTGTTATTACTATTTTATCTTTGCTTTTTAACTCTTCTATATCAATAACAGAATAATAATCATTTATTGTCGTCTTTAAAGCTTCTATAAAAATCTTTTCTTCTTTCAATCCAAGTAGGTTTGCACTTTCACTAAATGATTCACTTTCAGTTATTATCTGTTTACATAGACCAACATTCTTTTTACCATCTTTTAAATTTAACATTTTATCTATATAAAATTGAATTAAAAATTCATGTATTTTTATATCACTTTTCTTTTTTTCTTCAATATACTGTAAAATATCACGATATTGATTATATCCTCCTATTTTATCAACTTCTAAATACCTTGTTTCTTTAAAAATCTTAAATGCTTTTATTCTGTTTATGTCTAAAAGAGTCTCTAAAAAACTTATATATTCTTCATCTTTTATAAAGTCTAAATATCCATAAAATATGCAAGTTGCAACCACTAAAGCATTTCCATATGGGTAATCTATAGCTTTTTTATCTTTTTTAGTGTTAAAAACATCTATATTTTTTTCTTTCAAAGAATCTCTAATTTGATACTCCAATATTGTATTGTTTATAGGTGATATAATTGCTATATCTTTTGGAGATACTCCACTTTCTATAAGTGTTACAACCTTTTCGCTCACTAAATCTAACATTTCATTATATAGTTGACTTGATTGATTTAATTCTATACTTGAGGGTAATAAATATAAATCTTCTATTTTTATATTACTTTTTTCAAAGTTAATTTCTTCTTTAAATTTAATTTTAGATATTATCTTTTCATTTATATAACCCATGTCAATATTATTAAATACAGAATAATCTTTACTAAAATCAAAGAATATATAGCTTTCTAATGCATTGCTTGACACCTTTTCAATAAAATCTACTTCTGCATTACTTGAATTTTCAAGACTATCAACTACTATATATCTCAATTCTTTAAGTAAATTTTTTAAATAAAACTCATCATTAAGAAGGTAATTATTATATAGATATACACTCAGTGCATTATCTAACATTGAATTTGAAAGCAGTGTATTTATATAATATGATATAATTTCATCCATCTGAGTATATGAAAATCTATATATACTATTTCTATTTTTCTTTGATGAATATATTTTTTCTCCAATAAAATCAAAGTCAATTAAATTAAATGCGGACTTACTTATATTTGTAATTATACTTTTTGCGATTGATTTATTCGTTCCTGTGATATCTTCGAAATATCCTTCTTTCACTCTTTTTTCCTTAACTTTTTTAATTATTAAATATTCACTTAAACTATTTGATATAAATGTTGGAGATATAGATTTTTTATTTATTCCTTCACATTTCTCTATTATAAGTGCCCAATATTTTAATAATTCTTTTTTTACAAATCCTATATATGTTGTTATTTTTAATTCTTCACTATAATCTAATTCTAATGACCTCTCATATCTTATTCTAGTATTGTTATTTGGTACTAATAAAATAATACTTCTTGAGTTATTTTCAGTTCTATTCAATAATTCCTTATATTTGCCTAAGGATTCATTTTCATCTTTTTTTAGACTGCTTTTTTTTAATAAATATTCCACATAATCACCTTCCTTAATTAAATTAAGTGTATATTATCTAATTATATCATATTGTGCATTTTTCAAAATACAATCAAATTATTGCATTTAACTACAAAAAAGACCATATATACACTGTTATGCATTTGTATATGCAACAATGTATATATAGTCTTTATATATTTACACACCCATACTTCAAATTATAGCTTTAATATAAACTCACAATCATAAATTTATATTAAACTTTAATTACTCTATTTTTAATTACTTTAATGATTCTTCTATTCCTTTAGCTATTTGTGTGCCCATTTCTTTTACTTTTGCAGGTGAATTTATTAACTTCATATCACTCTCATTATCCAAAAATGCACATTCTACAAGTACAGCTGGCATGTCATTGGTTCTTAAAACGTATAAATAATCTTTTGTAGGGTCACTAGTAAGTACTCTTGTTTTTATACCTCTATTTGTAAGTTTAAATTTCTCTAAAATTCGATTTAATATGTTTGTAGCCACAGTCTTAGAAGTTCCTCCATTTTTATCTTTAAGCTTGTAAAACACTTCTACCCCATGACCTTTTCTATTATTATCACCATTGTAATGTATACTTGTAAATAAGTCTGGTTTAAGTGAGTTAGATAAAGCAGTTCTACTTCCAAGTGATAAAGTCTTATCTGTATCTCTAGTCATAATTACATTTATTCCTTTTGAACGTAAATATTCAGTAGTTGCAAGTGAAGTATTTAAATTGTAATCTTTTTCAATCATTCCTCCAAATGAATTTCCAGGTGCTGAACCACCATGTCCTGGGTCAATCATAACTGTCTTTGCTCCATTACTAGTTCCTGGGTCTGTCGGTGTTGTATTATGCTTAGATAATGATGATGCTATAGAATTCATTACCTTAGAAGTTAATCCGCCTCCTATCTTATACACTTTATTAGCAGATTTAGCTTCTAAATTATCCTTATGATATGCAGATACATATGTTTTTGGTGTTATAAGTATTGGAGATTTTAAACTAGCAGCCAATGGTCCTGCTGCTAAAGCATCAACAAGTACATCTGACTTAGCAACTAGAACAGCTTCTAATTCATCCTCTGTATAGAATGTTTTTATTACATTTGCATTTGTTTCATGTCTATCTGCTCCATATACTCTATTTTTAGTAACACTATCTTTAGTTATATCATTTATTTTATTGATAACATTTGTTGATAACATTTGAGGACCACCTATAAAGTAAGCATTTTGTAAATCCTCACTTTGTAACCACTTATACGTATCGTTTGTAAGACTGTCTTTATCACTTAATATAATTGGTTGCTTATCTTGACCTGCTTTTGCTGCAATAGTAAGTGCATCTACTTCTCCACCATTTGCATTTGTTATATATACTTTATCTACATCATGATTTTTATCTATTTCTTTTGCTATCAATAAAGATGTCTCATATCTATTAGAACCATTCAAACGTGTTTGACTAGCACTTACAGTTGATTTTATTTGATTAGCAGTAGTTTTAGAAATAGAATTCTCATCTCCAATTATAATTATATCTTTAGGATTTAGACGCTTTAATTCTGCTTTTACACTATCAGACACATTATTTTTTTCAACCAAAAGTATTGGTGCATTATATGTAGTTGCTAGTGGAGTTGATATAATACCATCTATGCTTACATCTCCATTTATTATAACTACTTTATCTGAACCATTTTTCCATCCCTCTTTACTTATTTTAACAGCTGTTTCATATCTATCACTTCCTGTAAGTTCTGTGATAGGTGCAGAAGTCTTTCTCAAATATTTATTTACATCTTTTCTTGAAGTTATATCTTCAATTATACATTCCTGTGTTACATTGTAGTCTTTTAGATTTAATCCCATAGCTTCTAATTCTTGTCTGTCTAAAGTCTTAGGATTAGTTGCGCTATTTATTGTTATCCCTTGTAACTCCCAAACATTTAGATACTCTGGGTCTTTATTATAATTTATAGTTCCTTCATATACCCCAGTTGATTGATTGTAGTTCAGAGTTGTATCTAGTGGCATATCATAACATTTATATTTTAATGTAATGCTATCAGCATCTGGTTTTTCTTTAAATTTTATACTTACTTTTGATGTACTTCCTAAAACTATACTTTTTTTCTCCAAATTTATGTTTAAGTTAGCATTATTTTCCATAGCATTAGACTCAGTAGCAAATGCCATTGTAGGTGCAACAATTGCCATTGAAAGAACTCCTGTTGTTATTAATCTCGTATTTTTTTTCATATTAATCTCCTTACTTAACATAGATTTTCACCTTGCTTTTTTTATCTTTTAATTTTTTAAAACACAGCAAAGTGTGCTTATCTAAATTTGCAAAAATTTATTAAAAATTAAATTACAAAAAATAAACAATTACAAAAAATAAACATAATTAAATATATTTGCTCATTTCCACTATATCATTTATTACTAAAAAAATCTATAAATGACAAATAAAAACATATAATGATTATATTTTGTAGAGTTTTATATCAAATTTTTATAAGTCAATAAAATTAATTTTTCAAAGTTGCATTCTAAATGTTACATATATATTTTAATAAATAAACATCATATAAATATTATTCAAGTCCTCGACCTATTAATACCTAGAAGTTAAATACATCTCTATAATTACACCTGAGACTTAGCAACCAAAACTTCAACACAAAAAGACTATGTATACACTATTTGCACTTATATCTGCAACAACTTATACATAGTCTTTATTACTAACAGAATTATATTTTTATTTTATGGATTTAAACTAAATCTAAAGTCATAAATTAATTTATGCTGAGTTTTTTAAGTATTTTCATTATGTACTATTTTAATGACTCTTCTATACCTTTACCTATTTGTGTACCCATGTCCTTTACTTTTGATGATGAATTCAATAAACTCATATCCTTCTCATTATCTAAAAATGCACATTCTACAAGTACAGCTGGCATATCATTAGTTCTTAAAACATACAAGTAATCCTTTGTAGGGTCAGTTGATAGTGTTCTTGTTTTTATACCTCTATTTTTAAGATTAAACTTCTCTAAAATTCTATTTAATATGTTTGTAGCTACAGTTTTAGTAGTTCCACCATTTTTGTCTGCAAGTTTATAAAATACTTCTACTCCATTTCCAGTTGTATCAGATGCATTATAGTGTATACTTGTAAATAA